>DMXI01000576.1 GCA_003483885.1 Microscillaceae bacterium
TCAGTGATCATTTTTTAACGGCTTCACTTCACAAGTTCTTAACGCCCACAAACTAAGGCGAACTGAAAGGCGGTAATGTTCAAGATTTTTTAAAACTCTTGGTTATCAAAAACTTAAACAATAGCTCAATTGCATATTTATTAATAAAAAATTCAGAATGAATCCTGTGTCAATAGATGCTACAATCACTCCTAAAAAAATGGTTTAATCACATCAAAACCACCATCAGCATTTTCAAATTCCACCAAATGAATACCAGTAGCATCTTTGGCCAATTGGCTGGCAAATCCCGCATACACTCGTTTAGCAACCTCTCCAATGGTTACTCCGGCTTTCATATAGATATTGCTACTATACATACAAGTACGGATTACCTCAATATCAGACAAATTATGATTTGTCAGGGTAGTTTTATTAAAACTGGCTACTGCCATAATCAAATTCACCGCCATTTGTTCCACCGCATCCAAAAACATCGCATCAGTTGCGTACTCAGGCCGATTGCCATCTGGTGGGGTAATATAAATCATTGCATAATTGTTTGGGTTGCTGTAAGGACACAAGCCAGGCTTAAACACATCGATAAACACGGTACCATCCATCCCAAAAAAGGTGGTGTTATTGAGCGGACGCCAAACAGCTGCATATTGTAATGGGTCATTAGGGGCGAAAATATCTCGATGAGCAGTACCAGTAGCCGCATGGCTATACAAACTCTGGTGTATTCCCGTATAAGTATCGGTGTCTTGGTGCGCCCTGATCAAATTATGCCTAAATGCCGCATTAATTCCAGATCCGTCGACATAAAGTAGGTACGAATTGCCGGCATTCACCGATCCCATACAGTTACCAGGTTGGCCATTTCCATAAAATATAGGACTAAAAGAAGTGCCAGGGGCAGCTGGTAAAAAACTAGCCTGTACCAATGTATTTGGAAAAGTGTAAGTACTCGATGAAGAAAATGACATAGGAAAATGTTTAGTTCGAGGAATGTAAATGATTGGCCTCAAGATAGACAAATATCTATTAAAAAAGGGACCACCTCATTGTTTTGATGCAGTCCCCTTAAAATATGCTAAAACCAATCAGCGCTTGGTCTATTCTTCCTCTTCAAACTTTCCTAATTTTCTCAGCAAAAGTACCGCTCCTTGGGCCTGTTGAGTAGTGTATCCACCTTGTTGCAATACATTGACTAAGTCTGCTGGAGTATTGATCTCCGGGAAGTACTCAATCAATGCCAGACTGGCTTTGTTGGCGCTTACGCCCACTGTACGCAAGGCATCGGCAATATCTCGATGAGAACTTTGGGCTTGTTGCAATTTATTGGCAATATCGCTCAAATCAAGTAAGGATAACAAGACTGCAGATAACGAATAGCGTGCATTTTTAAGCGAGTCTACCAATTCCTTGGTTTCTATCGTATTCCACAAATATTTGATTGCCAACGAAGCATCCTGTGCGTTGAAATAATTCATTTTGAGTGCACTGGCCAAATTTACAGCCTCAAAATCATCAAACACCCTGGGAAGTACTGTACTGATGGTAATGAAATCTTTTTTGAGTGATTTCAATCCTTTGACTACCTTAGAAGGCAAGTGTTCTTTCAATACCGAAGTCTCAAACCCATATTTGATACCCTGAGCGATGTCTACCAACTCATAGTTAGAGTCATACATAGCCGAGGCCAATGCATCGCAAGTAAGCTTACGCTGAGAGAGCTGATAGACCGACTTGGCCATCTCCTCTACTTCATAAGTATCTTTCAGCGCTTTTACGTAAAAATCGGTTTGCTCATCTACCGATACATCGCCAAAATTAAGTTGCAAAGCAGCTGTAATCGCAGGCAGTTCATATTCGGCTTCGCTCATTGCCTTCACTAGCTGTCTTGCTACGGTAGATGGATCGTCACTGGCCGTATTTTTACCGATAGAATCTTTCAAAATACCCGCTACCTCGATCGGATCATCTTTATAGGTTTTGAGCATTTTAGCAATCTGTCCAGCTTCTATGGCCGATCCCTCCTCAAGCAGTCCTTCAATCACCTCCTGGGTGGTATAGTAAGCTTCTCCATTAGAAGCCTTCAACGAAGTAAATAAATCAATGAGTTTTTGCGGGTCTTTATATTCAGGGAAAGCTGCCACTACGCCTCTTTGGATTGCCGCCAGTGATACATATTGCGTGTTTTCACGAATGATTTGTGCTACTTCACCCACATTTTTTTGATAAGGAGCTCTTTTGAGCATAAATGCAATATTGGTAACATCCGCATTGATCTCACTCATATTGTGCGCAGCTTCTATACCGTTTAGGCGATGTTCTTCTGGATAATGCTCATCATCCACCACTCCAATAAATGGTAATGTCAAGCCATCTGACTGTCCATAAGGCAATAAAAAGCGGAAAGGGTAATAGGTTTCATAATCGTATCCGTATAGTTTCCCTTGCAAACGAAGACTTGGCTTGATACCAGGACTAAGCTGCCCGCTAAACGATGTATCTTTAAAGGTATTGATACCTTCTAGTTCTATTTGGCCCGTAATTCCACCTAGTAGCAATGTTTGGTCGGCCAAATGATACTGTAACTTAAATTTATGAATCGCCAGATTTTTGAGGACGTCTGGCACTTGTACATTGTCAAACAAATTACACAACACATCACCCAACTGATAAACACCGGTGATTTCTATTGCTGCAATTTGTGTTGATTCGTTGGCCGAAATCGGTAAACGAAGCTGGGCTTCTTGCCCAAATACTTCCAGTGAACCAGCTACCAAAGCCTGTCCTCCATTCTTTCCACTGATCAATTCCAACTCAAATGCGTTCAAACGCAGCGCCATTGGATCTTCGGTCAGCGTCCAGCCCTCCCAATCTTCTTGGCTAGTAATGGTAATGCGTAACTGAGCATTTTCGTTTTGATACGGATACTCAATGCTTTTTAAAATATAATTTTTATCCAATGAAGTGATTTGCTCTGGAAGCTCACTTACTAAGGTTGGATCAATCCACGCGATTACTTCCTGAATCGTAGGTTGCTCAAGTACCTCATCCAGTTGAATTTGGCTTTCGTTTTCAAAAGGTACTGGCACTATTACCGAAATAGCTCCCGAACCAATCGGTAAGTTGCCAAAAAGTCGGGTTTCAAACTCGCTATTCAAATCGTTGGTGGTGCGGAATAACCTAAGCCCCACCCGATCAATCGTCATGTTGGTATTTTCAATCAAAGTCCACCCTTCCCATTGCTGCGTAGTACCTATTTCCATAATAAAGGTTTTTTCTGGAATGTCTCCGTTGTCTTCCAGATACAGCAATTGAAAATTCAGAATCTCGATCATATTTTCGGCATCCAAATTCTGCAATGCTTCGGGTAGTAGGTTTTCCCAAGCAGGATTCGCCAATGCCAACAAATCACTAAATTGAGGAGTAGATACGTCTTCGTTGAAGTGTACCAATGAAAATAAGTAGTTTTTCTCGTCAAAAGGCAAAGCAAAAATCAATGGGAAGAAAATCTTTTTGCCTAAATCAAACTCTCCTGAAAGATGTCCACTAATTTCTTCATCTACCTTTTTGGCGACACCTATTTCCAGGTTTTGGATACCAAAAGGCACTACTGTGGGTAAAAATCCATCCAATGCCCAGCCCGATTGCGAACCAATCAAGAGGTTGTATTCTTTTTCCAACCCTAGGTTGATTTCCATATTTTTCAACACCAACTCATTGCTCAACCCTGACAAACTTTGGGGCATTTCGTTTTTCCAGTCATCGTCAAAGTAACTGATCAACTGACGCAACGAAGGTAACTGGTGCGTAAAATCTTGGTCTGCATCAAATACCCAATTGCCCTCTTTACGATTGGCAATCAAGCGAATGTTGGTATCATCGTTTAGTACAAACCCAAAGAAATTCATCACCACTTTTAAGTCGTCTCCTTTGGTTACTCGGTTGATGGTTAAACCTATATTTTTGAGTTCAAGGGTTCTTCCCGCCACTACTTCTATTTCCCAGGAATTGGCAGAATGAGCTGTCACATAAAACTCTCCGCTCAAAGGCACAATACGCAATTCCAGACGAGTCACTGAGAAATTAGGCAGGCTTCCAGGCAAGGGTACATCTGAAGTTTCGCTATAATCCAAAATCAAATCAGAAGCCTCCAGATTATGTTCAGTTTCCCAATCAGCTATTAACTCAAATTCAGGAGCCTGTGCCACAAAAGGTACTTGAATACCCGATAACCCAATGGTGCCTTGTACCTGAGAAATTACTTTAATGTTCTCTTTGTCAAAAGGGTATTGTACCGAAATCACCCAATCAGGTTGATTGATAGAGTAATAAGGGGCCAATGCTGCCCAATTGCTCAACCCAAGGGTAATCTGTAAAGAGGCAATACTACGTGTATGCAAAATGGTATGCAACTCAATTTTACGCACCGGCATTTCTTCCAACAAATCATCCCGATACTTTTCAGGCAATATCGATGACTTTTCTTCCTCCCAATTGGTCCATTCTTTTACTAGTTTCCCTATTACCTCCTGTAAGTCCTCCTCATTGGCATCATTTATCTCAGCAATGAGTGACTCTACCTGCTCAGAATGGGCCTCCATTCCAGACGAAGTTTTTTCTTCGCCATCATTTAAGATTTCCCGTTGTTCTGGGTTTATTTCAGAGGACGTGTTTTCTACTTCGCCTCTAATGCGTTCCTCCCCATCCACTTCTCCTCTATCCCGAAGTTCTTCCGGATTAATTTTCTCTTCGCCTTCAGCAATTGGGTTTTCTGTATTTATGTCTTCACTATTTTCTACGTCTTCGTCCTTTGCTTCATCATCCAATACCTCTGTTTCCTCCTCAAATATTGCTGGCTTGTGCGCTACAATATGGGTAAATACTACTGAACCTACTTTAGGATCATTTAAGCGTGCCTCCATACTTGCATTAGCCAGGAACGATGCTTGAGCTACTAACAGTACTTCAGCTTCCACATTGCTTAACTCTTCTCCAGATTCACTATTAGTAGAGGTAGACAATACCGTATTTAGATGAGCAGTAACAGGTAAACGTTGATTTTCGTAACCAACTTCAAATTTACTATTTACAAACTGTAGCTGCATATCGGGCAAGCCATTTTGCAGCTTAATTTTACCAGAGAGTGGTATAATGGGATTTTGGTCCCCATTTAAATGTTGTATTACTTCCAGTGATTCATCTAATTGTACCTTGGCGTAGAAGTTTAGTCCAGGGGTAATGCGTACCTGCCACGAAGACTCCAGATAGCTGATAGACGAAAAAGTAAACTGGGCTTCCTGTAAAGCCAGTTGCTCAAAATAAGTTCCTGCCAAGGAAGCAAAACTGTCGGTAAATTTCCATCCTTTAGGTGCTCTAAAATTAGCTGTGATTTGCACCTCGTCTCCTTGATTCATCAAAATCAATTGAAGATCAATGTTTTCCAGCTGGAAGATAGAAGAGGTACTTCCTGAGAGCAGGATTTGCTGTCCTTGTTCTTGCAAGGCTTTATCGGAATGCAGCTCAATTTCATCGGTACCAAAGGCATCTTTCAAGGGTTGATAAACCGAAGCATCGGCCAGGGTATACTCATTCAATACATAAAACCCTTTAGCTTCTTTTTGCTCAGCAAGTCTTTGCTTTATAATGGCTAGTTTATCTTCCAGGTCTTTAGCCTTGATGTTACGAGCTGCGCTCCATTCGCTCTCCACGTTGTGGGCTATGGCCTTTACCTGTACTTCGTAAATATTGTTTTTCTCAATGTTTTCAGTAAATGTACATTGGTTGGTCTCTACCACTTTGTTGTCTACAACCGCTTCACCAGTCGTACCATCTTTGATAGACACTTCATAAGTTTGAGCAAACTCTACTGGCTCCCAGGTCGCTTCAATATTCCCACTTGGATTGGTCAAGGTGATTTGTGGCATTTCCAAGTCTCCACTCGATAGTGCTAGCACTTCTTTTGGTGCGCTCCAGTCCCCAAATTTGCCAGAAGCCACAGCACGTACTTGTACCGTATACACTTTACCTTTTTCAATGCCAGAGCTTTTTTTCATCGAATTGCCCTCTACATTCAAATGCGAACCTAACAATTCGTCGGTAGATGGGTCTTTCACTGCTACCTGGTATTTTTCGGCGTAGGTTACTAATTCCCAGTGAGCCTTAATTACCTCATTTTCGTAGCTTGCTTCGATCTCGGCAGGTACCTGAAGATCGCTGGCATCTACTGTAGAAATTTGTTTTTCACTGCTCCATTTTCCTTTGGTATCACCTACTACTCCCCGCACCTTAATCGCATAAGTTTGGTACTTCTCAATGCCTGACGAAATTTTCACTTCGTTGCTCATCACCACTGCATTGCTAACCGTCTCTTGTGTTTCGTCTACCTTTTTGACAATCACCTCGTAAGTATCAGCATGATCCACAGGTTCCCACTGGCCTACCAATTGCCCTCCTTCATAGATAAGCGTTATTTGAGGCGCGGTTAAATCATTTTCATTCAAAGTAAATACCTCAAGAGGCGTACACCATTCGCCTGCTACTCCCAGCGCATTGGCTCTTACTTTAATGGTGTAATGCTTTCCTTTGTTAATTCCCTCTTGGATAAATAGGAACGTTTGCAAAAACTTATTTTTTTGATAGACCACTTCTTCGGTAGTAGTGTCTATCACCTCTATGTCGTACCCTTGGGCGTGTTTGATTGCCTGCCAGCGTAACTCCACGTGTCCATCTATATATTTCGCAGTAGGCGTAGGTACTTCTAAGTCATTGGTAACCAAAGCCGATATGCTTTGAGGTTCGCTCCAGGCACCGATGTAGCCCTTATTTTTTGCAATTACCCTTACTTGAGCGATGTATTCCTTTCCTCGCACGATTTCCTCATGCTTTATTGGGAAATCCCAAATACGATCGCTAGGGCTTAACTGATGTACGCCATTTTGGAAAGGTACATTTACCGGGGTTTCGGTGATTTTAAGCGACTGCATCGAAGTCCGAGTGGTATATATCGGATGGTCTTGGTCACTTTTTTCCCAACATTTAAAATCATAGCTTAGGTTTTCGCCCAAACTATTCCAGGAAGCCAATATATTTCCGTTATCGTACTCAAGGGCGAGGGTGGGTACTCCCAAATCTTGTGGGGTTACCATGGCTTTCAATGCTGGGCTTATTCTAACCTCTACCACGCTTCCCTCATCATAACCCTCATTTTGTAATATCGTCTGCTGGCTTAAAAATACGGCTTGATACAATTGGTCTTGAGTAATATTATCCGACCAGGTAAAATCACTTCCGACTAGATCTCGCTCCAGGGCAAGTAATTCATCTCCTTTTTTAAGCAACAACATTAGGTTCCCAGCGGGAGTGGGTGGATTCTCCCAATATACTGTAATCAGGTTATTTTGAGCAAAATAAACCAAAGTAGGTGACAATGCAGGCGCTGGCTCTAACTGTAAATGAAAGGTTTTTGCCATTGGCATCATTTCCTCCGTCATTTGAGGGGTAATGGTCACCTCATAGGTACTACCTTCCAAAATGGTTTGCTCAAAAACAAATTCGCTTTTTCCGCTCACTGTTTCCTGTACAAAGGTAGGGATAGTACTTCCATTTTGATTTTCCAGGTTTTCGGTGGGAGGATTTATATTACGAATACTAATCTCGTAATCGTTTACATAAGCCGAAGTTTGCCACTTGATCCACAAGCGATCTTGTTCGTATACAAATACTGGATTTTTGAGTGCCTGATGAATGTCCTGAAATATCTCCTGAAATTTCATGGTAGGCAATATGTTGTACGCTCCTGCTTCTGATTTGTCTCGTCCGGTACGTTTAGCCGAAGAAGTTTCTTTCAAGCGATAATTATGATTTTGCGCATCTATAAAGATGGGCTTACTAGAACTATTGGTTTTAAACCCGCTTGAATTATAATTGATAAATTGCTTATTACTACGATCATTTTCCAGGAATAAGGTAGAATAAACCGCCATAATACGGTGCATTTCCTGTACATTGTGGGTGCGCACCAAGTATTGTGACTGAATAATGCAGTTGTCTAGCATTATGTTGGCTCCACTGGAAATCACAAACGCATAATTGCCTCCAATCACGGTACAGTTTCTAAACAATGGCACCGAGTTGTTGCGTGCTACCAAGGCGGCCCGCCCTACGTTTTCGAGGACAAAAACACAATTTTGAAAGCTTGGAAGTGAATCTCGGTACGTAATGATGAGGTCATCATTGGTTTGAAACAAGGTAAGCCCATACAATCCAGCGTTACGATGGTCGTTTTGCGAAAAAACAATCGAGTCGGCAGGTTTGAGCACTGTTTGTTCAATGTATTTAGATTGTCCCGTAAGATAAGCCAGCGAAGCAACCAATACATTTTTATCAGTAAAGTCTAAATTTTCCTGATAAACACCCGGTGCCAATAGAATGACGCTGCCTTCGTGGGCTTCGTCAATGGCCGCCTGGATACTTCGAAAATCTTCGGGAACTCTGAGTAATTCCGGGTTTTGATTGGCAGGTCTAAACTCTACCCCTTTGCCTTCTACCTCTGCCCAAATGGTTCCATCAGACTCGATGGTAACATTAAGCTGGCTTCCTTCATCATTGAAGCCCAAATACTCTGACCATCCTCCATATTCTAACCTTAAGCCTGAAGAAGTGGAGACTCCAGTGGTGAGTCCGGTGACACTGGTAATGTGAAAATGCGCCGTATATCCTTCCAAAGGAATTTCTAACACACTGGAAACCAACGAAGTATTAGCCAAACTTACGGTTTTAGTTTCAGGTTTTGCCAATACTGCCTGTGAAGTTTCCCCAGCCAATTGTTCTGCTGTTTCAAAAGCAGGTGTACCTTCAGCAGTCACTTCTTGAGCATTTTTATTCGCAACGGTCTCTGTAAAACTGCTTCCTTGTACTGTTTTGCTGATAGCGTTAATAACTTCTTCTCCGCCTAATTCATTGTTTACTTTTAAAAGAAAATTAGATGGATGGGGTGGACAAGTAAGGATTAGGTCTTGCTCAGCAATTTTGGCATGTACTTCTCCATTGGTTTTCACTCTCAAGGTAAGCAAACTATCAGGATTGTCATAAGCCATGTATTTTACCTGGTCTCCATATTCAAATCGTAATCCTGATTTTTTATTTCTTCCGGTTTCTTCTCCCGATACCGACTCTATGCTTAGGTAAGCCAGTTGGCGAGTAGCAATTGAAATAGCCAATTCGGCTCTATTGAGTGGCCATAAAATGGCTTCTGGAAATTGATTCAAGAAACTAGTGCCAGGTAGAATACTGGTACTCATAGGCCCACCATTGGTACGATAAGGAATGTAACCAATTTCGGGGCGATTTTCCTGATCGTTGTAGATATTAATCGTAAAAGTAGAGGGATGAGGTGGACAGTTCAACAATACGCTTTGGTCACCTTGTTTAGTAGAGGCCTCGAGACTACCATCTCCTAATATTTTCACTAGTATTAGCCCTGCTTCTCCATTATAATTCAAATACTGGATTTCTTGACCATACTCTAGTTTCACGGCAGAAGTGTAGCCCTTTTGCTCACTGACTACCGCAGTTATTTTTAGTGGAATTTCGTGTTGAGAAGCAATGGTCACCTTTACATTGGCTTCTGAAATCACCCATTCTTTAGATTCGGCATGTTTTACAAACAAATCGCCTCGGGTAAGCTGAATGCTATGAGAGGGTTGCCCAGGCAATACTGCCGAAATACCTTCGTACAATACAGGCTCTTCGTTACTCAATTGGTTGAGTAGTTGTAAAGCAAAAGTAGATTCATGGGGAGGAGGAGCAAAAGCCCACACTTGTTGCTCTTCTATAGTAGCGTCAATGTGACCATCTTGCATAATGGTAATGGTGAGCAAGCTTTCTGGCTGATTATAGCCAAGAATTTTTTCGTATGAGTTTCCTTCAAACTTAAGCTTAATCCCAAACTTGTATCCCTGGGGAGCACTCACTGAGGTAATGTTGAGATACACTACCTGACGGGGTGCTACCGGAATATTGAGCCGGGCATCTTTGAGTATCCAATCTTTACCTGCGTTTAAAGATTGGAGATTACTTTGTGGGTTAATTTGAATTGTTCCTTTTCCTGTTCCGATCAACACTACATTTTCGCGGGGTGACTTCTGTTGATTACGGATGTCTATTTTAAATGCCATAATCTTATTTCTTACTTTACTTTTGTATGGTACGTCTCTTACCAAATGTAAAAATCATACCATAAAAGCATAGGCGTATTAAAAATGCTATTAATTATTTTTTTTGGTGTCACTAATCGTCTGGTAATAGGTATTTTTTGAGCAAATATCTTTGTTCAGACCTGATCAAGTGCTTGTAATTTTAAATGCAATAATGCTCACTTTCGAGGTAGGTTCAAAGCAAAAATATAAATAGTTTGAGAAGTAGGTGAATTGCCCAATTTTATGCTTGGGAAGGATCTAAAGCTCAAAACTAACCTTATCTAAACACGCCTTTAACCCATATTTTATAAGGTATTTACTGTATAAACAATTTATTTGAGCAGTGAAAAGTGTTAAATCCAAAAAAAAATTGCTTAAAGGGGGGTGATATTTATCAGGTGAAATGTACTCAAGTCATAACAGATACATTTGTACTGATTTTTGACTTAATTTGTTCATAAATCACATCTCTTGAGGGAACCGACTTTGAACAGTTAACGTAATCTTATTAGTTTCACACTTGTCCAGCTATTTTTATGCTAACTATTATTAAAACAAAAAGACAACAAGTAATGAACATCAGGAAATTTTTCTCGGGGAATGATAAAACTGAAGAGGAACCCTCCAAAACTGATTCAAGCGGTAAAAAAAGCACCTTTACAATTGCCAAAACTTATGCTGCCACTCAAGTAGCAGATGCTTCTCTCTACGAAGTAGATAAATCGTCAGAAGTATGGCAAGTAACTTTTAGTACCAAATTGAGGATAAGGTTTCACAGTGGGGCGAGCTATATGCCGTTTACTCATCAGGATTACACTGCAGGCAAAATGTGTGAAATCGCTCCTGGGCAATGGCTGGAAGGTAAAATTAACGAAAAATGGGTGCACCTTAGTGATTTGGACCACCGCTAGAGCAGTCTTTTTTATTGGCTGGATATCCACTTTTATTCATTGAGGTGAATGGAAGTGGATTTTTTATTTGCATAAAACTGATGCGTTTGGGCTACTACACCAAGTTTTTTAGCTTTTCATATTCAATCTCATTAAAATTATCAATAGACTCCTCCATAGCAATCTTCCATTGGCTCAAACTAGGGCTGTCCTCTTTTTCTAGTCTCCGCAAGATGTTCAACAACGTAGATACTTCATAAAACTCGACCTTATCAAGCTCTTGTACCAAAGGTTGTAGTGCTTTGCGTTCGGCATCGTTTAACGCAATGTTTGAGTCATCTTCTATCAACGAAATCTCTTCTGTAGGTGTATCTGCAATTACTTCTGCCATTGGCGTAGTTACTGGCGATGCTACTCTTGGTAAGTCAAACGAAAACGTGGTTCCGATACCTACCTCTGAGGTAACTACAATGTGGCTTTTGTGAGATTCTACTGCCATTTTGCAAAACGTAAGGCCAATTCCGGTAGAACTTGTATTGGCAAACTCCCGCGCTTCTAATTGCATAAAAGGCTCAAAGATCTCTTTGAACTTCTCTTCTGGTATGCCAGTGCCACTATCTGCAATGGCAAAATGGACATATCCCAAAGGCGCTTTTTCATTTCCAGGAACCAAATCGGCCGAGAAAATGATTTTACCTCCGATATCGGTGTATTTGATGGCGTTGCTCAGCAAATTTTCGTATACACGTCCTATATATTTGCCATCGTATTCAGCGTAGTAATCTTTAGGAATATTATTTTCTACCACCAGGCTTTTTTCTTTAATAGCCGAGCGTAAGATGTTAATGGCTGTTTGCACGCTTTTGTATACCTGATGCACGGTAAGATGTAGTGGCAACTCTGAATTGGCAAAGGTTTGGATTGCCAGCATATCTTCTATGTATACTTTGATGCGCTTACTGGCATAATGAATGTCTTGCAAACGTTTTTTGATTTTAGGATCAATGGCGTAATGGTCAAATGCCATCTTACTATTTACCAATACTGCTCCCAATGGGTTTTTGAGGTCGTGCACAATCATATTGGTAAGTTTTTCTTTGTATTTCTGCAGTTGATCCAGTTTTTGATTGGCCTCTTCTAATTTGCGGTTGGCAATCTCAAGTTCTTTTTTCTTTTTGAGCTCCACAATATTTTGCTGCAATACAATATTTTTTTCCTCAATTTCCTGCTTACTCTTGTTGAGTTCGGTATTGTAGGCATTGAGTTGGGCAATTGTTTTTTTACGGCGGCGATTAGATAAAAAGAAAAACAACAAAGAAGTGAGCAGAATGAGTCCTACCAATACGGCAATAATTCGGGTAGCTTGATGCTGTTGTATTTCCGATTTTTGTTGCTGAAGCTCCAGTTCTTTTTGTTTCAGAGCCGCTTCCTGGTTTTTTTTCTCCAATCTTTGCATTGCTATCAGACTGTCTTGCCGCTTGCGGGCAGCCAAGGTATCGGCTCGATATTTCTCTTTGATTGCATTAAATTTTTCCGGGTTTTTGTTAAACTCTTCCTCTAAGGTTTCATAGCCTTTGATCTTTCGTAATATGTCGTTGGCATTTACCCCGGTTTTTTTAAGTTCCTCGTACAAAAACTTGGCAATAGAAAGATTGTAAGCGTTTTTGGAGGTTACTTTTAGCTCTCCCACAATACCCACAATTTGTTTTTTCAGGTTGGCCATTCTAGATTGATCATTTGTAATCTGGGCTTCTTCTTCCTGAATGGTCTGTTTGAGACGAGCAATTTGGGCCGCTAGTTTTTTTGCTTCCAGGTTTTTCTGGTCTTGGTTTTGGGTCAAAAATGTGATCTCCTGATCCGTTTTTTGAATGCTTTGGTTGGTGGCTGAAATCTTATCACGGTTATTGCTTTCTTGCTCTAGCAAGAGCATCAAACTATCCTGGAGATATTTCACCTTATTTTTGGACAGCTCAAGGGCTTGTTGTTTTTTATCTACTTCAATTTTTATCTGGGCAATTCTACTGGTAACAACCGAATCACTTTTACGTACTTTTTTGAGATTTTGCTCATAATTTTCAAGCGTTTCGAGGCTTGGTTTGGTATAATCTGACTTTTCAGAGACCAAGGTCAGTTCTCTATCGCGAATATTTTCTTTATTTAGGTCAAAACGGAGTTGTTTGTTGACAATTTTCAGGTTGATTCCACTATTTTTGGCCAAAAGTATCCCATTACGGTTGAGTTCACCTTTATCTTTCTTAAACAAGTCTTTTTCTTCGCTAATAACCAACACGGGAGTCTTTGAGAGCCTCAGAAAAACCCGACCCAATTTGAGATTATTGCTATTGCTGACAAACAAGATATGGCAAGGTCTTACCTGTATTTCCCGACGGAAATGAAGGACTTCTACTTCAAGACCTTTGATTTTTTTACCAGTAAGTAGTTTTTGAATCCAGCCATAGGCATAGCTGTTTCCCAAAACGCCTATTTTGAATCTATTATTGGGTTTAAAGTTGGTGGGCCAATCTACGTGTTTAGTCACTCCTTTGATAAAAGCAGCCTGGTATAAATAGTTTTTGGTTTGTACTTTTTTTTGGGCATGCGCTATTTGTGTGCTGCTGCATAGCAAAAACAACAGCCCCCAATCAATACCTTTTAGGATAATATGTCGAAGCACATAAAGCATTTAAAACAATAAACCAGGAGTCAAAATAAATGAAAGTCAGTACATTAGCAATTATTTAAGGAATAGTTATCGCACCTTTAATTAATAGATTGTACCAACTCTTTGTACTGCAATTCATTATAATTGTCAATCGCCGTTTGTATTGCGTGTTTCCATTTTTCTAAATTGGCATTTTCCTGCGTGTTTAATCGGGCCAAAACTTCTTCCAAATCGCTTACTTCGTATAGTTCGTAATGCGTCATTTCTTTAACAAAGGGCCTTAATACCGTTTTGTCCTCTTCACTCAACTCAATTTTTCCATTTTGAGCCGCTACTGGCAACTCTCCATTAATTTTACTATCAATCAATTCGCTTGCGGCGGTTCTCTTGGGTAGGTATGACTTGGCAGGCTTGCGGTGGGTATATTCCAAATCAAAGCTAAAAGTAGTTCCTTGGCCAATTTCTGATGCTACTCCGATTTTACTGCCATGTGCTTCCAGGGCAATTTTGCAAAATACCAAACCCAAACTACTTGAGGTTTCACTCGCAAACTCTTTGGCATCCTCTTCAATAAGGGGCTCGAAGAGTTGTTTAAACTTTTCTTTAGAAATGCCTTCTCCAGTATCGGCAAAGCTTACGTGTACTACTTGCCCTCGCTCCTCTGCCGAGAAAATAATGCTACCTCCAGTGGGGGTAAACTTGATGGCATTGTTGAGTAAGTTGATGAATACCCGCTCAATAAATTTGAAATTGAACAGGGTGTATAAGGTTTCTGGAAAGTTATTCTGGATTTTCAGGCTTTTTTGCTGAATAAAAGGGCGCATATGGGCTACAGCCAATTCGGCTACTTCGTATAGCGAATTGCTTTCCATCTCTACTTTTAGGCCAGAATAGGCATATTTTTGAATAGCTACAATATCATCTATGTAGGATTCTATGCGACGACTGGCCAGATTTATCTCAGCCAACCGTGAATTCAAGGTTTCTTGTGGACAATGCGCGGTTTCTTCACCACTGTATCCCATAATTACATTCAAGGGGTTGCGCAAATCGTGGGCAATGGTAGTAGTCAAGATTTCTTTGGAGGTTTGAATCTTGGCCATTTCCTCATTTTTTTGTTTGATTTGTTCTTTGCCTTTAGCCAACTGTGTGCGGCTTTCTTCTACCTGATTCAAGGTTTTCTGAAGTGCTTTTCGTCCCCGACTTCTTACATAAAAAATGCCTGCTAATACCATCATGACCATTACCAGGGCAATTAAACCAATGATTTGCCAACGGTCTCTTTCTCTTTTAGATTCCGCCAGTTCCAGTTTACGTTCTTCTTCTTTTTGTTTTTTCTCAATGCGATACTCAATGAGTGCATCCTTGTTTTTTAGGTTTTGTTCAAAGTTTTGGATCACCTGCTTAAGCGAATCGTTGTGATCATCCGGGTTTACACCGGCAATGGAGGTTTTGAGGGCACTGATTTCGCTTTTTAAACTATCGATGGTTTGAGTACTGCTCTCTTTGTCCATTAAAATCTGGTTGGTCAAGTGATCTATTTTATTCACCAAATTGGCCAAATGCATTACCTCCAGTTTGTTGAGCGCTTTACCATCTTTGAGTTTATTGATGATGTGATTGGTGCGTTGCTTGGGGTTACTAATACTTAAAATGGAAGGTTCAATCGCTGCTTCGCTCTGTTCAGGTGCCTTAACATTAGAGTTGCTTACAGGCTGGAGCTTTACAAAGAGTTTGCGACCACGCATTTGAGCAGCGCCTTTCATTTCAAACCCTCTTTTGCTCGCTACTATATCATTGAGGTTAAATTGCTGGGGATCAATTGCTACGTCCAACGTAAAGTTGCCATATTGATTGGTAAGTGCATATAAATTAGGGAATTTTTTAAGATAGACTTTTGCTCGAGCTAACGGGTGGGCTTTATTGTCCAAAACTTTGCCCTCAAGTTTGGTTTGGGCGTTTGTGTGACCAATAAAAGCAAAAAAGATTACCAAAAAGAGAATAGGTAAAGGGTATTTCATAAACTATCGAAGTCGCTTTTTATCAAATATAACGAAATAATTCCAAAAAATTTTGGCTAAGTAGCTGACAGTCTGAATACGAAAGTAGTAATTTAGTATACGAACCATTGTTTTTTGAGGTTTTTTGTCCGCCATAACCTTTGAAATTAGGTATACTTGAAGGAAACATAGCACTGAGCCATCATACACAAAAATTCATTACTTAAACAGTTGGCAAAGAAATAGATTAAATATTAAATTCGCTTTGCAACAATGCTCCCCTACTGAATGACACTGAATATTTGGTCTGTATTATTGATCGCTTCTGCTTCTCAATGTCTCTTCCTCATTTTCTATTTCTTGAGTAAGCCTTCGCAAAACCAAACTGCCACAAGGTTGCTCATTACTTTGCTCGGCATCATACTTTTGATGAATATTGGTAATTTTTGGTATGCCGCCAGATTGTATTTTGAGTATCCCTATCTGGCAGGGTTTGCCCGTGGTTTTACCTTACTCATTGGTCCAGTGGTATTTTTGTATACACGCTCTATTGTGCAACCCACCTTTCGGCTAAAACTCAGAGACTTGTTGCACAGCTTGGGATATTTTATTGCCTTTCTAATGATCTTGTTCCAACCAGGCAAAGCATCTCTAGATAGTAATATTCAAGTAGTCAATACCTTTTTGATGAATGGGTTGCCTGCCACACCTATAGTAATGATTCGCTTTGGCTTGTACGCCATCCATTTGCTTACCTACCTCCTGCTTTCGCTTCGGGTACTCAAAAAAGCACAGCAAAAGATGCCAGCCACCTACCAAGTAAGTAGTCAACGCAGGATCAAATGGCTCAAAAAGATGAATTATTTTATAGGCATCATTTTAATGATTATAGTATATGGCATTATCAACGCCAGCATTACCGGGTATTACAATATTTATATCAATTACCTACTTACCCTAGTGTATTCCCTGCTAGTATATACCATCTCTTTTCAGTCGGTAAAAATCAATCAGGAGATCAACCCCAATTTCAAAACCAAATATCAACCTGCTGCCAAAACCTTGACTCAAAGCAAACAGATTCAGGAAAAAATCGCTCACTATCTTACCCAAGAAAAACCTTATACTCAAGCTTCTTTTAAGCAGACTGACCTGGCCAATGCCTTGAATTTACCTCCTCACCAATTAACTGCTTTTTTGAGCCAGGAAATGGGCACCAGTTATTCTCAACTGATCAACACCTACCGCATAGAAGAATTTATTCGTCTTACTCAAGACTCGGCCTACGATCATTTATCCATCTTTGGCAAAGCACAAGAAGTAGGTTTTAAAAGCAAATCTTCTTTTTATGAAGCCTTTCGAAAAATCAAAGGTTGCAGCCCCTCAGAGTATCTAAAAGCTCATTTTTAACCTCTTTAGGTTCGTATTTTTAAAAGCCGAACCTCCAGCATACACTTTTTCTAGAATAAAGTTGGTGTGCCCCGTAAGTTTGTAACAGATAATTCAATGCAAACTTTATGATACAATCAAATGAAATATTTTAGAGCATTCCTGACAATCTTTTTTTCTGCTATTATATTATTAGGATGCCAAACCAAAAGCTTTCAACAAGGGCATTCCACCTGGAAGGGCAGCTTAGACTTAGGCAAAAGAGGCACCCAAAAAGTAAGCGCTCAGTTTTACTTCGACAAGCAAGAAGGGTTGATGTTATTACCTGATTTGATCCCAGTGCCTTTGAAAATCAAGCCCCTCAAAAAAGTGCAAGACTCTTTGTTTTTCACGGTAGGTTTTCGTTCTGGCCCCGCGTATTGTAAACTCAAAAAGCAAAAAAATACGCTGACTGGTTTGATGATCAAGGAAGGGCTTCCCCCTGCACCTCTGAAACTTACGCTCTCTGATGAAAACCTGGCAGAAGCTGTGGTAAAACCTGCCATAGATGCGCCCCTCGTTATTACAACACACGCCCAATTACCCGAAGAAGCCAGGATTCAAAAGAGATTACAAGCTTTATGGGAGAAATATAATTTAGAGCCTTTTGTGTTTACCAAAAAAGTGAAAATTCAAAAAGGAACCATTCCTCATAGCCATCCGGTATTGACACTAAATACGAGGCTAGATACTGAAACCAAGCTTTTAAGTACTTTTTTACACGAACAAATGCATTGGTATTCGCTCACTAATCACCCAGGATTTGAGCCAACGGCAAAGGCTTTAGCTGCTAAATACACCAAATTGCCCGTAAAGTTACCCGAAGGGGCTGGTTCTAAGCAAAGTACGTTTTTACATTTGGGGGTGTGCTACCTTGAATTTCATACTTTGAGCAAAGTAATTGGCCGCGAAGCAGCCCTAAAACATATGCAATACAAGACTACACAATACTATCGCTGGGTTTACCGAACCATATTACAAGACCTTGCCTACTTTGAGGCGTTGTTTGACAAAAATGGATTACATTTTAAGTAACGTGTTCGCAATAACCTTGAAGAATCGGGACTTTAAGCTGTCCGATTTAGTTTTATTCCCCCTTGCTATACTTCGTTGCTTTTTTTGCCCGTAGCCCTGCTACGAGCGCAAATTGTTTAAATCCCGATTTCCATCGGGGAAGCGCCTCGTCTAGCTTTGAGCAATTTCACTAAAATCTCGACACTTATTTTGAAAACGTTACTAAGTAGCAAAGGCAAATACCATGAGTAACCTCCCTGGCTTACAAATTAGTCGGGACTCGAGAACACCTACAAAAAACTAACAGGAGCAAACGACATCAATTTTAACTTGCAAAATTTCACGACTCAGTGGTGATCTTTTGTCGCTCCTGTTTTGTTTTTTACAAAAAGACGAAAAAAGTCTTGATCAATAAAAATTGTATCTTACCAAGAATTATCCCTTCCTAATTTACCTTATTTATCCAACCTAACACGCCCCTCTTAAACTTACCCCTAATTTGTGTTCTTCTTTCAGGAATTCGTGTACATAAACCCCGGCTTTCATCCCGACATTTGTATCATCAACAAGGTAAAACACTCGGAGAATATGACAACAATAGATAAAACTAAACCTGTATTGGTCACTGGAGCTACTGGATATGTAGCAGGCTGGTTAGTAAAAAAACTCTTGGACGAAGGCATTACTGTACACGCTGCAGTGAGAAATCCCAACAACGAAAAAAAATTGGCTCACTTGAATGCTTTAGCCGCTCAATCTAAAGGGAGTATCAAGTATTTCAAAGCTGATTTATTGACTGATGGTGCTTATACTGAAGCAATGCAGGGTTGTGAATTGGTGTTTCATACAGCCTCCCCTTTTACCACTGATGTAAAAGATCCACAAAAAGAACTGATAGAACCCGCTGAACAAGGCACCGCGAATGTGTTAGAGAGTGCCAATCAAACTCCCAGTGTAAAACGGGTAGTGGTCACAAGTAGTTGTGCCGCGATTTATACCGATGCCATTGATTCTCAAAAAGCACCCAATGGTACTTTAACTGAAGATATTTGGAACACCACTGCCTCACTAGATTATCAACCTTATTCTTACTCTAAAACTCTGGCAGAGAAAAAGGCTTGGGAAATGGCCCAAAAACAAGCTCGCTGGGATTTGATCACCATCAACCCTTGTTTGGTCCTGGGTCCTCCTCTTAACCCTACTGCCGTTACTTCTGAAAGCTTTAATATATTACAACAGTTAGGAGATGGCACTATGAAAATGGGAGCTCCTAAAATTGGGCTAGGTTTGGTAGATGTACGCGATGTAGCCGAGGCACACTACAAGGCTGGTTTTACGCCTGAGGCCAAGGGGCGTTATATTACCGCCGCTCACAATACTGACTTTTTAGAACTGGGGAAAGTTTTACTTCCTAAGTATGGCAAACAGTTTCCGCTGCCTAAAAAAGCACTCCCGAAGTGGTTGCTCATGATTGTAGGTCCTATGACCAATAAACTTTTCACCCGCAAATTTATCCGAAACAATGTAAATGTGGCCTGGAAAGCCGATAACAGTAAGATTAAGAAGGAATTAGGGATTGATTTTATGCCAATGCAACAAACCATGGAAGAGGCCTTTCAGGTAATGGTAGATAACCAGGTTTTGACCGCAAAAGCTTAGCAGATATCAACCAAAGATATAAGTATATACGATGAGTTAGATTATTTAAAAAGTACCTCGCTTGGGGTGCTTTTTTTGGTTTATAGCTGCTTCTAAGTATATTCATCCTTTTAACAAGTTGCTATACCACCACAAGTTTTATGAAAGTTATTACGGTCAAGAAAGGCGAAATTTTACAAAGAAAAGGGGAGTTTAATAGTAAAGTGTATGTTGTAAAATCAGGCTTATTGCGTAGCTATGTCATAGATGACAAAGGCAAAGAACATATATTTATGTTTGCTCCTGAAGGCTGGACCATTGCCGATAATCAATCTGCTGAGGTTCCTACTACCTTAATCATTGATGCACTGGAAGACTCGACGGTAGTGGCTTTGCCCAAAGATTTAGAAAGAGAAGAAAAGCATGTGTCCCAATTAGTAAAACGCCTCGCTGTACTCCAGCAGAGAATTATTATGCTCATGAGTAATGTGGCTATCGAGCGCTACGAACATTTTGCCAAAACCTACCCCGACATTCTCCAAAGAGTTCCTCAACGAATGATTGCCTCTTATTTGGGCATTACCCCCGAATCGCTCAGTGCTACTAAAAATGCATGGCTAAAAAAGAAGGACTCTAAAAGGTCTTAGAGTATGTATGTTTAAAAATTACCCTTCGAGCTAAAACCGAGTCTTTTGCGCCCTGTTTTTAGTAATTTTTTCGTCCATAGCTTTGGCTATGCACTCAAAAATGTACTGCAACAAGCCACAAAACCTCTCAATTTTAACTTCAAAAGCAAAATTTAAACATACTCTTAACAAAAAATCAGAAAAACCCAGCGCTTCAAAGTGTTTCTTAAGATACATTAATGCTATTCTGTTTGACGCTACTCATTTTTGTGATAGTTTATCAAACAGGAGTCAAAAGTGAATAAGAACATTTTGGTATTTGGCGCAAGCAACAGCCAAACCTCTATTAATAAACAATTTGCGATTTATGCCGCAAATCAGCTTACCGGGGTTGAGTTAAATATCGTGGATCTAAATGATTATGAACTCCCCCTCTATTCGGTTGATCTGGAAAAAACAGAGGGAATCCCTCAGAATGTCAAGGCATTTTCTCAACAAATCGCGCTTAGTGAAGGGATTATCATCTCTCTGGCTGAATATAATGGCCTACATACCACCGTTTTCAAAAACCTTTGGGATTGGCTATCCCGAATGGGTTCATCTAAAATATGGATGAATAAACCCATGTTGCTGCTTTCTACCAGCCCAAGTAGGCGCACCACAAATCATGTATTACAAGTATCTAAAAAGCTATTTCCATTCTTTGGAGCCAATATCATCGCAGATTATTACCTACCGTCTTTCCGCCACTCTTTTGTAGATGGAGAAATCATAAAACTGAATATAAAACTCAGTTTTCCAAGGCTTTAAATCAATTTCAAGAATTTCTAAACAACAATTAATCTAATACCCAATGAAATATTCAATACTTTTTAAAATAGCCGCAATACTATGGATTGTATGGGGCTTGGTACATATTCTTGCTGGCGTAATGACCACTCAATTTATCTTGAATGGAGACATTGCTGGTGCCGTGGCTGGCATTGCCGATAAAATACCTGCCGAAACACTAAAAGCTAACTACCCCAAAGCCTCAGGAGCCATCATTGGACAACACGGTTTCAATTTATTGTGGATTGGGCTTACCACTTTTATCAGTGCTTTTTTTGTATGGAAAGGAAATAAACATGCAATATTTTTGGCGGCTATTACTGGTGGGCTAGCCGATGTAGGATATTTTTTGTTTATGGACTTAGGCGGTTATGTCAATTTTATGCCAGGCACATTAATGACTTTGGTATCGGCCAGTGCTATTATCCTTAGTTTTCTGGCGCATTTCAGAGGAAATCCATCTCATGAGTAATCCTCTAAAATCGGCCATTTATTTTATTGGAGGGCTATTGTTTATTTGCCAATCTTTGTTGATCCACGCACAAACAAAGAACAAGAATGATGTTCCTCCAATTTCTACCCTTAGAGCCGAAGAATCTTATGTCTTTCTCCAAAATAAAGATTCAGCAAATAGGACTGCCATATTTTTGAAACCTCTTAAATGGATTTCCCTGGGCAAACATGTTCATTTGACACTGGGTGGAGAATATAGAGCACGCCTCGAACATTTTACCAATAGAAATTATACCACCGAGGATGAAACGTTTTATTCGCAACGACTCAGCCTACACGCATCTCTAAGGCTAGGAACCAAAATTCGGCTCTTTGGTGAGGTCTATCATGGATATGTAAGTAATGGGAATCAATTACTGGAATCTGATGAACTTGATTTGCATCAGGCTTTTGTAGAGTGGAATATTCTTCAAAAAAACAATACGTTAATATCTTTTCGGGCAGGTAGGCAAGAAATCGGATATGGTACTTCTCGTTTGATTGGTATCCGGGAAGGTCCCAACCTGCGAAGGTCTTTTGATATGGCTCGTTTGATCTTACAACAAGGAAAAGCTTTTTTAAACTTTTTGTACGGGCGGGAAACCAACATCAATTTTTATGCTTTTGACAATACTTCCAATATTTTTGAGGCACAAGGCAATAGCCCCATTTTGTGGGGAGTTTATTGGCAACGCCCCTTACCTTCAGATATTCGGAAGTTAGATATATATTATTTTGGTTTTAAATCTAATCTGGCGCAATTCAATGATGTATTAGGAGAAGAATTGAGACATTCGCTGGGAATAAGATCTTATGGCAAATTAGGCCGTTTTAGCTACAATACAGAGCTTATTTACCAATTTGGCACGATCAACAATGCTCATATTGCGGCTTTTAATTTGGAAGCGGATTGGAAGTTTTTATTGGCGAAAAAGGGATGGAAACCAATGCTGGGTATAAAACTGGACTGGTCTAGTGGAGATGAAAGCGTGGGTGATGGCAAAATCCAGACTTTTAACCCGATGTTTGTCAATCCGGCTACTTATAGTCTGGCAGCCGTAAATACTCCCGCCAATATCACCAGTTTTCACCCAAACATTACCCTTACTCCAGCCAAAGGTTTGGTGATTCTTATAGACTATGCCTTATTTTATCGCACCCAAACGGCCGATGGGGTTTATGTCCCTCCGCGTTTTTTGACTCGGCCTGCCAATGGTAGCACCGACAAACATATTGGAGATGTTGTAGGACTGCAAATTCGTTATGACTTACACCGAAATATTGCTTTTGATGTCAGGAGTTCTTATTTTATCCCAGGGAAGTTTCTAAAAGACTCGGGAGCTACAGAAAGCACTTTTTATATCGCTCCAACCCTCAGTTTGAAGTTTTAAGTCTTTTATCAAGAAATAAAAAAGGGCATCTGCATTTTTATCTGCCGATACCCTTTTTATGTTTATGAAATCAAATGACTCATTAGTCACCAGACATACTCAATAGAATATTGATTACATACCAGAACAGTAACATTACTGAGCCAAATAAGCCCAAAGAAGCGGCTACGTGTTGACCAGTATGGTATTTATGCAAAATATTAGAAGTTTGGTATAAAATAGCAACGCAGGCTAAGGCTACCATACCAAATGCAAACCAAATACCCAGCGAGAAGCCGAATAAAATCCCAGTAAGGATAAGGCCAAAAGCTACAGAACCACCAAGAATTAAATAATTTCTCAAGTGAGAATAATCTTTTTTAGTGGTAAAGGCTATTGCCGTAATTCCTAAAAACATAGAAATCGTAATGGTAGCGGCTTGATTAATAATTGCTCCATCTCTTGACACCACCAAAGCCAAATAAAGCAACGGTGTAAACAGCAACGCTTCGGCTACAATATATAAGCCCATCGCGGCATATTGGCTAGGCTTAGAGGTAGTCCCCATGGCCCAGTTTTCGGCAAAATTGATAACGGCCATATAGGCTCCCAAAAAGAGTAAAAACCACCAGCCACTAAATAAAGATAAGGTGAGTTCTACAAGTGCAGGAATCCTTACAAAAATTGCAGTAACCAGAATAAATACGAGTATTTCAATGGCCAGAAAGGTGTATGTTTTCTCGATAAATGATCTTCTTGCCTCAAGAGGTTCCTCACCCACAAAAGGGATATAGGCTGCATCCTGATAGTTTGATTCTTCCATTTTAATTAGTTTGATGTTAAATGGTTGTACATAAATTTTACGAAAGATTGAAGATAATAAAATTTTCAATCAACTTCAATATACGAAGAAAGCCACCCAAAGGGTTAAGTTTTCACATTCTTTAAGGGTTTTTAAATTTCTGCTTGTCCTCAATTTACACAAGGTTTTCTTTTTATTACCCCAGAAGATCTCCCTCACTCATTTGCACAATTTTAACCCTTAAAATTTAAAAACTATGTTGGAGCATTTTAAAAATAAATACACCTTTAATCTAGTATCTATTTTAGCAAGTCTATGCCTTATTTCAGCCTGTAACCAAGGAAACAATAATGAGACAACACCTGATAGTGAGAAAAAAGATGTGTCTATGTTAGTCAATCCAGTTACTCCTAATGGGGTTCGGTACAAAGACCTGGTATTTGCTGAAGTAAAGGCTACCCGAGACATAACATACGGAGAAAATACCGATCAAAGTGGCTCGAAGGTTAGCCTAAGGATGAATATTTTTGAACCTGTCAATGATCAAGTGATGAATCGTCCGTTGGTCGTTTTGGCCCACGGTGGAGGGTTTGCCGAAGGTTCAAAAGAAGATTTTGACAGTTTGGCCACCTCTTTGGCCCAATCGGGCTATGTGGCTGCTACCATTCAATACCGTTTACTTGCAGGTGACAACGCACGCTTGCAAATCGCGGTAGTAGATGCAGTGCATGATATGCGTGCTGCGGTACGCTTTTTTACCAAAGACAACCAATACAACATCGATACCCAAAATATATTTATAGGCGGGTTCTCGGCAGGTGCGGTAACTGCCCTACACTATGCTTATTTTGACAATACAAATCTCGCTACTGCTTCACCTACGATCAAAAACTACATTGCTTCGGTAGGTTTTACCGGAACTAGTGGCAACGCTGGTGCCAGCGAAACCGTCAAAGGAGTGATTAACATTGCCGGAGGATTGTTTAGAGCCAATTGGGTAGATGCAGGCGAACCTATTTTATACAGCATACACGGTACTGCCGATCCCAGCTATACCAAAGAACCTGCCGCCATCAATGATCCTAATGGAGATTTTACTGAAGGTTCAGGTCTCATTCATCCTCGAGCCAATGCAGTAAACGTGACCAATACCCTCAAAAAAATAGAAGGCGGCAATCATGGCGCTTTTTTTAACTGTACTGAATGTTATGCTGAGATAAGAGCTTTTCTTGCTCAACACCTCTAAAATCAAACTTTACCTGACCAACAAGGCAACTTCTATTTTTCAGAAATGCTATTCAGCCGCTTCAAGAGTCGTTGCTCGGTACTATTGAGGGTAGCGGGGTCAAGACGGTCGGCTAAAATCTGTACCACATCGGTGAGCGATTGTAGCCACTCTTGTTGGGCTTTTGATTCACCATGCTCGGCTACATTGATCCAGCCAAACTGAGGGGCTTTCATATGGTTGGGGAACCACTGCCAGTAGGGCAAAATATCTTGATTGACATCGCCCGAAAGTGGAAAATTAGCCTCTACGTCAGTGAGTTCATCAATTGGTTCCTGTAGCTTGTCGCAAGCGGCTCGATTTGTATTTCCCAATTCTTGTTGCAAGCCTTTGAGAGATTGGATTGCTTTAGTAAGTTTTTCTTTGGTGATAGGCGTTTTTGAAGAATCCATAAGAGAAAAAGTGAATGATTGATTGTGTATGTAAGCTAAATATTTCTCACACCAAAACAAAGGAAAAAAGAGTGGCAAATATAGCTTCTGTATTTCGTTATAATTCTTCCTCGAAAAGTGATTGGTAGAGCGTTTATATACCCTTGTAGGGCATTTGTAGGTCGCCATTTTTTTATGGCTCACCAGGCAGCTCTCGCCTTTATGCCACTTATTTTTACACAAAAGCGTATAAAAAAAGCCTGATATTCATTTTATATCAGGCTTTCAATCATTGATTTCTTATTTATATTTTTACTTCCCTCGCGCTCCCGGCTTATAAGTTTCCTTTGCCCGTTTTTCTACATCTTCGCGGTAGTAGGCTACCTCTTTGAACTGGGCATTGATGTAAGGCTTGGCTTGGTCAAAAAAGTGAGGAGATTTGGGATCACCACTTTGCCCACCTGCCAATGAAGTTTTGGCTTTTAGTTTTTTGCCAAATTCAACTACTGCCACAAAGCTATTACCACGATAACCATAGAGTTTTTTGGTATCGTAGCGACGTGAGCCATAGGCCGCCAATGCCCCCCAACGTCCTGAGGCCATGCCCACGGCCAGGCTCGATTTGCTATCGTCGAAATTGCCTTTGATAGAGCCATCCAAACGCTGGAAGCGGTTGACTTCGCCCCAAGGCGTGTCCCATTTGCCATAATTTTCTTTAACTTCTTTGAGCGTCTTCGTAAATAATGCTACCAATTCGGCGTTTCCAGCACCATTGCTATGGTAATTTAGGCGAGGGAAAAGCCCACGGCCCTTTGCATTGGGGTTGTATAAACAGTTCATTCCATAAAAATGGGCCAAAGTCATAGCCACTGATTCTTTGGAAACCTTAAAGTCCCATTTTTTCAATACCTCAATGGCTTTTTTAGCTTCTTCATCGTTATTCCCAGTAGCTTCAAAAGCTTTTACCAAGGCTGGAATCAATTGTTCGAAAGCGGGTAAACGAGGATCATACGCCAAGGTGATGAGTTTGTCCAAAGTCAGGCTGTTTTCTTTGAGTCCTTTGAGCAACTGCTGCGCGTGAATCCCTCTGAAGTTCTCGGTAGTACGCGACATATAGCGAGGGTAGTTGGCCTTTTTAGGGCTATTTTCAGCGGCCGCGGTAAAAGGCGTAGAGTTACAGTTTTGCAACCAGTTATTGGCAGGATTCAACAAAGTAATGCATTCATCTACCGTATGTAACCCTTGCCAGTCGGTTTTGGGATTGCTACCATCTACTGGTTTGGTGTAATCAAAAGCCAAGTCACGCTTGGGGATAAAGTTGCCATGGTAATAAGCAATATTGCCTTCTGCATCGGCGTACACGGTGTTATTTGACGAATTGGTACGGATGTTCATCATCTCGCGGAATTCTTTATGTCCGCTCTTTTTGGTACGCGTAAACGACTGTTCCAAAGCTTTTACTGGTTTCCACATGAGGGCCGTAGCCACCCAATCGTCTCCTATTTTTTGGGTAATGGGTCCGTGGTGGGTACGATACAAAGTAAATTCCTTTTCTTTGACACCATCACTCGCTTTGTATTTCAATTTTACTTTATACTGACTTACTTGCTTCTCTTCGTCTCCGTATTTATATACATATCCTCCATCTTGTTTCCCTTCTTCTGAGCCTTTTTTCTGGGGGGAAACCTTTTCTACAAATTCATCAATGATATCAGAGTAGGTAGAAGTATGCATCCATCCGGTTTTCTCATTAAAACCCTGATAGATAAAGAATTGTCCCCAAGTAATGGCACCGTAGGCATTCAAACCTTCTTCGCTTACACAATGATATTCTCCTCTAAAATAAAACGACGTATGAGGATTGATCAACAACATCGCACTGCCCGACTCAGTCAGTTTACCCGATACTGCAATGCCATTAGAACCTCGAGGTTCGGCAAAAGTTTCGTTATCTAATTGATAGGCGGGACTTTGGTATTTTTGAAACCGATGAGATTCATTCACTGCCCCCGTGGTTTCTTCTCCATAAAAAGCCTTGATTTTGGCAATGGATACCCGCTCAATGTCACCTCCAATAGAACCTTCACTGAAGTACATCGGCATCCAGGGTTCAAACTTGGTCAAAAGCTTGGGTTTTACTTCGGGGTGGGTATGTAAGTAGTAGTTAATGCCATCGGCAAAAGCATCACACAGTTTTTTGAGCCATTCCGGGCTTTTTTCGTAATTGGCTTTTGCCTCATCTATGGTCATAAATAAACGCGCTCGTACATCACTGTACAAAGCCTCTTCTCCTTCTACCTCGGCCAATCTTCCAATGGCCCAAATGTAGTTACGTTCTACTCGGTTAAAATCATCTTCGCATTGGGCATATAATAATCCAAATACGGCATCGGCATCGGTTTTTCCGTACACGTGCGCTACACCGTAGTCGTCACGCATAATGGTTACATTTTTGGCTTGGGCCTGCCAACGAGCCAGGTCAGGGTTATTTTGGCTATTTTCAGGAATTTTGTCATTCTTTTGTTCGCTTTCGTGGCCAACTTTTTGGCCAGTTTGTTTGGGCGAATCACAAGCAAATAATAAAGCTGTAATTAGTAAAGTATAAATCCACTTCATAGGGTATGGTTTAAATTCGATTCAGGTGCTGAATTTAAATATATTTTCTTTAGGTTGAATATTTTGGGGATTAAATCGGCCTTAAGGAGTTGTTAAAGTTCTTGGGGTTGATGGTTTTATCATTTCACCATCAGTGAAGTTTTGATCATACTAATAGACATTTTTCATTTGTTGAGACACAAACGAAGGCGAACGCGCCGTTGGCCGTGAGGACACGGCCAACTTTAGCTAAAATGTCTAGTAGTATGAGTTTTGAGATATTATATGAAAACAATTTGCCGAAATAGTTGGATATTCGCTTAAATCAAACACTATTTTATCCCTACAATGTCCATTTCAACAACATCTTAAAAGTCAAGATGACTTCTTTTTATGTAGGAAATATTGTGAAAAACTGATAGACACGATTTTATGAAGATTTTACTCACAGGAGCTACTGGTTTTTTGGGTTTTCGCACCCTGGAGGTACTTGCCAAAATGCCCACCATCACCTCAATTGTAGCCACTGGAAGAACCCTTAAGCCTACACATCAGGTAGATCACCCCAAAGTAGATTATCAATTGGGAGATTTGGCCAGTCAAGCATTTACTCAAAAGTTAGTCAGTCAAGTAGATCATATCATTCACGCTGCTGCACTCTCAGCGCCTTGGGGAAATTATCAATCATTTGAAACTGCCAACGTACTCACCCAACAAAACCTGATAAAAGCTGCTCATGCACACCCAATTCAGCGTTTTGTGTACATTTCTACGCCCAGCATTTATTACAATGGGCAAGATCGCCTCAATGTGAGCGAAGCCGACCCTTTGCCCTCTAAATTTGTGAATGCTTATGCAGCTACCAAACGACTGGCCGAAGTTGCCCTGGAGCAATCAAATATTCCTTATGTTATCTTGCGTCCTCGAGCGCTTATTGGCCGTGGCGATACTGTCATTATGCCTCGCTTGCTGCGAGCATACGAGGCCGGCAGGCTCAAAATCATTGGTCATGGGCAAAACTTGGTAGACCTTACCGCAGTAGCCAATGTAGCACAAGCCATCGTATTGAGCTTACAAGTAGATCATCAGGGGTTGAACCAAGTATACAATATTACCAATGGCGAACCCGTATATTTATGGCAGAAAATACAACGGGTACTGGAACTGATGGGGAAACAATTGCCTGCAAAAAAAATCCCTTATGCATTGGTATCTAAAGTAGCTCAACTGATGGAATGGAGGGCAAAACTTACCAACGGGCAAGAACCCACCCTGACCAAATATGGGGTAGGTACCTTAGCCAAATCGTTTACTTTGGATATTTCTAAAGCTAAAAAACTATTGGGGTATGTACCCAAAATAACCACTGATGAAGCCATCCAGGAATTTGTCAGTTGGTATCAACAAAACCAGTAATGAACACGATGAACCTATGAAAAAAGTAAAACTATACCTCAACTATGCAGGACATTGTCTGGCCAAAGAAAGCGAAGCCATTCAGGGAGGACGAGGACAAAAAATCAAATTTCACGCACTTTGGGGCCTTATTGAGCACCCCGAAAAAGGCTGGATTTTGTACGATACGGGCTACACCGAGCGGTTTTATGAAGCTACCCGATCGTACCCGAGCAAAATATATGCTCAGTTAGTAAAAACGACCATCGAAGAAAAAGACACTGTAAAAGCCCAACTCGAAGCTCACGGTATTTCCGCTCTAGACATTCGCCACGTCATCATTACTCATTTTCACGCCGATCATGTAGGGGGATTGCTTGATTTTCCCAATGCTCAGTTTTATGCTTCTCGCAAGGCTCTGGAATATACTTTGGACCTCTCCTCGATATTTGCTTTTAGCAAAGGAGTACTCAAAGAATTGCTCCCAACAGATTTGTCGGAACGTACCATCTTGGTAGATGAAGTTTGCCCAAAAACTTCTCACCCTATTTTAGGAGAGATGTACGATTTATTTGAAGATGAATCGTTGTATTTGGTGCCTTTGCCAGGACACGCCGCGGGACAAATGGGGGTTTTGCTTGAGACCCAACAACGTCCCTATTTTCTCATTGCAGACGCTTGTTGGCTTAAAAAATCTTATGAGGAAATGGTCTTTCCCAATCCGATTGTGAAGTTGTTTTTTCACTCCTGGAGCGATTTTAAGGCTTCTTTGCAAAAAATCCACCGTTATCATCAGGCTCATCCCGAAGCTTGTGTGGTACCGACTCATTGTGCCGAAACTACGGCCCCTTTGGTGCAAGCTAAAATAGATTTAGATGTTCTTTAAGTTTCAAATTATTAGATACTGGCTGCTCATTCGTTTCCGTAAACCTCGTTCAAAAACAGCGCTCCAGAAACTTCAGAAAAAAAACTGGCATAAGTTTCAGCAAGTGTTACTGCGTTCGCCCTTTTATCGCGACAAGGTACAAGAAAACACGCCTTTAGCAGCCTATCCACTGATGAATAAGGCTTCGTTTATGAAGCAATTTGATCAAATAAATACCCAGAATATTCGGGTAGACGAAGCTTATAAAGTGGCACAAGAAGCAGAGAAGTCTCGAGATTTTTCTCCTGAAATCAACCATATTACCGTGGGCCTATCTTCGGGTACCAGTGGCAATCGAGGCATCTTTTTAGCCTCCCAAAAAGAGCGGGCCTTTTGGGTCGCTGCTGTACTGGACAGAGTCATTGGATTTTCGCTCAAAAAACGTAGTGTTGCTTTTTTTCTACGAGCCAACAGCAATTTGTACAGTTCGGTCAAGTCCCGAATTTTGAGCTTTGCCTTTTTTGATTTATATGATGCCCTGGCTCAACACGTATCGCGTTTGAATGCACTCCAACCTACTATTTTGGTCGCCCAACCCAGTATGTTGTTAGATTTGGCGCAGGAAGTAAAGGCTGGACGTTTACAAATTCATCCTCAAAAAATTATTTCGGTGGCGGAAGTATTATACCCAGAAGATAAAGCAGTACTTGAGGCCACTTTTGGGCAAACCATTCACCAAGTGTACCAATGTACTGAAGGCTTTTTGGCCAGTACCTGCGCCTACGGTACGCTGCATTTCAATGAAGATTTTCTCATCATTGAGAAAAAATTCCTGGATGAGTCCAAAACCAGGTTTCACCCCATCATTACTGATCTTAAGCGCTCTTCTCAGCCCATTGTTCGCTATGAACTCAACGACATTATTCAAGAAAAAACAGATTGCCCTTGTGGCTCGCCTATGATGGGCATTGCCCAGATTGAAGGGCGCGCTGACGATGTATTGGTATTTAAAAATGTAGAGGGTCAAACCATTAAAATTTACCCTGATTTTTTCAGGCGAGCCATTATTGCTGCCGATGCGGCTATCCAGGACTATACGCTGGTGCAACGCAACGCCCATTTACTTGAATTGTATATCCAGGGAACCGAAGAACATTTTCAGAAGGCCAAACGTAACATAGATGCATTGCTGAATAAATATCAGGCGAAAGCCGTAACGATCATACGCACTACGATCAAGCACCACGAACAAGGCAATAAATTAAGAAGGATCAAATATGAGAAAAACTAAACCCATCAAAATCGTATCTCTGGGCAAATATTTGCCACAAGCGGTGTCTTCTGAAGAGTTGGAAACAAAGTATGGCTTGCCAAAAGGTTGGGCGATGAAGTATTCGGGGGTGGAAAACCGACATATGGTGACCACTGAATACAATGGGTTGATGGGAGCCAAAGCTGCCCAACAGGCTTTGGAAAAGGCTCAGCTCACTTTGGCCGATATTGATATGGTCATTTCGGGCAACGGCACGTATGACTATCCCATTCCCAATCAGGCCAGTATTATCAAAGCCATTTTAGATGAAAAAAATCAGTACCCAGTACCTGCCATAGATATAGACAGTACTTGCCTTAGTTTTGTAACTGCATTGGACCTGGCAGCTCACTTGCTGGATGGCCACGTCTATAAAAATATTTTGATTATAAGTACTGAAATTGCCTCTAAAGGTCTCAACCCAGCTAATTGGGAAACCCTGACTTTGTTTGGCGATGGTGCTGCTGCGGCCATAGTAAGTTACGACGAAAACTCAAGCTCATGCTACTTTAAAGGACAACAGTTTACTTATTCGGAAGGCACTCATTTGACCATTATAGAGGGGGGTGGTAATAAAAACTTTTTCAAAGATCATCCTTACGATCCAGAATTACACTCTTTCAAAATGCAGGGAAAACAACTATTGAGGCTTACCAAACAAAAGTTACCTGAATTTATTAAGCAATTCTTTGCCGATACCGCCTATGATTTGTTTACTGTAGATGCCATTGTGCCCCATCAGGCTTCTAAACTAGGGCTGTCTCTTTTTACCAAACGATATAAACTAAAACCTGGGGTGGTAAAAGAAACCTTGCATAAATATGGGAATTGCATTGCTGCCTCCATTCCACTTACCTTATTAGATGCTATAGACGCAGGCACCATCCAACGCGGAGACGTTTGCTTTCTGGCAGGTACTTCAGCAGGGTTTTCTATGGGTGGGGTTTTGA
>DMXI01000650.1 GCA_003483885.1 Microscillaceae bacterium
AGGCCGTGAAAATATAAACCTTTAAAAATATCGGCGAGAGCAAAAGGAGAGTTGATGGTACTGGTAAGGGTACCCGACATGTAGTTCTTTACCAGATCCAATTCCTCTTTAGGAATTAATTCGGTGCGCATCCGTTTAGATTCCTTGTGAATTTCATCAATGGTTTGTTGGGTAAATTCTTTCCTTACATCGGTCATGATACCATAGTAGGCCGCTTGCTCGAGCAAAGCTACCCGAGAGTAAATACCATAGGTGTAGCCCTTGTCTTCACGAATATTACTCATCAATCGTGAGCCAAAATACCCTCCAAATATTTCATTAAGAATGATAAAGCGTGGATAATCTGGATGATTTTTAGTGAATGCAAGTTGCCCTAGACGAATAGACGATTGAGTGGCCTGTTCGCGTATTTCTAAGTGGTGTTTTTGAAGATGAGGATCGGGCTTGGGGAGTATTTTTTGATCCTTGTTCAAAAACTCCGACAAGTCAAGTGTTCCAAAATATTGGTTCAATGTGGCAAATACATCGTCATTCGTTTCCCCTGAGACAATAATATCGCAAGGATTGTTTTTGATAAAAGCGTTGTAAAAAACGATTAAATCTTCTTGGATAATACCATCTATAGCTTCGGTAGTGAGATCCAGACCATAGGGGTGTTCCCCAAATAATACCTGGCTCATTTTTCTGGAAGCTACAAAACCATTACGCTTTAAATTTAACAAGAGATTTTGACGACTTATATTCTTGAAATTCTCAAGCTCTTTTTCTGGAAAAGTGGCTTCTTGCAGTAATTCCTGAATAAGTTTTAGCAAATTATCCAAATACTTTGACATCGTATAGAGCGTAATACCTATGCGGTCGGGCCCAGGCTTAAACTCCACAAATGCCCCGTACTGATCGATGTATTCACTAATTTCTTGTGTATTGCGGTGGGTGGTTCCTTCACGCAACATTTTGATGACGAAGTAGGATGTACCCAGTTTTGGTTCGTAAGCGGTTCCTGCTTTAAAAAAAAGCTCTACTCTCAATACAGGCTGTCCACCAGCATTAATCATATGTACCGGAATACCATTGTCAAGGTATTGGGTTTTAGCACGTAAAATAGCTACTTGGTCAACTACTTGAAAGGCAGGTGGTATAGATCTGTCCAGCATTCTCAGTGATTTTAGTCCGTTCTTACAAAAACCTGATAATCAAATTTGGGATAGTTACTCAATAAAATAAATAAAAAACCCTTCTCCAAAAAGAGAAGGGCTTCATTTATAAACTATGAAGTTTTTGTCAATTGAATTATTTTTTGTCCTTATCGCCTAACTTGAATAAAAGCGTAAAACGAAGGGTTTCGGCTAGAGGATTGGTTTGCTTTTGAGGCAATAAATAAGCAGCATCAAAGCCTAACAACTTATACCTTAATCCCACACCTACTGTAAAATATTTACGATCTCCTTTTTCGGCGTGTTCGTTGTAATAACCTGCACGTGCGGCAAAAAGATTGTTATACCAGTATTCTACCCCAATGGCCAGGATAAACTCTTTCAATTCTTCGCTAAACCCACCAGGAGCATCCGCAAAAGAACCAAAAGTACCACTCAATAGGGTTTGGTCACGAGGATCGGTTCCAGAAATAATATTCCCTTGGCTATCTACCTGAGGAGGAGTAGGAACCATCAATTTGTTGATATCTAAACCGAGAGTAAACTTATTGAATTCATCGATATTAGTGGTAAAAGCAGTACCAATACGAAGGTTAGCCGGAAGAAAATCTCTTTCGTTGGCATTGGTATAAGAAATTTTAGCACCAATGTTTGAAATATTGGCTCCAAAGGCCAACTCAGATTCCAGGCCACCTACTGTTAAAGGAGCTTTGTAATATACCGAAATATCGGCAGCGGCAGAGTTACCTGCTTTTGTTTCTTGTTGATTAGAAAGGATCAAATCAGCCGATAAATTGGAGTGAATGTAGCGTCCGCTAATCGCTACCCCTAATTTATCTGATAGCTTTCGGGCGTAAGTGATGGTGGCAGCTAATTCATTAGGGGTGAAATCACGAATGATGCCTCCCTGATCGTCGGTAAACTGAATGCTTCCTAAGTTGAAATATCTTAAACCAAAGGCAAAAGCCTGCTTGTCGTCTAATTGATAATAGGCTGAAAGAAAAGAGATTGACATATCATTTACCAGCTTTCTAAGCCAAGGGGTAAATGATAATGAAACGCCAATTTTATCTTCGGCAAATGGCAATTTTGCCGCATTCCAATAAATACTGTTAGGATCAGCAGTAGTGGCTACTCCCACATCTCCCATTCCGGCGGCTCTTGCGTCAGGGGTAATGCCTAAAAAAGGAACGGCTGTGGATATTACTCGCTGGGTGGTATCTTGACCTTGAATGACAGCTGTTTGACTAAATGATTGGTTGACTCCAACAGTTGCTAAAAACGCAACCAACAATAAAACTACACGCTTCTGAAATATCATTGTGATTCGGTTTTAAAATTCTCCTGCAAATATACTTGTTTTGTTGGGAAAAAAAGGTAAAAAAATAGCTTGTATACTTTTTGTTTACCCGACATACCTTTAAAACAACCTAAATAACAATTTGTAACAGTTTTGAAACGAAGATTTTTTTATTAGAAGGCGAGATGTCTTCCTAATCCAGAACCACTAAACGACGAGTTGCAAAGCGTTCGGCACCATCAGTGGTAGATCGAGCAGTGATTTTGTAGAGGTATATTCCCTGGGCAATTTTATTTCCTTGCTGATCCAAGCCGTCCCAAACACCTTCGAAACGACTCAAGGCATTATTAGTTGTATATTGGAGCGTTTTTAAGAGTTTACCATTACGATGGTAAATTTGTACGGTGACCTGGAGGGTTTCGCCCGCTCGATTGTGGTCAAACTTAAAAGTAGTAGACGAACGAAAAGGGTTGGGGTAATTCATCACTTCGCTAATGGCCAATACTGCGTCATCAGTTACAATAAAGTCAATTGTAGCTTCATTAGAGTTATTGTGGGTGTCCCAGGCTTTTACCGTAATTTTATGCTTGCCCTTAGTCAAATCCCTAACAGGGTAACGTACAGTACCTTGCTGATAAGTGTCTAGTTCGGCAGTATAAAAATCATTTAATATCCACTGATTTTCCTTGTCTCCATTCAGCGTGGCGGCTATTTCGTGCCCAACCCCGGTTTGTGCAATGTTAATCCCGCTTTCATCGCTTAGTTTAGCAATCAGCGTGGCTGAAGACTGTACTTGTCCACCGTTTTTGAAAGTTTCATCATTCATAAAAAGAGTAATCGTTGGTGGGGTCTCATCTTTGACTACGTTAGGATTGGTTCCACCAATAATAAGGTCCGTTTTAGCACCTTGAGCATCGGTTTTGCCATCGCTTGCCTGGGCATAAAAGCTCCACTTACCATTCCCAAACTGATAATTGATATCTTTGGGTACGATAAAAGTAAAGGTGAATTTACCAGCTTTTACACTGGCTTTGCCTACATAAATCTTGCTGTTTCTTTCGTTGAATTGCATTCGACTTCCTTCATTCCCTAAGGTACTGATGGTTTGTTCTTTGTCAAATACGGTAATATCCAGGGTTCCGTCAAAGCTTTCTAACAAACTGCCTTGTAGGTTTCTTATTTCTCCTTCAATGGTGACTTGCCCCAAGGCATTGACCGTATCTTGAGGTTGAGTGGTGTCCTTGCTATTGATTTTGGTCACCATTACCTGATGTTGAGGGTAGGCTAGTCGCAAAGAAGGATCACCCAATAAGGCAAAGTTACGATTGATAGCGCCGTTTAAACTATTGTTTTTAGTGATGATCATTAAGTCTCCCAAACGAGGCATTTCTCCATTAATGGGTTTGAACGCATCGGCATAAAAAGCTTTGCTCAAAACAAAATTGGTACTAGAGTACACCGGACGGGTGGTGGTAATGAGGCCGATGCCTCCTCCTTTACTGTTCAAAAGCACATATTCGGCACCCGATACCCGCAATGGATCATCGTATCGTCCAAATTCGCAAGTAGCGGTTACAAACAATGGAAGTTTATCATAATTTGCCCAGCCATTGATTTGGGGAATATCCAGGATTTTTTCTTCTGTCCAGCCAATTTCGCCTCCGTGTCCAGTATAATTAATAATAAGGGCGCCGCGCTCTACATTTTGGGTGAGAGATGCTTTGAGTTGAGGAGCTAATTCGCCATTGGGAGTTGGCACTTGTTCAAAAGCATCTAAGAACAATTTATTGACATTGAAACTCTGATGATTGGTTTTTACCCTTTCGGCCAATACATCGGCATCTAGTTGGTGAATATTGACATCGCCATCATCGGCTACAAATACCACTCGGTTGCGCCAACTCCCCAAGGTAGAGGTACTATTGGCATAATGAATCAATTTATTGACTACATTGGTGGCTTCTTCCAACGTTTTCACAGGTAAACGTCCAATGCCTATTTCTAAGGTGTGATCACCTTGGTTATTTTCTACCCATTGCCCTTCTGAGTCTTCCAAAAAACCAAAATAATCATCAGAAGAGTGGCTCAGAATCGGGTGTAGCGACTCTCGCGATTCATAGATGGGCACAAAGTTCGTGTTGTTTTCTATCCGATCTTTATAATCATAAGAGCCATCGCCAAAGAGCAACAAGTAACGAAAGGTTTGAGGGCTTCTGGTATAAAGCATACGGGCAAAATCGCGAATGGCGGTAATGTCTTGTTTTCCGCTTGAAAACTCATTATAAATTTGTTGAATTTTTACCACGCTTACCGTCAATCCATCATTGGAGCGGCGAAAGTCTGCCAAACGTTCGGCTTGACTCAAAAAGGCATCAGGGGTGACGATGACCAAATTGGTAGGGTTGAGTGCATGTAAATTCTGATTTGTGGTAGCACTAATGGATTCAGGCAATGGAAAGTCGCTTCCCTGGAAAACCACAAACTCCTTGAGGGCGGTAGTGGCGGCCCCAAACGTTCCTTGGGTACCGTTGAGTTGGTATTGTTGGAGGGTAGGAGTGAGAGGATCGGTAATGTCCCAAATAATGGCTCCATCAGTTAGATTCCCTACTGAGAAGTTGGTCACCGCCTGATCCAAACTGGCGATGGCTCTAAAAGTAGTCTGTTGATCGTATAGTTGGAGAGCTCGTTGATAGTTGAGGCGTAAGTAGTTTAAATAGCCTACTGAGTTACCATTGTTTTTATCATAAGTAAGGTCAATAGATAGTTGCTCAGGGGAAGATAATGATTGACTATTGATGGTAAAATCAGTGATTTGGTCACGGCCTTTGATGTCGTAAGTACCTTGAGGTTGTGCGGCAATGCTTTGTTCTCCTAAAGCAATACCATTGACTGATACCGAAAACTTAGTATCCAATGCTGAACGTCCCATCACAAACGAAGTAATGGTGACTGGAGTGCTGGTGACTAAGCCAGGAGTATTGAAAGAAAAGCTCTTGTTGGTATCAAAGTCAAATAATTCGCCATACCATTCGCGCCCTGAGCCTTGAGCTAAAATAACACGTTCGTCTTTCTCATATACTTGGTAGTCATCAAAAACACTGAGGGTTTGGGTTCCACCTGCTACACTGCTTTGCACCTGTATTCTCTTACCTGCAGTGGTACCTACAGTGATAAAAGAAAATACCGAGTCGGAATAAATGTTTTGGGTGTGCTCAAAGCGTTTCTGGGTAGCATTATAATTCCATGAAACCGCTCCTTGAGCATAAAATAAAATGTAATCTCCTGAGTCAAACTTCCCGTCTTCCTGGCCTACCACCCAGATGGCGTTTTCCTGGAGGTCGTCTACTCTGGTAGCATTATTGGCTTGGGGAAGCATACCACCCACATTGCCATATAGTTGAATATTTTGGGGATTGATGTTGTCAACGTCCATCCCGGCATCTCTGAGAAAATTGTAATCTATCTTATAGATACCTTTTTGGGTTGTACCTATTTTGAACCAGGTACCCTGGGCCAATACCGATTGGCTGGCAAAGCTTTGGGCGTGGGTGTTTGTTTTAGCAATAAATAGGCAAGCAAAAAGCAGTGGTAAAAAATATTTCATGGGTTTAATCAATTAGCTACTTACAATACAATTGTTTGCAGGTTTTCGTTGCTCAATCTTCAATAATTATCAACACGAAATGTTGAATTGCATGGTTTATTTGAGAGCGTGTTTAAAATTCATCAATCAGGTCTTTTACGAGCCTTTTTTGATTATATTTTGTCAAATTTATCAGCAATAGCGCTGCTATTCCTTCAAAACCGAACCTACAGCTTTGCTGTGGTGAGCTCAACGAAGTTAATTTTACGCATCTAATCCCAAAAACCTTCGGAAAATACACTGTAAACGAAAATTTAAACAAGCTCTTAGATTTTTCATCTCTGTGCAACTTTTTATTAGATAGGGTGTCATTTATACAAAATTACTTATTGCAAAAGTATTTAGTTCCTGTAAAGGAATATTTTTTTGCCTAATACTTTTAAAAACTTAGTTGGAAATTTTA
>DMXI01000242.1 GCA_003483885.1 Microscillaceae bacterium
GAAAATTTAAACAAGCTCTTAATACAATTCCCGCTTGATAGACTTTTGGATAAAATAAGTAGAAGAAATAGAAAACAGGCAATAAGCCAAAAAGAAATAGGCACCCAGCAAGGGATTGCTCTCAGTACTAATGCCCGAATTCATATTTTGAAAAGAAAGGTAGGCCAGAAAAATGGCGGCGACAAACACATCGGCCATTGACCACTTACCAATACTGCTAATGAGGCGTTTGACCCAGTCGGAGTTTCTTATAAGGCCCGAAAACAACAACAAAAGCGAAAAAACAAGCTTCACCACGGGCACCAATACGCTAAACACCAAAATGCTAATGCCCACTACCCAATTCTTCTTCTGAAACAGTAACTCTATCAATCCCATGATAGACTTGTTTTGGTAGTAAAAATACATCCGCCCTTTGAAGGTTTTCGACAGGTCTACATTTACTTTGGTAATTCCGAGGTTGACCTCAGTTTTAAGGGGGATTTCCAAATCTTTTGAAAAGGCATCAATCTCCAGCATAGGCGTAAATATGCCCGCAACTATGCACACAAAAGCAATGCTGATAAAACCAATGCTCATCTTCTTATAAAAAAGCGCATTTGACCTAAAAAACAACAAGATCAAAACGAGGTAAATAACCAGTAGGGCTGCGTTTAAATATCCCCAGCGTTTGGCCAAAATATAGTTTACCCTTGCTTCTGCAAAAATTTTCTTGGCGACTCCTTTCTTTTTATCCCATTCAGAAGCAAACATCCATTCGCGGGCATTGAGTAAGCGATCCTGAAAGTTGAGCATTTCGGTATATTGGGTCTTTTGGCGATTGTAAGTCTGGGCATTTTTCACCATAAAATAGGTACTGCTCAAACCAGCCAATAGATATATAAAGGTAATCAGAATAAAGAAACGATTGGTTTTTGGGGTTGTCATGGTTATGGGTGATGTTTGCTACAAAATAGCCAATGATTGGGAGTTTCTCCAAAGGTTTTAAGAAATATGTCTTGTCAGGTTCTCATCATAATATCCAGGCTATTCACAAAATATTCTTTTTCGGAATCCTAAAAAAATACAATTATCCCTCATCTTCTTCCTGAAACACCTCCTCTTTTAACTTTTTTATTTAACAATTTTGATAATAAAGCTTCAGAACACCAACAAATTGCTTACAGTAGTTTAAAACCAAATTTACTTCAGAATTCAAGTTATTTTTGCACACAAGATTTAGGAAAAAAATTTAACAAAAAGCGGCTTAAACGGTTATCCCTTGTATATGTTATACTTTTGTTAAAGTCCAATTGAACTAAAAAAGTTAAGCCCACCCGCTTTTACCTTTATACTACAACTAACAAGGAAAAGCGCTTTATAGATTTAGCATGAAAACACGTCAGATAATTATTGTAATTGCGGCATTTGTAATATTAGGCGGTGCAGTAATGGTCAACAAATCGTTGAGCAAGAGCGAACCTAAGAAAAGTCGTCGTGGCAAAGCAAAGAAAACTGCCCCTGTGGTAGAAACCATCCAAGTCAAAAATCAAGATATTCAAGCTCCTCTTACGGTAACCGGAAAACTGATTGCCCGTGATAAAATAGATGTGTATGCTGAGGTATCGGGGATTTTACTCAAAAGTAGCAGTCGCTTTCGTGAAGGAAATCGTTTTGGTGCTGGCGCTATTTTGGTAAGTATGGACGACCAGGAAGCCCGCTTGAATATATTGGCCCAAAAAAGCCGTTTGTTAAACACCATTACTCAAGTATTACCTGACTTAAAATTAGATTATCCAGATGCTTTTCAAAAATGGCAGGACTACATCGACAATTTTAAGATGAAGCAATCCATTCGTCCTCTGCCTGAGACCTCCAGTTCTAAAGAAAAGTATTTTATTCTCGCCAAAAACATCTATGACCAATACTACACCATTCAAAGTCAGGAAGCCCGCCTAAAAAAGTACCACGTATACGCGCCTTTCTCGGGAGTAGTTACTCAGGCCAGTATTTATCCAGGCACACTGGTTCGCAACGGCCAAAAATTGGGCGAATTTATCAACCCCTTCAACTTTGAGTTTGAAGCCACAGTAAGCCTCAAAGACATGGACTTAATTAAAGTGGGTAACTCCGTAAAATTGTATTCGGAAGACATTCAAGGAGAATGGATAGGCAATATTCGCCGAATTAGCGACAAAATGGATGAAGCCACCCAAACCGTAAAAGTATTTATAGGGGCTACTGGGAAAAACCTAAGAGAAGGTATGTATCTCAAAGGCGAAATATCTGCAAAACCTGTCAATGAAGCTTTCAAGGTTTCTCGCAATCTACTCTTCAATAAAAATCAGATTTATGTAATTGAGCAAGGCAAACTTGTTCCTAAAACTGTAAAAGTTCAACGCTATACAGGTAACAATGTAGTCATTAAAGGGCTCAAAGATGGAGTGGTACTGCCTAAATTCCCGGTTTCCGGAGCGTTTGCGGGTATGGAAGTGAAGGTACTTAAAGTGAAAAACTAAAAGTGAAAAATGAAAAATTGCGCAAAGCGCAGCCAAAGGCTAACGGCAAAAGTCAACAGCCATAAGTAAAAACTAAAAACGTAAAGTGAAAAATATTCATAGAGTTGAGCGTGCATAGCTGGGGGTTTGTAGCGAATATATCAATTACAAACTCTCAACTACCCACTACGAACTCATATCTAAAAACATCATGCGTAGT
>DMXI01000571.1 GCA_003483885.1 Microscillaceae bacterium
AAAAGCCTGGTCTGGCATAGACTAGGTTTTTTTTGTTAACTATTTGTATCTCAAGTTTATAAAATGCTTTTTTAATAACAAATAATGATTGTTATTCACAAAGCGACGCTCTAATGCTATGAGTATAGAAATACAAGCTCCTACCTCTATTCAAGATGTCTTGTTCTCGCAAAATGTTCGACAAGCAATTCCATTTGAGTTGATCACAGCTCAAGGCTTATTTGCAAGATGCGCCAAGAGCCCTTTTAGCATATATACTCCTCATAGAATTCATTTTCATTCGCTGGTGATAGTTACCAAGGGGCAAAGTACCCATATGGTAGATTTTCAAGAATATCCATTGTCTACGGGTACCATCTTACCACTTACTCAAGGGCAGGTACATGCTTTCAGAGAAAGTACTACGCTAGACGGATACGTTATTTCGTTTGACGAAAGTTTTATCACGCAAAATATCAGTGAGCAAAACTTATTTCACTTTTTGCAATTTTACCACACCCCTATTTTATCTATCAAGCCTCCAGGTATTGCATCATTTCGTCCCATCTTGACATTACTAGAACAGTTACAAGCCGATCCAACTTCTCATCTTAAGTCTGAGCTCGCCCATTCTTTATTTATGGCTTTGCTTTTACAGGTGAAACGGCTTACCAACAAAGAAACAACCATTCATGACAGCCAGCGATTCAAGGACTTTATCCGTTTCAAGCAATTGGTAACCACCAACTTTGCAGAAAGCCACAACGCCAAAACCTACGCCCAAATGCTCTCGGTATCTTATAACTACCTCAATGACATTTGTAAAGAAATGAGCAACAAAACTGCTAAAGCCTTTATTGACAGTTGGTTGCTACTGGAGATCAAAAGAAGTATTATTGAGAATAAATATACTTATCAGGAAATTGCCTATCGAATGGGATTCAATGAACCTTCTAATTTTATTCGTTTTTTTAAAAAACACACAGGTAGTACTCCCAGCAAATTTGCCGAAAATATGGCTACCCCTCTCCCTCGATGAGAGATTGACTATTCTTAATGAAAGATAGATAAGCAAACCCAAGTCACCTCCCGCTAATTTTGTCATACATTAAAATTATAATGAGATGACATTACAAACACAATTAACACAAGTCAGAGAGGCCACACTTGCCCATGCTCCTCAATCGGCTATTGAATCACTAAACGATAGTATTGCCTATATCAAAACCAGTAAGCTAGAGGAACAAGCACTGCAACCAGGACAGGTTATGCCTGATTTTCAATTGGTAGATGTTCACGGAATACCCCAAAACATCCGAGCATTGCACACCAACGATTTTTTGATTCTTAATTTTTATAGAGGGGAGTGGTGCCCATACTGCAACCTGGAATTGAGGGCTTATGAACAATTGAGGAGTGACTTTTTAGCATTGGGAGCCGATATCGTGGCCATCAGTGCTGAAAAAAGCACTTTAGGAAGCCAAACCGCTGACAAAAACGCACTTTCGTACCCAGTACTTACCGACAAGGACGCTCAAATGATGAAAGCAATCGGCATTGTTTTCCAATTGGATGAGGCTTCAAAGCGAGAATACCAAAACTTTGGGCTTGACCTACAGCAAATCCAGGGCAACGATCATTATGAATTGCCAGTACCCGCCATTTATGTACTCAACAAAGAGATGGAAGTGGTTTTCAGGCATTTTGAGGCGGACTACACTACGCGTTTAGAACCTTCTGACCTCTTGACTATACTCAAAAATCAATCATTGGTACAGGCTAATTAAACATTGAACTATTTATGAAAAGAGATAAAATTATTTACTGGATTGCTACTGGCTTACTCAGCGCCTTGTTTGTAGCAGGCGGGTTGATGTATTTATTAAATTATCCCAGGGCTGCTGGTTTTTTTACCAATTTAGGGTTTCCTAACTGGATTATTTACCCGTTGGCTATTTTAAAATTTGCTGGGGTAATCGCCATTTTGAGTCGTAAATCACTTTTTCTGAAAGAATTGGCGTACGCAGGATTCTTGTATGATGCCTTGCTTGCGCTGGTCGCCCATGTGGTAGTGCAAGATGGGGAAGCTATGCCAGCTGTCTTATCTCTGGTATTCATTATGGTTTCCTGGCGATACGACCGAAAAGTGTTTGGTGCTTATACACAAAAAAAGAAGCAAACTACCCCGCTCAATAAAATCAGTAAAGCCTCAAAACTTTCAAAAGAACTCGTATGAAAAAGGATAAAATGATTTACTGGATAGCGACTGGTTTTCTATCTTTTATGTTTTGTGCTGGTGCTACTATGTATTTGGTGAACTACCCCATGGCGCATCGTTTTTTTAACAGTCTGGGGTTCCCTACTTGGATCATTTATCCATTGGTCGTCCTCAAATTTGCCGGAGTGGTAGCCATACTCAGCCGAAAGTCTGGGTTCTTAAAAGAACTGGCTTACGCAGGTTTTTTGTTTGACGCAGTGTTGGCAGTGGTCGCCCATATGATGGTGCAAGATGGGCAATACTACCATGGTTTGGCAGTCATACTGGCCACGATTGTTTCCTGGATATATGACCGAAAAGTATTCGGGGTTTATAATCAGCTCTTGGCCTAGATGCCATTTAGAAATGAAAAGACCTCCCTGATATTCAACCAGGAAGGTCTTTTACAAGACAACATTTGCCTCCTAATCTCTTTAATTTTTATTTATTTTTTCAATCAACTTTTCATTTAAACGCACATAATCAGGGTTTTTTCTTTCTTTAGCCACCGCCATACTTTTTTTGGCAGTCGCAATCGCCTCCTTGTATTTCTTCATTCTATCCTCGATTTTTGCCTGTACATACCACATCCAATAAGCTTTGGGACGAAGTTGAGTTGCTTTTTTGATCCACTCATAGGCTTTGTTCAAATCACGGCCTGTATCAAAGTAATAACGTGCTGAAGTAAAATAAGCGCCCGCCAATGAACGCTCTGGATTGGCCATCATGCGGTTGATCTGGCTCATCACTTTTTTGTCTACACTGGTTGTAATTTTGAACGACGCCATGGTGTTTTCCCACATAATGCGCACATCAGCACTGGCCTTGTCAAAGTTGGCAAAATCAATTGTAAAAGTTTCATAAGAAAGCCCTGTACGGCGTGCTTGTACCTTGAACCTATGCACGTCCTGACTAGGATCATAAGCGTTGCCAAATCCCTGTTTTTTGTTCAAAATAATGGTCCAGGTTTGTTGGCCAGGAATGGTATGCAGGGCATAAGTTCCTTTAGAGATTTGCTTGCCTCCGATGGTTACCGCTTCGCTAAAAACCAGTCGGGTATTGTCGTTGGCTCCGGTACGCCATACTTTGCCGTAAGGTACCAGTGCCCCAAATATTTTACGACCTTTCATTCCTGGGCGCGAATATTTTAATTCAACTTTGGTAAGCCCTATCTCTTGTACCAAGGTAACGGTAGGGCTGGCTGCTGGTACTTTGATTTGGGCTTGGGTGCTCGTTGACACAAAAGCCAACACCCACACGACACAGGTTAGATTTAGTAAAGTTTGTTTCATTTGAATGAATGTTTAGTAGTATAATGTTTGCAAAACTGATTAATAAATAGAATGTTATGGCTTAAACATCAAAAATAAAGTCTTAATTACAAAGGGTATTTTTGATAAGCCAAGATAATTAATATATTTATGGTTCAAACCTATGACAAATTCATCACAATAGGCGTAGGTTTATAAAAAAATGGTAAGTCGGCTTTTAATTACTGGTACAAACGCATAAAATCATATTTGAGCGTTTGGCTCACAAAATCAACATTCGTAATGGTATTAAATTACATTTGGGTTGCTTTTTTCCTGATTGCGTTTATCATTGCGCTATACAAGCTGATTTTTGAAGGCGACATAGATATTTTTGACCGCCTTATTAAGTCTACCTTTGATCAATCTTCTCTTGCCTTCGATTTAGCCCTACACCTGACTGGCGCCATGGCCATGTGGTTAGGCATCATGAAGATTGGCGAAAAAGCCGGGGTTGTAAAATTGTTGACCTTTATCTTTGGCCCTTTTTTCCGTCGCTTGTTTCCCGAAATTCCTACTAATCACCCCGCCATTACTCCTATTTTTATGAAGCTATCTGCCAACCTATTAGGGTTAGATAATGCAGGTACTCCACTGGGGATCAAGGCAATGCAGGAAATGCAAAAGCTCAATCCCAAAAAAGACGAAGCATCCAATGCCCAAATTATGTTTGCGGTGCTCAATACTACCGGGCTTACTTTTATTCCCTTGACGGTGATGATTTATCGGGCTCGTTTGCAAGCTGATAACCCCTCCGATATTTTTATCCCAATTTTGATTGCCACCGCTATTACCGGGATTTCAGGGATGATTCTGGTAGCTTTATACCAACGTATCAATCTATTTGACCCAGTATTGCTGGGATATTTAGCCGTGATACTGGGTTCGTTGGGGCTTATTATTTACAATTTATCGGGTTTGCCCAAAGAACGAATCAGTGAAATATCCAAAGTATTTAGCAACCTGATTCTCTTTAGCATCATTGTATTCTTTATAATACTCGCGCTCTTTAGGCGAGTCAATATCTACGAGTCTTTTATCGAGGGAGCCAAGGAAGGCTTCGATGTGGCCATTAAGATTATTCCTTATTTGGTGGGCATCATGATCGCCATTGGTGTATTTAAAGAATCAGGTGCGCTCGAGATTATCACTTCTACATTAGAAAAACTAGTGTTATTGGCGGGTTTGAATGCCGACTTTATTCCAGGACTCCCCACTGCCTTTATGAAACCACTCAGTGGTAGTGGTGCTACGGGTATGATGCTCGAAACCATGAACCACTATGGGGTAGATAGCTTTCAGGGTAGGTTGGTATCTATTTTCCAGGGTACCACCGATACTACTTTGTATATTTTAGCCATCTATTTTGGAGCCATCAACATCAAAAAAACCCGTTATGCGGCTACATGTGGGCTTTTGGCTGACCTTATTGGGGTCATTACGGCTATTTATGTAGCCTATGTATTTTATCACTAAGAGCTTCTTTAAATTTAATAATATATGAGCAGAAATATCGTTTAAAATCTCAAACAGATAATTTAAACAAGCTCTAAAATAAGTACGATCAATATGAAGTTTTATATCCCGTATGTAGCCTTCATTGCTACATTTCTATGGGCTGTTAACCAGTTTTTAGAAAAACCTCTCTGGAAAACCACTGAACCCACCACCAAAAAACGCATTAATTTCAAATTTGAGAAAAGTTTCGCTACTCTTACCGAACGGGACACCAACACTGTAGGCTATCACTATCAAGTCATTCATCATCACTTTAGCAAACCCGCTCATTATGCCTCCACTACGGCCAATATTTACCGGGATGATGTAGCCATTGAAAGGTATTATGCAGATTTGGTTGACCATAAAGATACCTTAACCGTTGCCTTGGCGAGGCTGGGAAACGCGCTTATTGAGTACTACAAGAAAGACAGTCGTATGATGGTGTTAAACTTGGAAAATGCTGAATTTTCGGGAATCTATCAGAGAAATGAGCAACTGGCCAAGCAAAAATACTACAATCTGGCATTAGGCAAGATTTACTCCCAGAAAGTGCTTTCAATCATTCCTTCTATAGAAGCCTTCGAAAAAGAAATTGAACTCAAAGGAGATACCGCCAGTGCCTATATTGAGCTAATTAAAATCTGGCACAAAAAAAGAGACTTTGACGAATTACACAAGCTCGTTCAAAACCCTCATCTACTGCCCTACTTCCAAGAAGTGAGTCCACGGGTGCTTCCCGAAGTCTACTTTGTCAAAGGTTACTTTGTAAAGTATTTGCAGCTTACCTTTCGTCTCAATACCAACTACATTGGAGTTATTGCCAGTTTGTTCATTGCCCTTACCTGGTTTTTGTATCTCATCCGTTTAAAAGTTTTCCAAAAGCCCAATTACCTGGCTTTGTTTAGTTGCTTTTTAGTGGCAAGTCTGTTTACTTTTTTCGCATTTCCTTTGTACGATTTTTTTGACCTTATCTTGGGTTTTCGTTTAAAAGGGTATTTGTTCAATGACTTCCCTTATATGATTTTGGGCATTGGCTTGATAGAAGAAACTATCAAGTTTCTACCTTGGTTGCTGATGTTGACCTTGTTTCCAAAGGTATTTAAAGAACCGGTAGATTATCTACTCTTTGCCTCCGTAGCGGCTTTAGGCTTTGCTGCTACCGAAAACTTTATTTACCTCGCCAGAGACTCCGCGGCCATTATTCAGAGGCGTGCTTTTATGCCTACCCTGGGGCATTTATTCGATAGTTCTATCATTGCTTATGGGATGATCATGGTCCGCTATCGCGAAAAACGCCCGATGTGGTTTCAGGTACTCTTGTACTTTTTATTGGCCGCCACAGTACATGGCATTTATGACTTTTGGCTATATGTAGGCATTTCTTTGTTTTCCGTAGCCATTGCCATTGTTGGTATGGCCATCTGGATTACTTTTTTGAATAACGCCCTCAACATCTCGCCCTATTTCGATTACCAAAAGGTGTTTAGCTCGAGTAAACTTCGTAGGTTCGTCATCATAGCCTTGACGGGGATCGTACTATTTGATTATGGTTCTACTGCGCTGCTCAAGGGAGCCAGTCTTGCCAATCAGGAGTTGCTTGGCACCTTAATTTTTGCTGGATTTTTTATGGCTTTTATGTCTACCAGTTTGGCTAATTTTGACTTGGTCAAGGGGTATTGGTCTCCTCCTTACAAAACCAGTTTTTTCAGCAAAGTCAACTACAATCGTTTTGTGGGTACCTGGATACACTTACAGCCAAAGTGGTCCACCCAAAATATGCCAACCGAGGAGATAACGCTTCCTGATAAATTACAAATTAAAGGCAGGTATGTGTTTGGTGATCAAACCAATTACTTTGAAATAGCCCTGGAACAGCCTATTGAGATTGAGGGCAAGGTTATCAACTACTTATTTATCCAGCTAAAGTACAAAAACTCATTTTTCGATTCCAAAGAAAAAAACCATACAACCATATTTTACATAAATAATTATCATTGGCCTAACCCTTCTCAGACCGTTTATCGTAAAGAGATGTTAAAACCTTGGGTGAGGGCTTCTGTACAAAAAGTAGAAGTCTGAGCCTATTTTTGTACAAATTATAAGTGATTAAATTTATGTCTAAACCTAAACGAGGATTATCTCGCAATGCATTTGTATGGACGATTGGTGTCCTGGCCTTTCTTGGAATTGTTAGCTATGTAATATACACCCAAATGAACAAATTGGCTTCCCGACAAGCCATCGAGCAGGCCAAAACCCATCTTGCCAAAAAGAGTTATTACCGAGCCATGAACGAGGTAGCGATTGCTATGTATCATGACAAAACCAACCCCGATGCGTATTTTTTGTGGGGGCAGGTAGAACTAACAAAATACCACAATTACCCTCAATGTGCCTACTGTTTTTCGCAAGCTATTGAGTATAGTGAGGAGCCTTCTGCGGCTTTATACTTTCTGAGAGGGAAGTGCCATTACAAAAGCCGAAAATTTAAGAAAGCGTTGGCCGACTTTAAGCAAGCAGCCAAAAGTCCTGGAAAAACGCAGATAGATAGCCTGCAATTTTACATCAAGCGCACTGAGGGGGATTTGGACTTGGTCACTGATTTTAATTAGAAGTTTTAGAGGAGTGAAACGTCACCTACAACGGTGATAATATTTGACTAAGTGACTTCATATACAAACAAAACAAGCCGTAATTACTCACGGCTTGCCAATCTAAGGTATTTAAATCTAAAAGTTTACTCGGCCTCTGCATAAAAATCCTTGAACTGATCGCGCAAGGTGAGCTTACTAAACTTACCAGTGGCGGTCATCGGGATTTCTTCTACAAATACAATGTCGTTGGGGATTTGCCAGTCAGCAAATTCGCTTTTCAAATGCTCTTTGATGCCTTCTTTGGTAGGGTTCTGGCCCTCTTTGGGAATCACAACCAACAGCGGACGCTCTCCCCATTTTTTGTGGGGCAAGGCAATAGCCGCGGCCATCAGCACCTCGGGGTGGCCCATAGCCAGGTTTTCCATGTCTACCGAGCTTATCCACTCCCCTCCCGACTTGATCAAATCTTTGGAACGGTCTACGATTTCCATATAGCCAAAACGATCAATGGTGGCCATGTCACCAGTATCAAACCACCCATCTTTGTTTACCGCAGGTTTATCGGCCCCAAAATAGGTATGCACCACCCAGTTTCCTTTGACCAATAGGTGTCCCACGGCTTCGCCATCTCTGGGCAATTCGTTGCCTTCTTCATCTATAATTTTAAGATCAATGCCAAATACTGGACGGCCTTGTTTCATGCGGGTTTTGGCTTTTTCTTCGGGGGGCAAAGCATCTAACTGCGGAATAGCACGGTTCATTGTTCCCAAGGGGCTGGTTTCGGTCATTCCCCAGGCATGCAACAGTTCGGCATCATGTTTTTCTTTAAAAGCAGTAAACATCCAGGGAGGCGCGGCCGATCCGCCCACTACCACATCACGCAGCGACTCCATCTTGCGCCCTTCTTTGTCGGCAAAGTCCAGTAAGTTGGTCCAAACCGTAGGCACTCCAGCGGCCGAAGTAGCCTTATATTTATCAATGACTTCAAAAATGGCCACCCCATCCATACGTTTACCCGGAAAAATAAGGTTGGCTCCTACCATAGGTCCTAAATAAGAAATACCCCAAGAATTGGCGTGAAACAAGGGCACTACCACCAAAATAGTATCCATACTATTGATACCAAAACCATCGGTCGAGCCCGCGGCATAAGAATGCAGCAGGTTAGATTTATGAGTGTACATCACCCCTTTAGGGTTTCCAGTTGTACCCGAAGTGTAGCACAGCGAAGAGCCACTATTTTCGTCAAATTCGGGCCAGGTAAATTCGGTAGACTCGCCTTCGATCAATTCTTCATAACAATAAAGTTTCACGTCGTGGGCTGTAGTAGGCATATGCTCCTTATCGGTGAGTATAATATAGCCTTCTACTTTGGGGAACTGCGGATGGAGCTTCTCAATCAGCGGCCAGAAAATATGATCTACAAAAATAAATCGATCCTCGGCGTGATTGATAATGTAAATCATCTGGGCGGGCGACAAACGAGGGTTGATGGTGTGGCAAACCGCTCCCTGGCCCGAAATGGCATACCAGGCTTCCAGGTGTCGGTAAGTGTTCAAGGCAATGGTGCCTACGCGGTCGCCTTGTTTTACACCTAATTTTTGGAGCGCATTGGCCAGTTGCCGTACACGGTGTAATACTTCGGCATAGGTAATTTCGTGGAGGGTATCATCTTCTACTTTGCGGGTAATCACTTTTTGATGGCTAAAATACTTCCCGGCGTGCTCTATACATTGGGCCAGGTTAAACGGGGTATTTTGCATGTTCATATTTTCGTATGTTTGAAGATTTTCAAGATTTTTTTGCTTACAATAATCTTTTCAGAAACTAATTGTTTGAAAATTGCAATATTATTCTCTTTTAACATTGCACCATATTTTCATTGTTAAATATTGACCTTTCGAGAATAAAATTGCAATTTTCAAACAATTAGTTTCTGAAAAGATTATTGTAAGCAAA
>DMXI01000565.1 GCA_003483885.1 Microscillaceae bacterium
TGGAAGAACATCCATTTGCTGGCATTGACGATGAAACTACCTGGAGCTTCTCCATCCAAGATCGTGAAAAGCCCACAATTACCACCCTTTTCCCGGCTCATAATAGCAGTCAGGTCGATGCTACCTCATTTTCGGCGCTAAAAATCACTTTCTCTGAAAAAGTAGTCAAAGGTACCGGGCATATTTATGTCAAAAATAGTAAAGATGATGCCTCGGTAAAATCTATAGACGTACAAAGTAACCAAGTCATCATTCATGACAAGGAAGTTATCATCGATCTTGGAGGCTTATTAACTGATGAAACAAGTTATTTTGTCAACATTACTTCTACTGCTTTTAAGGATACTGAGGGCAACTATTTTGACGGTATTCAAGGGAAAACCAATTGGCAGTTCTTACTAGGCACCCCTGCCCCACCCGTAATTACCCATACCAGTCCACAACACCGTAGTACCAATGTTTCGGTCAATATCCCATCGTTGGAAATCACATTTTCGGAAACAGTAGTTATGGGAACCAGTGGGGAGATTGAGGTCAGAAAAGTAGTCAATGATGAAGTAGTTGCACAGGTAATGGTTCAGTCGGGTAACGTAAGCCTGGAAGGTCAAAGTGTGCGTATTTTGTTGGACAAGCCACTGGAATCCAACACCCAGTATTATGTACGCATTGCTTCTGGAAGCTTCCAGGATTTGGCTGGTTGGGGCTTTGTAGGAATCAATGACAAAACTACCTGGCAATTTACCACTAGTGCGCAAAAACCCAGGATAGAAACATTTTCTCCTGCTCATCAGAGTACAGTCGCTCCAGAGTTTAACACTTTAACCCTATATTTCTCGGAGCCCATGCAAAAAGGGGGTGGAGCCATTGATATATATACTACCAATGGCGATTTGGCCGCTTCTATTTCGGTAAGTTCTTCAGAGGTAACTATTGAAGGAAATAAAGTAAGTATGGCTCTTGATGCGTCTAAACTCCAACCTAACACAACTTATTATGTTAAGATTCCTTCGTCGGCCTTTATAAGCATCCACGCCCAGGAGTTTGTAGGTTTAAAGAAAGACGACTGGCGATTTACTACCAGTATGCAAAAGCCCTTGATAGAAACATTTTCTCCTGCTCACCAGAGTACAGTCGGTACTGGGTTTAACACCTTAACCCTGCATTTTTTGGAGCATATACAAAAAGGGATTGGATCAATTGATCTATATACTACCAATGATGATTTGGCCACTTCTATTTTGGTAAGTTCTTCGGATGTAACTGTTGAAGGAAATAAAGTAAGTATGGCTCTTGATGCATCTAAACTCCAACCCAACACAACTTATTATGTTAAGATTCCTTCGTCGGCCTTTGTAAACACCCAAAACCAGGAGTTTGCAGGTTTGAAGAAAGGTGATTGGGAATTTAGCACCAGTACCGTGAGCAGCATCACGAATCCATCTCAGACTACAGTTCAGGTGCATCCTAATCCCACCACTGGCATCGTATACATTACCTTGGAGAGTAACCCTGCCAAAGAGGTTCAGTTTGAGGTGCTTACCCTGCAAGGAACCATGATTAAAAGTGGAATACTAGGAAAAGGAGCGCCAAAAAGCATTCGTACCTCAGAGTGGCCTCAAGGCTGCTACTTCCTTCGTCTTCAGATTGATAAAACCGTCAGGATCAAAAAAATTATAAAAAAATAACCAATATGCCGCTAGTTTATAGGAGTCACCTCTTTTTTGAGGAGGACTCCTATTCTTTACCTCATCCAATATTGGTTGCCTGGGTGTTTTCAGCAGTCTCTATCAAGTCCTGCGTAACCAAGAGGGACATCTGATGATGCCCGAATCTTTCAAAAATTCGCCCTACTTGGCTTCTGTTTTTTTGATCATTTCTTGTAATAACCGTAACCCTTCAGGCAGTATCTTCACCTTGTAGGCTTTTCTCAATTTTGCCATCCAGGATTTTTCTTGCGCCTGTTGATAGTCCCGAATCACAAAACCTTTAATTTCTTCCAAGGTCTTGGGGCGGTCGGTTTGCACATCTTGCACATTTACCCAATAATAAATACCGTCACTCTCGAACTGTTGTACACCTGGCTTTAGGGCTATGCCAGCAGGTAGCGTGCTTTTTTTCATAAAACCATTCTTTATACGCACTCCCTCAAAAGCTTGAGGAATCGCCCGCATTCCTTTAGTTTGTACACCAAGGGTGAACCTACAAGCATGCCCTGGCTGTGGAGTACCTGCCTGACGGCAAACAAACTGGATATGCTCTTTGGCCACTCCCAAATCACGGAATGCTTTTTCTATACGATCACAATATTGCTTATATGCAGCATCGCTCACTCCTTGACTACGCGAACTGGTAACTTTAATATTGCTCCCCAACACACCCTGATGAAGCTTATAAACGTCTGTCAATATCTTTCGGTACTTTGGGAAGACTTGCTCATTGTTGTTTTCAAAAAACAAAGGATATTCCTCCCAGGTGCGTACCAAATATGTTCCTTGTTGAAAAGCTTCCACCGCTTTATGAAGCTGTAGTTGGTCTTTGCTTTGAAACAACTGAGCTTCTACCCCACCTTGTACCTGGTATTGGATTGCGTATTGTGCCTTGTGCTGGGCAAAGTAAGCATTCAGGCCAACCTTATCTTGTGCAGCTTTGTCCCATACTGCTCGTTTTTTGAGTTCAGTAGCCAGTACTGCCTCGGTAAATTGTTGCATACTGCGCTTATACTCTGGGTATTTTCGATCTAGCATCGCCTCAGCTCGAGTTTGTAGTAACTCCCTTACAAAGAATGTATACAATAACTTAGCATAGGTTTGGTAATCCAAAGAAACGGCTTTTTGGTGGGCCAATGCATATCGGTAAAAGAGCACAGCGGGAATGGGGATTGATTCTTTCGCTGTAAAACCCAAAGGTTGATTCAAGAGTGCCTTATCCTGAGGCATTTTCCATTGTCCAACACTCAGGCTCTGGTCAAATGCCGCCAGGATTTTTGGCTTTTCTGCACTTTCCTTCCATTGCTGTTCTTCCTGGAGTATTTCATAATAGGCTTGAGTAATCATAGATAAACGGGTACTATCTTGCCTGAGGTGGGCTAACAAACCAGCCTTAAGTTGGGCATAAGAACGTAAAGCTCGAGTACTATCCAAACGGAGCAAATGCCAACCATAAGCGGTGCGTATAGGAGCGCTAAAACTGCCTTTTTGCTTGAGGGTGTAAGCGGCTTTTTCAAAACTCAGAGGCATTCTGCCTCCTGAAAACCAGGGTAATTTACCTCCACTTGACCTCGAAACTTTGTGTTCGGAATAAATCCGGCAAAGCGAATCCCAGCCAGCACCAGCCTGTAGGCTTTTATAAATCTTGTATATTTTTTCTTTGGCCAAAGAATCTTGCGTAGGCTCACCAACTCGCCTACGCAACATAATGTGCGACACGAGCCGCTCTCCTCGGTGAGGAATGCGCGCTTGTACTTTGATGAGATGAAACCCGTATCGGGTACGGATGGGGTGAGAAATTTCGCCAATGGGCAATGTGTAGGCGGCAGCTTCCAGGCGAGGATCTTGCTGAGGAGAGGTGATATACCCAATATCGCCCCCTCTTGATCGGGAACGAACCGCCTGAGAGTAACGACGTGCCAAGGCAGCAAAATCGGCCCCAGCCACAAGGGCATTCCGAAGGCTATCCATTTTTTGTAAAACAGCCTTGATTTCCCTGGTATTGCGCCAGTTTTTGATTTTGATAAAAATATGGCTCACCCTTACTTCTTGCTGCATTCGTTTATAAATGGTTTGCCGAGCAAGTCGTTCTACAGCTGCTTTTTTATTGAGATAGCGAGGGAGCAAAGTTTTGCGGTAAGCATTTAGTTCAGTCAACACAACCGAATCCCGATGAAGCCCCAATTGTTGGGCTTTGATGAGCTGTAGGCGAAAATCGATGTAGGTTTGCAGCGCTGCCTGCAACTGCAACGAATCCAGGTTATAAAGTGACTCTCGAGGGGTCGCCTCCAAAAAATCTTGAATGCTTAATGGGTATTGCTCTATTTGCAGCAAGGTGCTGTCTGAAGATTGAGCATAGACCATCATCTGTGGCCATAGCAAGATCAAAAGTATATATATGTATTTCATAAAGTGGCTTGCTTGATAGTTAGAAATAGTTCCAGGTCGTTCTTAGGAATACCTGAAGGTTTTTACTTAAAAAGAGTTCTAAAAATAGATGAGTTAAAGTGCGTTTATTCTATATTTTTAAGAACACCCACCCTACTGATAAGTGAGGTGGGTGTTGAAATAGACAATATCAGTTATCAAACCAATGAATGCCAATTAGTCTTGCACCACAATTCTACCAAAAACTGGTGCAGCTCCACTGGTTTCTAAACGGTATACATAAACGCCTGACTTGAGACCAGATACATCAGCACTTACCTTGTGGTAGCCTTTTTTATAATTGGCTTTTGTGATCACCTTCACTAGCTTTCCACTCAGGTTGTAAAGTGCCAGTTTTGCCTCTCCAGCTTTGGTCATAGCAAAATCAAAGTGAACCTTGCCAGGTGTTGGATTCGGGTAAACTTTGGCCATTGGTTTTGTCAAAACCTCTGCTTTCTGTTCGATGCTACTTTGGGTAACCCTTGCCACGGCAGGCGTACTTGCCTGATAAAGGCTTCCATTACCGCAAATCACGCTTCTAACCGATGCCGGAGTAACCCGGTATTGGCTTGCAAGGCTACTTAATGCGTTATCATAAGGGCTATTGCTGATTGGGAAATTATAAGGATTACCATTCACTATTTTCATCGGATAAAACAGTACGAGCTCTTCGTGTTTTTGATCTCCCAAGCGATCGTTTGCATGATAATATGCATTGACTGTCAGGATATAATCACACTCAATATCACCTCTTATGTCCGTGCGATTATATATTTTCGAAGCCAACGGATTATTGGCATATGCTTGCTTCGCAATCTCTGTTTGTCTTACATCATCAGACCCAAAGGAATAGGAATGTATCAATTTGCCACGCAGGATATCTTCTGGCTCATAATAAACGCTCTCGTTAACTGTTTGATTAAAAGGTACTTCTACCCATTGACCACTCGAACGATTCAAGACCTTTTTCTTATAAGATGATGGAGCACTGCCTTCGCGATACATATCTCCAAAGAAATTGATCGGTTCTACCAGCTTAGCCTGTGCAGAATTCAAAAGAAAGTATACGGGTTGGTTGATCACCCAACGATCCGAATTTCTACCAGCTACCTTGATCCAGAGGAATTTTTTCACCTCGTTGGCTAATAAATCCTGGTCTTTTATATCATAAGTTCTACTTACCAGGTAATTGCGGGCATTACTCTTATCTTTTATCCGAACAGCTACTCTAATCTCTGTTTTGCTCCAATCTATATCTGCCCGATCATTTGTAGTATAATACACCTTATTTTTGAGAGAAAATGCCGCTGATCTCTCGGTAATATTCCCGCCTACAACATTATTTACTCGAGTTTCATTTCTATAAACCATCTCAGGCACATTGATAAGATTCACTATCCCCAATGGTTCATTATAGATAGGGGCACTTGCCTCAGAAGATCCTACCCCAGTTGGCACATACTCTTCTTTGGTATGCGCATTTTTACTTCCAGGGATGGCAATTCTGAACTCCTCTTTGTTAGTATTTACGGTAGTGATGGTCCCTGACATTTTAAGCTCACCATAAGATATGTAGGGTTGAGGAGGAGGCATATTGAGATTTGTACCTTGTTGGGTAGGTCCTGCAATGCTAAAGCCTACATAGCTTGACACTGCCATTATTGCAAAATATGCAGCCCTTGCTCCTCTTTGCTTTGAGGTGGAGTTTTCATTCAAAGGTTTCATGATATCAGCCAAACCGCCTCCCTTCGAAAACACATCAGTGATCGCCATCAACTGACTCCCCTTGTTCTTTTTAGAATCAGGTGCTACCACTTCGCCAGTGGCTATGTTGGTATACTCCACATCGGTAAGTTTGTCAATGGTCGGAAGCACCATCATCCCTACATTATCTGCCGAAACATCACCATACAAAAAGCCTTCACTAAATACTTGATCCTGGCTTGCTGGTAGCTCAACCGATACCGATCGCCCAGCAAGCGATACTCCGGCGTGTAATTGCTCTGCAAAAGTAACTCTCAGGTCTCCTTCACGCAAAGGGGTGCAAGGATCGTATCCTATAGTAAAATTAGCATAAGACCATCGGTTTCTCAATAGGTTGGCAACCACTTGATAAGAGTTTTTTGCCTGGGTGCCCAATGCTCTCCCTTTAGTGCCAAACAAAGCATGTGTAGTCTGCCCCGACTGAGTCAAGGTTACCAACAAACGGTTATTGCTTCCTGCCACTGCATTGTTGTAAATGAATACCCGAATGATGCCTTCATAACGATTATATAGCATCAGGTAAGGATAATCTATGGCTTCGTTCTGATTGGCGATCGCCTGACCATTGGCATCGTAACCAAAGTTATGCTTTAGCAATTCCCATCCTTCACTCCAAAGAAAATCTGATTTGGTTCCACCATTAGAGGCAATGGCTTCTGGTAAATTAGTATCGTAGAAAGGATTGATGATATCTTGAACTGGTTGTCCCCATCGTTTTACCTTAAAGTACCGGTTTCCGCCAATCACTTTATATCCTTTGGTCCAATCAAACCCATTTTCTTGGTACGATTGCCCTATCCACTGACTATTGCTGGCATAACGCCTCTTGTGAAAGGGCACAAAAGGATTACTCTGATTGGTGGATACTACCCCACCACAAGGTTTGGTGCTTGTCTCGAAAATAGTTCCATAACCCGCTTCAAAACCATTATTCAATTCCACGACTGTGGCACTGTAGGTAGCTTTACTTCCAAAGTTAAGTTTGTGTGTGGTACTCAGAAGATTGTTTGCCAGGAAATGCTTCCAGGCTCCAGCATACAATTGCCCAGCTACAAAGTTGGAGGGCGCACAGTCAGACTGTGCAAATGCCCCCAGCGAAAACCCAAAGCAGGCAATGGCGGTTATAAATATATGTTTAAGTTTCATGATTCTAAAAATTTGCTTGGATGTAATTCTTCGGATCTACCTCGCTTTTTGAGGAATTTATAACCCCCACCCATCACCAAATGTCATGTTTGCTATACAGTTTGGTCATAGGGCACGAGGCAAATCCATTCAAAAAAACCTGATGGTATATTGTTGTTTGTCCATCAGGCCATTAAGTTTTGAGAAAAAAGCCAGAAAAGGGATTGATTTAGCGCACAATCCCTCCGTTTGTTCTCAAAAGCCATTACTTCTTTTCCAATTTGCTGAGGCGTTTGGCCAAATCCGCATTTTTGGCTTTTAGGTCTACGATTTCCTTTTGCTGCTGTAGGGTATACAATACCAACTCTTCTATTTTGGCCATTTGGATTTTATGCATTTCGGCCAGGTCGATACCCTCTTTGGCTACCACTGCTGCTGATGGCACCCCTGGTAAGTGTTGGTTTTTTTGAATAAAAGCTGCTACCTCGGTCAAGGGCTTTAGTTGGTAGTCGGTGGCAAACACATAATCAGCCCAACCGCCTGGAGTATCACACCTTACTTTGGTGGTACGGATACCTCCATTTACAAAAAGGTGATAGCTTGAATTTATTTTTGTAGTATTAATCCCTACTTTGCCTCTCACGTAAAGGCTTCCATTACCCCCATTTAGAGACATTAAATTATGCCCACTGGTATTTTCCCAAATAAATCCTCGAGTGTTTTGGTTGTACACCCGGAACCTGATAGAGTGGCTTGAGAAATTGTGACCAGCCACAGCGGTTCCTCCAGACAATGATTTTCCAGCACCGGCCTGCCCCATGTAAATTCCCCAATTAGAATCCCCTGCTGTCCACATAAACAACCCTCGATTGGGGCCACCATCAACACCATTTTGCACTACTATTTTATTGTTTGGAATAAGCTGAGCAAAAACGGTTGTATTTGAGCCTAATAACGCCAATACCCACAAGGAGGCAATGGTAAAAGCTTTCAGCATATTTTGTTTGTGTAGGAGGTTCGGCGCATCCAATGCCACTAATGATTTTGAGGTTAAGTAATTTTTCATAATTTAAAAGTATAAGTGTATTATAATTTCTTAGATGTGATTTATAAATTATCAATTTTGACAACAAAAAACTTTAAGCCAGTCATTGGGTAATGACTTGTTAAATACCAAAATTCACGGCACGATGTATCCCCGAATAGTGAGTAAATCGTATAGAGGTAGGTTATGATAAGGCCATAGAGTAGCTGTATTTACTCTTCGGATAAAAAAGTAAATGAATGCAGTACTGACCTTGTCAATCGTTTTTATATAGGTGTATTGGCTACAATGATGCTTCCTCTTACGACTATTCCAGGATCGCGGTCTGTTTGTCTGTACAAATTCCCTCTGTAGGCAAACAGGTCATAGAAAGTTTTTAATTTTTTTGAGGTTTTTTCTTGAGTTTCGGGTAAAATGAAATGTAAAATTTATAAACAGGGCTATTACTCAAAAAGGATTTTATGCTTGTTTTCACAAACTATAGTCTACTTTTAGGCATAACAAAAATATTTGATTATCAAGCATTTAAAAGCAATTATTGGCTTTTTAGAATATACCCATCTAAACTCAAGAAAAAGTAATGTCATATATATTTTGTGGTTTTCTGTAGAGCTTTACTATGTTACAATATAAAAATTATCAAATTTGATAATCAACTTCCTTATCATCCATATCACACAAATGCAATGTTGATGGTAAGGACTAAATGCATCACGGGTGTTCGGGTTACCTGAGTTCAAATGCCAGCAATCCGTCAGGTATTGGCCCCTCTTGTTGTATGATGGTTGTAATATATCACGCCAAAACTTCTCTCTCCAAATTGCCCATCCCTCTAAAATCCCTACATGGTATTACCCATTAAGTCAATCCTTATATGGTGGCTTTACCAGACAAAAGAAGACTATCCATAAACCACTGATTATCAAAAAACTAACACTTCAAAAACAAACTGCTTAACCTCCAAATTGCGCTTTCCCTTTAAAATCCCTACATGGCATTACCCAATAGCCTAAAGTAGACGCATGGGTAATTTTTTATCAGCAAAATGATTTGTGGAGTCCAGGCAGGAAACCTTGGACTTTGGATATATGATGAAATTAAGTTATCCGACCAATTTGTTCTCCGGAGTGAGGTAGGGTTCAGTACTGCCACATACGGCATGTACATTTCAGTATGCTACTGGTTTTACGTTTGCTCCAGTGTTTTCTGTAGAGCCTCGTTGGTATTATAACTTAAAAAGACGTTTTTAGAAAGCGAAAAACATTTCAAAAAATGCTGCAGGCTTCTTCTCTTTCAGAGTTAGCTATCAATCTAACTTGGCCGTCATTTCCAACCAGGAAAAACACCAAAGAAGTATAATACCAATCCATAGATAAAATCCGTACACTTTTTTTCGGTAGAAACGGGCCAGAGGCCCTACTATAATAGTCACTCGCTGCAAGCAAGCGACAAATAGGTACCCGAGCAAGCAATATTAGGAGGCTTCCAGCCGTAAATTTGTACGGATTAAGGATATAGATTGGTATAAGACTTATCACAAGTTGGGGGATTAGAAGAAATATTAGTAGCAATTTTGACTTTGAAACAGCCTTGGGGTTGGGTTATAGCAACACCATACGCAATGAAGATTTCGGTGTTCAAAAACATCATGCTGTTGTCAATTTGGACATACGAATTGGCTTTAGCCTATGAAACCCTTTTTTTTGATTCAGGTTTTAGCAAAGCAAAGCATCACCAACAACGTTCTAAAGGTTATGGAGATGTTGTATGCAAACATTGGCCTCTAAACTTAGTAAGGCCAATCAAGTCTTGTTGTTTTGATTGATGTTTTATTGAAAGATATGGCTATTGAAGAAACTTATGTTAGAGAAATTAATGCGTTTCCAAAGCATTTGAACAAGAGAAGCTCAAATAAACCTGCTTAATGTTTTCCTAACCAATCCTCGGCTTCCTCCAAGCTTGGAAATATTTGATAATCAAATTCCTGAGAAGCTTTGCCTTGCACATTCTTAGCTGCAAACTTGGCAAATATATCACTGTTTAGTACTAATGCTCCGTGAGTAAGGCCGTTTTTTACCAAAGCAGGATAGTAATTTGTAATTACCCATTTTTGCATAGCAGGGCTTGTTCCCTTAAATTCCCTAAAGTCATTTAAAGTCTTGGTTACATTAAGTTTGGGGAAGTGGTTCATAGCATTGATTAAAATATCTTTAAACTCATCGTCATTGATGTATCCCTTAATTTGGAGGCGTAGGCAACCTATCACATTGTCTAAGGAAAGTTTGGTAGAGTTTGATTCAAAAATGATATGTTCCATAAGTTTCTTACTTAAATGTTAATATACCTCTAGGGTACCAATACAACCTTATGAACGATTGTTGACGTTGGGTTGATTAAAAACGTCGATAAAATCTAAAAATCCTGGGGTAAATGCTTAATATTTTTAGGTTTACCGCTGATACTGTAACAATTTAGAGCCAGTTTGTTGGTAAGGTTCCAAAGTATATTTTGTTAGGTATTTAATAAGATTTGCTTGGGTATTATTTGTGGTCTCGCCTTATTGCACATAACGCTAAGTATATATGTAGTACGACCGTTTAGGAAGCATTATCGCATATTATATATTATTGGCTGCTTCCTTATTTATTAAGTCTGTGTCATTTCAATTACTTTCTTGCCATCAAACTTCCAAAGACCATTTCTATTCCCGAACCAAACGTTATTTTGGGCATCTTCAAGGATGAATATTATTCTGTCGTATTCGCGACCTCCATTCCCTTTAAAAACTTTAAAATGCTTTCCATCAAATATACTTAGTTGACTATTCCCGCTTCCAATCCAAAATTTACCTTTTTTGTCTTCAAATATCCATCGGACATTGTTGGTCGAGAGACCATCATCTGTTTTATGAAAAGTTGTAAAGTTCTTGCCGTCAAAAAGATCCAAACCACCCTTACGGTTTCCGTGGGTTCCTAGCAGGATATTCCCCTTCTTATCGCAATAGGCTATACGAATAAAATCATCGCTCAATTCGTTTGTGTAGTGTTTGAACTCTTTTCCATCATAAACGCTCACTCCACCGTGACTTAAGGAAGTGAACCATAGGTTGCCTTTTAAGTCTTCTATAATGCTGAGTACTATATTGTGTTGGAGTCCGTCTTCATATATTTTACCAATTTTGGATAGATGCTGTGTAAATGATTTTCCATCATATTTGTATACACCAGCTCCATTAGTACCAAACCATAGATTTCCTCTTTTATCTTCTAAAATTGACATTATTTGATTTGGATTAACTATTGGATAAACCTTGTCGAGCCAAACACTTGAAGTATCACTTTGGGGAATTTGGAGATTTATAAATGCTTTTCCATTGAAACGGCAAACTCCATTAGTGGTCCCAAACCATAGATTTCCTTTTCGGTCTTCTGAAATACAGGATATATCGTTGCTACAAAGTCCATTCTCCTTGGTATAGTTTATAACTGAATTGTTTTCTAATTTAAAAACGCCATTTCCACGACTTCCAAACCATAGAGTGCCTTTACTATCTAATAAGGCACAATAAAATCCATTTTTGGGAAGGGGGATTTTTATTTCCCTTTGGTTTTCTTTAATGGCTTTTGAAGTGGTGTCAACCTTTGCCTGATTACTTTGACCATTGCAGGAAAGAAACATCAAGGAAAGGAAGAAAAATGTGCAATATTTATTCAGTATATTCATTTCTATTTTTCTTTTGGTTGCAGTCATCACTCTAATATACAGCATTTGTTTATCCAACTTTTATAGTATGTTACATACGCTATATTCTCTTGTTTTTGGGCTATATCTCTTCTTTTGTTAAGTTTTGTCGTTTTTGAAAAGATTACCTCGAGTTTGAAAAAATCATCCATTTATCAAAACTCCTACTTTTTGCAGTTTTTGCAAATGCTAGTTTATTGAATGAACGCTCTAAAGATGTAGGTGCAGCCACAATGTGGTACGTTTTATTTGGATATTTAAAATGCCCAATAAGAAATGGCATGCAAAGCAATTGCAGCCAAGCTAAATGGAACTTGTAACTAGAAATAATTAATAATAACTTTGATGTAA
>DMXI01000125.1 GCA_003483885.1 Microscillaceae bacterium
TGATTCCCTTTTAAGAATGCAAGGTTTAGATTTTGCATTCACCAAAGTTTCACGCAAATGTAGTTAAAATAATCAAGCTTGCAATTGAGCCATATCATAGTCAGTTTTTATTCCACTAATTTTTTGAAGGCCATACGCAAAATTATGTATTCAAAAAGTGGCTTAATTTGCACCACAAATCTATCTGATATTGAGCCTTAAATTTATTAAAACTTCCAATCGATTTTTAAAGCATAGTGTGTTACTTTACCATCTATATTTTAGTGTACTATTTAATGTCTAAATTAACATTTAACCCTCTGAATACCATTATTGCAGTTGCAATACTGTATGGTGTATTACTTTCTTTAAACTTACTATATACCAATCGAAAACAGCGGAATGCTCAATTTTGGCTAGGTTTATATCTAATGATTTTCTCGTTGGAGCTGTTAGATACCTACCTTAAAGACATTCATCTAGAGCGTTTATATCCATTTATTAACTGGACATACTACCGGATACTCACTCTTATACCAGTACTCCTTTGGGTATATATTGCCAAGTTGGTACATAAACCACTAAGACTGGGAATTAAAGAGATCATATGTGTTGGCATAGTCTTGTTGGACTTTCTTGATCAGGTCTTTGCTTTCTTTCTAAAGCTATTGAAGCAAGAAAAGTTGTTTCGGTTGAATCGGCGCTTTATAGATGATTGGCTCGATTTAATAGGCATTGTTGTTACCATCATCGTATTGATAGATGGCATTAGACTGCTGAACCAATACGGCAAAAAATTACAAAATAACTATGCATCTCAAGAAGAGAGAAAGTTCAAATGGCTCAAAGAAGTATTGATTGTATTAGGAGTGATGATCGTTGCTTGGTTTGTTGCAATGCCCTTGAATATTTACCTCTACCAACGCAAAATTTCATTTTACTGGATATGGATTCCTCAAGCTATATACATTTTTTACTTTGGTATCAAAGGACTCCAACACCCTGAAATTGTACACGATTTTTCGCTCGTAACTGCTTTTGATCAATCATTAAGACAAGCCTCTTCTTCTAAGCAAGATGAAAAAGCACATGTAAGTGCTTTGATTAAACTAATGGAAGAAGAAAAAGTGTATCGTCATCCAAAACTTACAGTGTATCAATTGGCAAAAATGATGAATCTACCTTCTAAAAAGGTTTCATACCTTATTAATAGCCACCTTCAGTGTTCGTTCAGTGATTTTATAAACAAATATAGGGTGGAAGAAATAAAGCAACGTATTCAACAACAGGATACCCAAAAACTTACTTTACTTGCCCTTGCGCAAGAGGCAGGATTTAGTTCTAAAAGTTCTTTTAATTTTATGTTTAAAAAGTTTACTGGTGTTGCTCCTAACACTTATAAAAAGAAATATTCAAAATAAACAGGCAATACACTTCATTTCCTTACCCACTCATTATCAATACATTAGAAACATTCTGGACTAATTAAATCAAATACTAGCCCATTGTTTTAAACAAACATCGCCCTCCTGTCAGGAAAATATATACTTTTAAAACATAGTTTCACACCATAGTTCAATTGAGATAAAATTCACCATGAAAATCAATGTTTTAATACTAAAAATGTATTCGGTTGTTTTGCTTTTTTTATTGGTTGGCTGTAGTCCTGACAATGAAAAATCTACCGAAAAAAAGAGTAAGCGAACTCCTGACCTTCTTCAGGTATTAACTCAAAAAATTAATCAGGGAAAGTACCCCAAAACGAATGCATTACTCATTGCTAAAAAGGGAGAAATCATTTTTGAAAAATACTTTAATGGTTACCATCAAGACAGCATGCAAGATGTGAGGTCTACTACCAAATCTATTACTGCTTTGCTCACAGGGATCGCATTAGACAAAGGGTTTATTAAAAATGTAAATGACCCTATACTTAATTACTTAACTCAATACAACAAAAATAATCTCCGCAACTGGGATCAATCCAAGGCTTCAATCACTATTGAACATTTGCTCACTATGCAAACTGGAATTGGCTGCGAACAATTTTTTGGAAATATGGGGCTTCCCGATTGTGAAGAGAGGATGTTTGATCAAGATGATTGGATAAAGTATGGACTGGATCAAAAAATGGCATTTAGGCCTGGCGAAAAATGGCTCTATACTGGCACAGCTCCCATGATTATGGGGGGTGTCATTAGTAAGGCATTTGGCAAGCCAATAGATGCTTTTGCACTTGATTATTTGTTCAAACCTTTGGGCATTAGTAAGCATTATAGATGGACAAAAAATCGCAAAACAGGAAGGGTATTTACCGCGGGTAATTTAAGAATAACTCCAAGAAACATGTTAAAAATCGGTAACCTGGTAATCAATGGAGGAAAATATGAGGGTAAAAGAATTATCTCAGCACAAACCCTGAATAGCATCACAAGTCCGAAAGTTACTTTACCTGCCAACTATTCATTTTTTAAAACGGCAGGAAATAGCTGGCCAGGGCAAAAACCTGCCAAATATGGATATTATTGGTACACAGAAGAGGTAAAAGTGGGTAATAAAATACTGACATTAAAATTCACCTTTGGTAATGGTGGCAACTATATCATCTTAATCCCCGAGCTTGATAATTTAGTGATCGTATTCACTGGAAGTAATTATGGAAAAGCTATATTGAACAAACAACCATTTGATATGATGTATAAATACATTATTCCGCACTTTTTAAGGACATCTTAAACTAAGAAAGATATTAAATTGCACATCACAGTGTCTTGCCCAAAAAGATAGATTATGCTACCCAAACCTAAAAAAGTTCAGAAGAACTGACTACCTTGATAAAAATCATAAACAAGTAATACATCTGACTTAACCAAGCGCTCAAATGGATACAGTATATAATTGGGATAAATTATGCAAAATTGGTGGAATTACAGCTTTTATAGTGGTGCTAATCATTCCCATACAAGTAATTATTTTTACGATATATCCACCACCTGCCAGTACTAAAGGATTTATTGTTTTGTTTCATGAAAACTGGTTAATCGGCTTATTAAGTCTTGATTTCTTGTACTACATTAATAATACACTTTTAATACTTGTTTACCTTGGTCTATTTGCTTCATTAAGAAAAACAGACTTTACCAATATGCTCATTGCGGTCATTATTGGGCTTGTTGGGATTGCATCTTATTTCGCGTCCACCGTAGGATTTGAGATGATGTCGCTAAGCAAACAATACTATTTGACAACATCAGTTGAGATTAAACAACAATTATTAGCGGCTGGCCATGGCCTATTGGCAAAATACAAAGGAACTGCCTTTGACGTATATTATGTATTGAATGCAGTTACGATACTCCTGATCTCTAAGGTAATGTTCAAATCACAATCTTTTAGCAAAACTACAGCTACTTGGGGATTGGTTTCTGGTATACTTATGATCATACCTTCCACAGCTGGAATCATAGGGCTTACTTTTTCACTACTTTCCCTAATTCCCTGGATTGTTTTTTCTATACTGGCGGGAAAAAAATTACTATTAATTGCTCAATCCAAAGAAGGTATATAAACGAAAAGTAAGTCCTTTTTCTTGAGTTTTAAGTTGGTCATTTACTGTTGTATAAGTGCTTAGCTTCACTCATCTATAATTTCCAGCTCTATTACACTCCAATGGCATTCACACGTGAATTTCGACGTGGAATGCTTCGTTATTTGATCTATAGCAGGAATATTGGTTGACTTTCCTCTTAGTTTAAAATAAAGTTCATGAAAGTGATAATCGGCTATTTTTTCCTCCATCACCTCAAAATGATTTCTTTCTAAAAACCCAAGTACATTTTGAACTGGTTTACAAATAGGACAATTGTCTATCGTTTTTTTCATTTCGTGTTATCTGTTTAATTGAGAAGTCATTTCACCCACTCTACTTTACTATTTTCTGCCCTGATTTGTATCTCCACAAATCAAACTACTGACCGGCCTAAAAACGACCTATTTGAAGGTTTCGATCGGTTGATGAAGACACGCAACCTAAAATAGCAAATACTATTTTTCCCATTTTAAAACCCACAAAAACGCCCATTTTTTTAAGACAAAAAACACCTCTGCACTTTATACGCATTTTACATCAATGGGTATAAATGCTGTTCTAACCCAGAGAAATAATCTCCTACTTGCACTCATCAAAAAAGATATAATTCTTTTCACTGGTACAAAGGCAACTATCAAAAGCCTTTAAAATTAAACCTATTTCTCAATCCTTAAAATACAATAACAATGGGTGTTGTACAATTCAGATCGATTACCATCGACAATGGTAAACAAGAAACCGTAGATTTTGGATCACGCGTAATCAATGCTTCTGTAGCAGTACAGGGCTTTGACATCAGTTTTTCTAAAGATCACCACTTGCGTGAGATGAAAATCAAAGCTGGTTTGGGTGGTATTAGTGGAAGTCAGGTAACTGCTACTGCTACTGCTACGATGCGCGATGACTCTAATCATCATGGTTCGGGGTCGGTCAATGTATTAATCATTGCCGAAACAGATGCTTAGCACCTCGGATGCAGTAATCTGAAAATCAATCATTTATGCCTGGCAGGTTTTAAAAACTTCACAGGTCAATCGCCACAAAAGATACCATTCTTTTGACTGGCACATTTCAAAATTAAACCTATTTCTCAATCCTTAAAACACAATAACAATGGGTGTTGTACAATTCAAATCTGTTAACATAGACAATGGTAAACAAGAAACCGTAGATTTTGGATCACGCGTAATCAATGCTTCTGTAGCAGTACAGGGTTTTGATATCAGCTACTCTAAAGATCACCACTTACGCGAGATGGACATCAAAGCTGGTTTGGGTGGCATTAATGGAAGCCAGGTAACTGCTACGGCTACGGCTAAGATGCACGATGACTCTAACAACTACGGTTATGGATCGGTCAATGTATTAGTTATTGCCGAAACAGATGCTTAATTATCATTAAGTGATCCATGAATGTAACAAGTACAGTACATAGATAGCTGCATTTCCAAGCCATGCTTTGTGAGGCATTTGGGCTGCGTGGTGTACCAATCCTTTTTGCCAAAACCCGCAGCTATTTTGTACAAGGTATAGTGTGGTCTGATCCAGGCCACACTTTTTGTTTTTACAGACACAGGGGCCCCTCCCCATACATTACATATCAAACCAACTAACAGTATGAGTAGTAATAATCAAGTACCGGCTATTCGCCCCATGCAATTTGGTGCCGATGGCCAGGAAATATTCCAAGACAGTGTAAATTTATTTAGAGGTGATGTAAACCTCTCTCTGGACCTGGTCAACCTCAAAGGACGCAACGGGCTAGATTTAAAGTTGACTGCATCCTACGGCAGCAATGTCAAAAATACCATTCAAGTTTCTAATGTATCCCAACCTACCGGCATACTTGGATTGGGGTGGTCTTTGCCTTTTCAGCGCATCGAAGTGGATGACCGAGGCAATGCTTCGAGCAATGATAACAAGTATTATTTATATACAGATAATAATTCAATAGCATTGGAGCCTAACCAAAGCAGTTGGTTGCGTGCTCAAATGTCGGTAGATAAAGTGGGTGGTTTTCAGGCCACTCAATTGTCTCAAGCTTTTTTAGAGGCAGGCAGACAAGCAGGTCTAAACATTGACCCTGAAGCAAAGATTGAATCACTGGATGCCGCGAATCAATGGAAAATTACCGACAAAAAACAACAAAGAATTTTACGTGTGGAGCGTCAAGACCATCAGCTTTTAGTATATGATGGTGGAATTAGCTTTGAAGGTTTTCAATACGATTTTACCCGTATTATATATTATCCCGAATTTGAACGTTGGGAAACCATTAATGATGATGGCACTATCAATTCGTTTGGGGGCTTGCCAGCAGATGCTCAACAACAAGATGGGATTCAATGGAAGGTAAGATGGCCCAACTGGGTAGGTTCTTCAAACTTGGTGAAGGATGAAGGCCAAAAAGTAATTCAAGAACGCTATCCGGTAGCCTGGAACTTAAAATATACCCAAAACACTTTTGGCGACACAATTCAGTATAGTTATGAGGTGGTAGAACAACCTGTAGGAGAGGATGGCTTACACTTTACCAAAGCTTGTTATCTTTCACAGATAGAAGATATGTATGGGCGTAAGGTCCTTTTGAACTATCAAGAAAAGGTTTACACTGTAAACGATCCATCGGGTGCCCGCGAATACCTGGCCCCTCATTGGAACGATCCCTACACTCAAAAACCTAACAATGATTATGGCCCCTTCCAAGATAAATACGAGACACTTTACTTAAGTAATATTGCGATTCACAACCAAGACAGTGCCCTCTTATATACTATTATGTTTACGTATGATGAGGCATCTAACTTTTCGGGATATGCTCAAGACAATCCACTATACGGCGATACTGTAAAACGTACCCTCACCAATATTAAAAGTGTACTGCACAACGGTACCTCTTTGCCTGGTTTATCTTTTTCTTATTGGGATGCCACCTCGGTAAATGCTGGAGCCCTGCGTAGTGGGCTTACCTCTAAAGGGGCAGAAGTAACTTATCATTATAAAAAACAGGAGTTACCAGAATGTAATCACCAACAAACGATCGATGACCCTTGGGCTGGTTCGGGTACCCCCAGGGTATGGTTTGGAGCAGATTATGTAAGTAATATTTGGGTAAACAGTAATAGAAATAAGTTACAGGTTTCTTTTTATACTTGGTTGGGTAGGTGGCAGTTATGGCAGCCCGCCACTCCAGTGATTGACTCCCCGCTGGATTTGGAAACGCTCAATGCAGTAACCGCTGAAGATTTTGCTTGTTTGTGCTATACCAATGTACAGGCTCAAAAATCATATATACACCCTTATCATAAAAATGCCCTTCGCTGGGGAGAATGGTACGAAACCACTCCTATTGAACTGGCTACCACGAATTATGAAGTGGCAGCGGGCGACAACTTTTTTTTGGTATGCGATCAAGACAATCGTAAGCTGTATCGCTACTCGTGGGATGTTTTCACCAAAGAATGGATCATTTCTGACCAATCAGGGGTATTACAGAGCGGAAACCCTAATGCTACCCCTTACATTACAGCTGTTCATAAGCAATATGCCTTACTGGACTACCAACCTGCGGGTAGCGGCAGCCGACATAATCCCTTAACTTTATTTTATCAAACCCCAGATAGCGAATGGCATAAAGGTGCAAGCACCATTCTTACCTTTACTGTAGGGGGCAATGATCCACGCAATCAATTTGGGTTTACCGCCAGTGCTTCGTTTTTGGCGCTTACTTACATCAATGACGAGTTTTCCGAGAGTTTTAATTATACCGTTAAAGTGGTAAGTTGGGATGAAAACTACACCCATATCACCTCACAAGACTTCACACATAGGCTTCCCAAAAGTGTGCCTTCCAGAACGATTACTATTCCGTTTTTGGCGCAAATAATTGGCAATAACCTGATTGCTTCGGGTCCTTACCTTATTCGTTATAATGGGTTATCTTGGTTGGCCAACGATAAGCTCTATTTTCGCACCACTATTAATGATGAGGACATCAATTGGTTTGCCTATGGGCACGATTATGCCTTGTATACCAGCAATAGAGAGTATGCGGCTCAGGCCAAGCTGCTGGCGTTTGACCCTACGACCAATACTTTTGAGTGGGACAACGAGCCTTTGAATTTATTTGATAAAGATGGAACGACCGATGGACGCAAAACTCGCTACTTCCCTACTGCTGGAGTAGACATTGCCACATTCGATAACCAAGTTTATCATCGCGGTTCGCAAACCGACTGGCAGGTAGCGGCTCAACATCATGAATCGTTGTCTTCAGACATCAATAGTACTACGATGATTAATCAAGGGCCTGGTTTTCTGTCTTTTTTGAATACTAAAAACAGCAGTCCGGAGAGCTCTTCGGTGTGGAACCTGTTAAACCAGTTTTTAGAAGATGAAGTCATCATAGATCAGCGATACTTCACCCCTATTGACGACACCACTGGATTTCCAGAACCCAATACCAATGGACAATATCCAGCAGGTTCGTCTACCTTTGTTACGTCATTGCCACTCAACAAACCCTTTAGCAATGCCAGCCAAATTACCATTCATCGCTATCTAGAAGGTACAATTCAAGGCAAAGTAGTAGATTACTGTGTAGAGCGGCAGGAAATCAACAATGGCTATGACCTAAGCACCAATCAATTTGTTTTTGATCCTGCTTCGGCCACCTGTGACCCTACCGGAGGGGTAGTGAAATACTATAGTAGTAAATTTTACCCTGGTGCCGAGTCGTTGGCTACTCCTACATTTGGCTGGATAGAAAATACCTACTACAATCAGCTATTACCACCAAGTCAGCAGAACAATGCGCAGCCAGAAACCCAAATTACCAGTTTGCTGGATGGGCAACTCATTCTTCGCAAAACCCTCGATAGTGCGGGCAAAGTATTGACTGAAGACGCACAAAACCTGGCTACTTTTGGCGCTATCCAAGTAGAAGGCCGTGACAAAAATTTGTACGGAGGGTATTTTAGGGTAGAAGAAAATACTCAAGTACAAGATGGATTGACCAAAACTACCCGCTATTTCTACAATGTGTTGGGCAACCTTATCCAAGAGGAGTATGACAATGTCACTATCAACGAAAAGCTTGAAACAATTCGCAAAAGCTATAGCTATGCTTATGAGGTGTACCCTTGGTTTGGCAAACGAAACGTGATCAATGCTCCTTTACTGGAAATACAAAGTGTAGTACCAGAAGAAACTGGACAGGAGCAAGTCATAGCGGCTAGTTTACAAACCTATGAAGCCATCCAGATCAAGCCTGACGAAAACACACCTGCTCTGACAACTTGGGCCACGCTGGATTCTTATGTGCTGCAACAAGAGGTGCCCATGACTGATTTGGCCGCCAACAAGCTGCTAACCAACAACCAACCCAATGATGACTGGAGGCTCGTCAACAAGGTATTGACCCGTACCACGCATGGACTGGTGCAACAGCAACGAGATGTTACTGGAGTGGTAGGAACTTCGGTATACAGCAAAGACGATATGTTAACGGTTGCTAACTTTAAGACCATTGGGAAGGATGATGCTTTTTATGTAGGTTTTGCTGCTTATGAAGACTACGAGGCCAACTGGCAATTACAAGGAGGTGGCACCGTCAATAGTCAGCTAGTGCAGGGAGATGCTAAAACGGGAGATCAGAGTTTTAACCTCGCCGCGGGAAGTACCTTGGGTAAAACAACGGCTTTAGAAGTTTCCGAAAAGAGCGTCATTGCGGCCTGGGTAAAGGCCTCTAAAGGTTTCGTGGGTGATTCAGGAGTAGTAAACTGGGTTTTTACCCAAACTGGTGGACCTACGCAAACTATTGAACTAGCGGTAGAGGAAGAAGAAGTGTGGACCTACTGGCAGGGAGTGTTGGACGTAGAAACCACCGAAACGCTTAATTTGGCCCTGCAAAGTACCAAGAGTAGCCAAGGAATTTTAATCAACAATATTACTTTTGCGCCCTTGGCAGGTGAAGCTTCGGTAAGTGTATACGATCCTTTGTTTAACAATGAAATAGCCAACTCTGGCAGAAACGCTGATGTAGCATACAATGCCTATGACCCTCTAAATCAAGCCATTGCTGTAATAGGGGCATCGGGTGCTCCTCAAACAGGGACGGCCTTATTCAACACCCGGGCATTTCATGAAGCTAATGGTCGCTTTAGTTTTCCTCAAGATAACCCTAACAGCAGTATTGAGATTTCACCTGCTCTGGGAGGCCTTTATGAAAACTTTACCAATGGCGCGCAAACCTGGAATAACTGGCAAACCGCAAACCAGCAAGCCTGGCAAGTAACTAATAGTAGTTTACAACATACCTTGGATGAATCATCTGCTATTAACTGGACGGCTACGGAAGCATATACTGGAGAAGGCTTGAGCTTTTCGGTATTGATTCCTACCCCTACTGATGCTCAACTAGAATTTGGTTTTGGGAACGATATCCAGGCTAATTGGGATAGCAGCAATGGGTGGACTCTGAAGGTAGGACAGGACACATACACTGATCAGACGGCTACCCAACGCCCAATCAATGTATTTTTGATACCCATCGAGGGGCGCCTGTATTTGATCGTAAATGGGAAGCCCTTGTTTTCGCCCAAAACCACGGTAACCCCTTCAGGAGCAATGACTTTGCAAGCCAAGGGTAAAATGTCTTTCACCAATTTTGTGATCTACGACCAACCTCAGTTATCGGCTACTTATCTAGACGGGGCCAGTCAAGAGATACAAACCCAGGCCATTGATACTGCTCGGGTACTCGTCAAGCAAAAGTTATATGACGCATTGGGTTCAGTAACCATTGAAACCAAAATTGCCGCTTATGAAGAGGCTTCTATAGGGTATCAAACAGGCTTTGTAACGTCCGTCGATAAGCAAAGTGGGGTGATGACTGGTAAGGTTAGCGATTATTACCCTGCCGATGAAGGATATCCTTATGCCCGTACGATGTATGAAGGTTCTAACCTGAAAAGGGTGATCAAGAAAGGAAATCCAGGAAAGGATTTTGCCATCACCCAGGACAACCAACACATCGGTAGTCGCGCTTATGGGGTAACTACCCAGTCAAGTGTGGCCAATATTCCATTCGTTGAGGGAAGCTTTCTGGTAAACCTGGCAACCGATGCAAACGGGTCTCAAATATATGAGATCAAAGATAGAATGGGTCGGGTACTTGGCAAACAAACCGAGGTGGAACAACAAGTACTGGCCAAAGTACAGCAAGTATATGATACTCAAGGCAATCTGGCCGCGATTTTGCCACCCAATTCCTTTACTGATGCGGACAATGGGGATGATTTTAGTATTAAAAACACGTATGACTTTCTCAAACAATTGACTCAAAGGGTAACACCGGATTCGGGTGAAACCAAAATCGTATATGACTTGGCTGGACGTCCCAGGTTTAGGGTAAATACCTGGAACGAATCACAAAATCGGGTGTTGTATACCAAATATGATCAGTTGAGTAGGGTAATTGAGGAAGGCTGGGTAGAAGGTACCTGGGGAGATGGAAGCCATTGGCAGGAAATTGCCAACACCAACCCTGCTTATCCTACCGATAACCAATGGACCAAGCAGACGATTTATGACGGTACGGGAGAAGATGCCTATTTGGTAGGTAAAATATGGAAGGCGCAAAGCCAACCCTCAAACAACCAACAGATAGAAAATGTATTTGCTTATGATGTCGCGGGTAACTCAGTGGGTTCTACCCTTCACATGACCGACCAACCCTCTCAGACATTTGAGTATGCGTATGATAACCTGAAACATGTAACGGCCATTACGTATCCGGAAACGGCACCAATACCCAAGGTGGTTTATCAGTACAATGTGGTAGGACAAAACGTGCGCATAGGTACTCCTAATGAACCCGAAAAGTTTGCAAAATACACCTACAATGCCAATGGAAGCCTTTCTCAAGAGAGTCTCAACAATCAAGGTGGGCAAGCCATTCAGCGTAGCCTGACTTATAACTCCCCTGGCTGGATTGAACAGATGAAAAGCCAGTTTGCGAATAACCAGGCTATTCTTGATCTGGAGTTGGCTTATACTAAGGGCGGTTATGAAAATGCCAGTTATTATAATGGTAACCTGGCGAATATTTCTACTAAAAACGGTATTGTACCAGCCAATTCGTTCGATTATGCTTACCAATACGATGGCAGAGGGCAACTCGCGGTGGCTGATTATACCACCGAAAGTGGAGAGACTGCTCAAGATACCATGACCAATGTTTACGACCTCAATGGTAATATTACTGCTAAGCAAACAGCGAGTGGTTTGACTAATTTTGCCTATGAATCAGGCAGCAACCGACTCGCTCAAGCCTCCATAGAAGGTAATACGGTCAATAGTTTTCAATACAATGAAAACGGGAGTGTAACTTCCACGACTGCCCTGGGCATTACTGATATTGGCTATGATTCGTTGACTAATCTTGCCACCAGTATTACCAAACAAGAGGGCACTCAAATAGATTACGCCTACAATGGACTGAATCAACGAACTCTGAAAGTGGTAGATGATAACCAAGCACTCATTTATGCTTATGGTTTTAATCGCTTGCCGTTGCTGGAGGTGCAGCAAGACACCACCCAATACATTTATGGCGTGGGTGGTTTGGTAAGTATGCTAAAGGAGGCAGTGTCTTATTACATGGTCAAAGACCAGCAAGGTTCAATACGGGCGATTACCGATGAACAGGGGCAAGTCAAAACTATGTTAGATTACACGGCTTTTGGTGAAGTACTGGCCAACGCTTATGGTGATTTGTCTCTGGCTCGTTACCGATTTACAGGACAAGAATGGGACGAGGAAACCGGGCTTTACAATTTCCAGGCTCGTCTGTACGATGCCCAGTTAGGGAGGTTTTACAGCATAGATCCTGTGTTGCAATATACCAGCCCCTACCTCTATTGTGGCAACGACCCCATCAACCTAAATGACCCTTCTGGCGAATTGGCATTTTTGGCCATTATTCTCATTGCCGCCGCTATAGGAGCCGCGTTGGGCGCCGCAGCAGCTACTTATACAGGAGTCAAATCAGGCCTGTCAGGTGGTGAATTAGTCGGTTACATATTTGCCGGAGCAGCCATTGGTGCCGTAGCAGGTGCACTGTCAGCAGCTGGCGGAGTAGGTGCTTTTGCTGCTGGGTCGGCCGCCGCAGCCGCTACTACAACCACTGGTGCCGGAATCGCCGCCGGAATTGCGGCTGGCGCAGGGGTAGGTGCCGTGGTAGGCGCAGGAGTAGGAGCCGCCCAGGGAGCCGCTCAATACTTTGTCAATGAAGCCTTTGGGGTAGCCAATAGTGGTAGTCTTGGCAGTGCCATATTGCAAGGAGCGGTTAGTGGTGCCATCACGGGAGCCTTTAGTGGTGGGGTTCAAGGCGCAGGAGGCGCTTTTGCGACCTTACAATCGGTGCGCTTACAAGAGCTTACCGGAACCACTAATTACTCCTTTAAATCCTTGACCAGTGTGAGTAAAGCTTACCAATCTTTCAATTCATTGGGCGTAGTACCCATTCCTTCGGTACTTACCAGAACTCCTTATGTAAGACCAGTAGCTTCTTTTGTATTTGGCAAATTTACCATCCCTACCATTACCAAATCAGTAGGATCGGTGGTGAGTAAGGGAGTAACGACCTTGGCTTTTAGTGAGAGTTCGTCCTCAAGTGACAGTCAATCACCGCAGACATCTCCTGCTACTAGTCAGTCCCAGTCTTATGGTGAAAGTTCGGACTATTATGCCCAGAAAGGCTACAATTCGGAAATGTATGGTAGTATTGGGCAAATGGAGACTTCGCTTACTAATCCTGAGTTTTGGCAAAGCTCAGAAGAGTAATTAGATAACCATTGGTGCAGAGGCATCCTGCCAAATATTGCCTAAGGATGCCTGAATTGAAGCAAGCCCGCCAGAGTTTATGGTGGGCTTGCTTATTTTTTAGGTTGGTGCTCCGTCCTGTCGCTTCCTATTGTTGGAATATCACTTGAACACTTAAAACTACTGCCTGTAACAACAGCCTGGAGGAGATTGTTTGAGCTGCCAGTAAACACCTAATTCTTCTCAAAGCATTGACATTAAAAAAACACTACTTATGGTACAAGACCTAATCGTATTAAGATAGTCCGTCGCTAAGCCATTTCTTAAATGCGGGTACTTTTGGCTTGCTAACCAGCACATCTGTAGGGGGAAGTGGTGTAAGCTCTAGTTTTAGTTTACGATTAAAATAGGCGATGGCTGACACGATTGTTTTTCGGGAAATAATAAACTGGCGATTGGCTCGGAAAAAGTGCTCGGGATCTATCTGATGAATGATCTTATCAAGTGATTGATCAATCATATATTTTTGGTTGGCATAGGTCAAACAAAATACTTGTTCTTTTTCCAGGAAAAAAAAAGCAATATTCTCTACCTCAATGGGAAGTATTTTGTCTTTGATATACACCAGAAAATTCTTTTTGTATTTTTTCTGCTGATTGGTTTGCAAACCTTGAATTGCTTTGAGCAAATTCGTCTGATCCAGCGACTCACTTTTCCTATAAAAGGTGTTGTACTTTTCTATAGCTACTTTAAGCGCTTCTTTCTCGATGGGTTTCATGAGGTAATCTATGCTATTTACCTTGAAGGCTTTCAGGGCGTACTCGTCATAAGCAGTAGTAAATATCACAGGAAAGTGGACGCTTGTTTGCTCAAAAATTTTAAATGAGTTGCCATCTGCAATACGAATGTCAAAAAAGCCAAGGTCAGGCCCAGCAAGATCAGCGCTAGAGTAAGTATTAATCCACTCTACTGCATCTTGTATAGATTCAATCACGGCCAATATTTCTATCCCTGGAGTTACTTCCTTTAATTTATCGCACAAATCCTGAGCTACTCCAGGCTCATCTTCTACAATCAATACTCTCATAAAATCGGTAGCTTTACTCGAAACCAACATTCATTTTTTTCAATGACAATTTCTTTGCCTGTCAGCAAGCGATAACGATTTGCCAGGTTTTGCAAGCCTATTCCCAGGCTATCAGCGGTTTCTCTGGGTTGTAGATTATTTTCTACACAGAGCCTATCGGCTTCGGTATACAAGCGAATGGTAAGTGGTAAAGTCTGGGTAATGATGTTATGCTGGATAGCATTTTCGATCAATAGCTGCAAAGCCATAGGAGGTATTTTTGATGCGTGGAGGCTACCGAGGTTTTCGGCCTTATATACAAGCTTTTCACCAAACCTTTTTTTTACCAAAAATATATAGGCGTTAATAAACTCGAGTTCTTCTTGTAAGGTTACCAGGTCTTGTTGCCCACTTGCCAACGCATAACGATACACTCTTGATAGGTCTTGAATAAACTCTAGCCCCACTTCTTTAGCTTCGTTTCGCACAATGGTACTGAGTGAGGTAAGCGTGTTAAAAAAGAAATGAGGGCTAATCTGTTCTTTGAGTGCTGCAAGTTCTGCATGTTTTTTTTCTTCCTGAAGTTGTAGCTGTGCCACTTCTGCCGTTTTCACTTTGTGTAGCAGGATTAAAAAATAAGCCTCTGCCACGGCTAAGATAGCTATCGCATAATTGGCAAACAGAAAATAGGTGGAAAAGCTTCGTTGAAGCACTACATATTGGTTTACGGTCCACCCCACTAATAAACCAAACAATATGTATATCAGGAAATTACCCATTACAATCAGAGAAATTTGAATTCCTCTAGCCCAATTATTATGAATGAATAAATCTTTCCAGGTATAATTAAAAAACGCCAAAAGGTTGAATAACACAAAATGCCCAATGGTATTGATGATCAGAAAAGAGGCCTGGGTATACACCCCAGTCCGGAATTTCACCTTACCCGAGTTTTGCAAAAAAATAAAAAACCGACTATAGTTCTCCCAATTGAAAAGTACCGCTATTAGTATCGCCGATACAATAATAATCCAGTGATAGTATTTGTGCGTTTTATTCATTTGGGTTTTCTCTTGGGTTCAATTTTGGCGCTTCGCTGTTATACTTTTGTAGGAGAACGAAAACTCCGCCCTCCTAATTTATCCTACCATGGTCAAACTTAAACATTTTCGCAATGCTTGTTCACTCTTCCCGGTTTACTGGCGATCTTTTACCCGTTTGAGTAGCTCCGTAATTTTTCGTTCAATAGGACGTGCTCCTGTACCATAGTTAGACATGACTGCTACCACATACCCTTCGGCAAGGTGTATGTCCAAATTCGCACTTATGCCCAAAAAACCTCCACCATGCCCCACAATACGCTCAGAAGCTGCGCCTCTTACACTAAAACCATAGCCATAGCGAGGCGAGTTTAACTTGGGTTTGGGTGCATAGAGTTGCGCTGTCATTTGCTTGCTCAATAATTTATAGTTTGTAAGGGCAAGCGCAAAACGATGAAGATCTTCTACAGTAGAAAAGCCACCTCCAGCTGGTCCTCCCTTGAGTACATGCTGATAAATGTTATTTTTCCAGCCTGTTTCATTTTTATCGTTAGGTTCATAGCCAATGGCCAGGTTAGGTACTGGTTGATCCATTTCGTAGCTATCGGTATTGATCATGCCAGCAGGTTTATAAATATGCTTGCGGATGTAGTCAAAATAACTTTGCCCACTTATTTTTTCAATCACTACTCCCAGCATAAACATGCCTGTATTGCTATAGCCCCAATTGGTACCTGGTTCAAACCTAAGTTTTTCATTTTTGATCAAAGGTTTATAGTCGGCCAATACCCGGTAGTTGTTTTTAGAGTTTTTCATGTAGGTGCGGTTAAAATAACTCCCCAGGCCAGAAGTGTGGGTTAACAAATGGCGAATTTCAATTTTGTCGGTCATTTCTTTAGGCAACCAGCTTTCATCAGCAAACTTGCTTAACTTATCACTCAAAGAAAGTTTTCCCGCCTGTACCAGCTGCATAATAGCAGTAGCGGTAAACATCTTGTTCATAGACCCAAGGTTAAACTTGGTTTGTACATTATTAGGCACATTAAAACGCTTGCTGGCCAACCCGTAAGCCGCTTTGTACAGCACTTTATCACCTTTGGCAAGTAATACACTTCCCGAAAACACATCCCTTTGGGCCATCCGCTTTACATAACCTTTCAGTTCGATGATTGCTTGCTGCATCGTAAGTGGCCCTGGTTTAACAGATGGACGAGCTGGCGAAAGCCTGACCCTGGTAATCTTGTATGGCTTTTGGGTAGTAATCTTAAGCGTAATGGCTTGCCAGAGTTCTGTTCTTTGTGCTTTTAGAATCACCACCATTTCACTTTTCGGCAATGGCTTTTTGTAACGACGTACCCCTTGATAAACGAGTTTACCCTGGTTTGCATGCATACGCCACAAGTGGTTTACATGCGCAACCATCGGATGTCTGTCGCGAAACCCTGGTTCATAGTTTTTCTGAATAAAGGCTTCTATTTTATCTTTATTGCCAGTATTAATGACCTGAAGCAAGGGCTTGATATAATGAGCACCTGGTTTGTTGGGCAGTTTTGGTGCGTCAGAAAAGTCTCCCTGTGCAACCCCAGACAAGCTGTAAAGAATGAATAAACCAATGAGTATATTTTTCATGATTATGCTATTTGAATAAAAAACTTTTTATCAAAATTAGATCAGGGCGAGCATCGGTGAAATAAAAAACTGGGGAAGTGGGCAAAATAAGGGGGGAAGTGGACAGAGTGGTTTGGGATATAAAGATATATTACGGGTCAGGCAAACACTTAAATAAACTTGGTAAAACAAAACACCCAAGTGCTTGGGTAAACCAACTCCCTTCATGCAGCATCTTTACATAGATACCATTACTCTCGAACTTTTGTACTCCTGGCTTTAGTATTATGCCAAGTGCTAGAAGACTACAACTTACCTCTACAACTTCCTTTGTTTAAGCTTACCAGGAGTAATGCCATACTTCTTTTTAAACGCAACGGTAAAATGTTGTTGATTTTTGTAACCAGTTTTTTCGGCTACCTGTCTTATGGATAGGCTTTCATCCAATAACATTTGCTTGGCTGCTTCCATTTTTAAATCATTCCAATACCCAAATACGGTGTTACCAAACACTTCCTTAAAACCTTTCTTGAGAGTAAACTCATTGGTGCCTGCTTTACGAGCCAAATCAACCAAACTAGTAGATTTGTCCAGGTTTTTACGAATAAACTCTTCAACTGCACGCATTTTTTCCTGATCCTTTTTGGAGATAGAATAAACCTTGTACTCATAGCTAATGATTTGTTCCAACTGTAACATCAACAACTCCATCACCTTAGACTCAATAAACATTTTCTTGAATATACCAGTACGGTTGCAATGCATGATATCCTGAATGACTAGGTACATCTGCGGGGTGGTTTGATAATTATGTGGACTAACAATGGAGGTGGTTTGGGTATCTATATTTTTCAAAAACTGATACAATTGTTTACTTTCTTCTGGCAAATATTGGGTGAAAAATTCTGAGGATAGGTTGATCTCAAAAACCAGGACACCTTGTGGTTGACTGGCATAAAGGACTTTACCATAAAAATTATTCACATAAATAATATTGGACTGACTAGTAGCAAAGTTGAATTGATGATAATTTTCATTATCCAGGCTTAATGTATCTCCCTGAAGCAGAAAATACATTTTTACAGTTTCAAGGTCATCTTCAAGAACCAGTTCCAGATCGTTTTTGAGTTGCAAATTACCATAACCAATATGGATATTTCCCAAAAAAATCTCCCGATAAAACCCATTAAAACCAAGCAGATGTCGGTTATATTCTTTTTCCACAATTCCTGTATCACGATCTACCAGGTAGCTTTGAGGGTATCGGTTCTCTAGCACCATTTCCTCTAAGTCCTGTAAATGCAATGTTGTTTTCATAAGTCCCGATTTGTTCCCTTAAACGTCAATTTTATTCCACCAGGTACAATCCTGTATGGTCTTTTGCTCTCTATATTTGCTCCAAGTACAATGTTGCTCATAACAACGCTCAATAACCAGTATCAATCATTTAAGAAAACAAAAAATAAGATGACCAACGATCCCTTATCGATATCTTTACTGATTTCCATCAATACAAGTACGACTTCAGAGATGCTTATAGACGAAAAAGGTAAGCGCTCTGTTGCCTCTTTTTTTTAACCAACAGCTTGACTGACTAACGTAACTTTTAAAACAACACCTCATGAATCTTTCTTTATTATCAATCAGAAGATTACTCCTGATATGTGGAGTACTGTGCACTCATTTTGCCACAGCTCAAGTAACTCAGCAAGAGTTTACAGCACTTAAGCTCTTGTATCATTCTTTGGGAGGCCCCACTGAATTAAATGGTTGGAATTTTACCTCTGCTTCTGCCAATGATGTAAATAATTCCTGGGAGGGGCTTATCGTAGAAGGTGGCCATGTAACTAGCATTAACTTGCGCAAAGCTGACTTTAGCAACCCAACACTGGGCTCTGGCCTTACTCCTACTATTGGTGATTTCCCAGCACTCAAAAGGCTTTCGCTAGCCTACTACAATCTACGTGGGTCTATTCCTACCGAGGTAGGCAACTTAACAAATTTGGAAGAACTCAGGTTAGAAGGCGTTTGGCTCAACGGTACTATTCCTGCTTCTATTGGTAATTTAACCAAATTGAAAACACTGGATTTATCAGGTAATCAACTTACTGGAACCATCTCGGGTGCCTTCGGCAATTTAACTCAACTCAAACATTTAGACCTGTCTAGTAATCAGCTTGCCGGAACCATCCCTACATTTATTGGTCATTTAACTCAGCTCAAAAGTTTATTCTTATCTAATAATCAACTTACGGGAACCATCCCTGCTGCCATTGATAATTTAAATCAATTAGAGCATTTAAGCCTTCTTCGCAACCAGCTTACGGGAACTATCCCCCCTACCATTGGTAATTTGAATCAACTCAAACATTTAGACCTATCTCGCAACCAGCTTACGGGAGCCATCCCTCCTGCCATTGGTAATTTAACTCAACTCGGATATTTTGATCTATCTCGCAACCAGTTTACTGGAACCATCTCGGGTGCCTTCGGCAATTTAACTCAACTCGGATATTTTGACCTATCTGATAACCAGCTTACCGGAAATATACCCGCTACTATTGGCAACTTGACCCAATTGAGTCGGTTACATTTATTTAAAAATGGCTTAACTGGCGTTATCCCTGATGCAATAGGTAACTTAGTCAACTTATATTCGCTCAATATCTCTGATAATCAATTGATGGGATTTATTCCAGCCTCTATTGGTAATTTAACTAAATTAGGCTGGTTAAATCTTTCTCACAATAATTTCTATGGCTTTATTCCTGATGAATTAGGGGCATTAGTTAATTTAAGATTTCTCAATTTATCCCACAATTATCTATTCGGCGCATTGCCTGATGCCATTGGCGATCTGACATCCATTAAAGAAATTGAGTTACAAAATAACGGGATTACTGATTTGCCCAATTTCTCAGGGAATCCAACCACATTCAAAGTAGACAGCAATTCCCTGTATTTTGACGATATTTTGCCCAATATCTCTAAACTTAGTAGCTATGCCCCCCAAGCCAACTACATCCTCAAAGTCACTAGGATTACCCTAGAGGAGGGACACACTTTGAATATTGATGGATTTGTTGCTGGAGATGGCAATGTCTATCGGTGGTACAAAGACGGAACCCTGGTTTTTTCGGGCCAACAGTTTACCAAGCCAAACGTAACCGAGCAAGATGCCGGAGATTATGTATGTAAGGTAACAAATCCTATGGCGCCAGACTTAACCTTAGAAAGCAGAACAGTCTGGGTAAAGGTAAACCCTGCAAGAGCACCTACCTTGGTTAGTTTGACACCTGCCAATGGTTCAAGCCTTCCAGATGGTAATATTACTTTCAAGATTCATTTTTCGGAAAAAATAAAGGTGGGCAGTGGTGAGGTCTTGATCAAAAGAGCAAGTGATCATCACATTGTTCAACGGTACGATGCCGCCGCCCTGACCACTGCCCTGCAAGACAGTGCCCTGACATTTTCCAGTATAAATTTAGCCTCCGCAGCTTATTACATTACCATGTCGTCAGGGATTGTTACAAATCTGGAAGAACATCCATTTGCTGG
>DMXI01000678.1 GCA_003483885.1 Microscillaceae bacterium
TTTTACATATCCTTTATTCTTTGGCTATATGGAGGGATTCTCGGGAATAAATGTTTTGATTCTGCTAAATGTAAATTTTTCAGAAAGAGACATATATACTATTTTTTTTATCGGTACTCTGGGGGTACTGTTTCCTACCGTTGTTGCTATTTTCTTCTATATATTTTATCAACGTAAACTCATCAACCAATATCAAAAAAATAAAACGCTGGAAGCCAATTACCAGCGTGAGTTGCTGGAGGCCAACATTCAGACTGAAGAAAAGGTAAGAATACAAATTGCCAAAGATTTGCATGATGATATAGGTGCCCGATTGTCAGCGGTGAAATGCTATATTAGCCAGATTCGTTACAAACTTGAAAACAAACTTTTTCCTGTAAGCTTAACCAAGCAAACCGAAGTACTCGCCGGCGAAACAATTTACAGTGTTCGTCATATTTCTCATAACTTACTGCCCCCCATGCTTGAAGATTTTGGCTTAGAAGATACTTTACAAGACTTTTGCGAAAAGCTTAATGGTTTAGGTACCATCGAGGTACACTTTGAATGTACAGGCTATCAACAGCGATTAGATATTCAAACTGAACTAGCATTGTACAGGATTGTACAAGAGCTGACTAATAATACGCTGAAACATGCTCAAGCCAAAAAAATTCACATTTATCTCTACCAAAAGGGAACCCACATAAAACTGATGTATTTGGATGATGGAATTGGGTTTGATGAATCGAAAGTTAACGAAGCTGGAAGCCCAATGATGAAAAAAAACGGGAAAGGGCTAGGACTCAAGAGCATTGAAAGTAGGGTGAAAGTTTTGAGAGGAAAAATAGCATTACACTCCACAAAAGGCCAGGGAATCCAAGTAGAGATACATGTAAATGTATAAATCTTTAAACAACTAACATATGCCAGTTACAATAGCTATTGCCGATGATCAACAACTCTTTCGAAAAGGGTTAAGATCGTTGCTAGAGGACTTTCAGGGAATTAAAGTAATTTTAGAAGCAGAAAACGGGGAAGACCTTGTTCATCAACTGGCATCCAAACGCCCAGATTTGATTTTACTGGATTTGAAAATGCCTAAAATGAATGGTTTGGAAACACTACAATACCTAAAAGAACATGAACCTGAAGTAAAGGTATTGATGCTTACCATGCATGGACATGAAAAATATATTTTACGGACATTAGAACTAGGTGCCAATGGTTTTTTGATGAAGGATTGTGGACCTGAAGAATTACTTCAGGCCATTGAGGATGTAATGCAAAAAGGGAACTATTACAATGATAACACCTTGCAAGTCATGAGAAATGGGTTGATCCGACGTAAGCGAGAAAAACCAAGGTTTAATATGGAAGAAAAGCTTTCAGGGCGTGAGTTGGAAGTACTACAGTTTTCTTGTCAAGGATTGACTGCTGACGAAATAGGAGAACGATTGTTTATTACTAAAAGGACAGTAGAAGGACATAGAAGAAATATATTGGAAAAGACTAAATGCAAGAACTTAGTAGAAATGGTCGTGTATGCCCTACAAAATAACCTAGTAACCTTAGAGTAATAAAATGCAAAAAGCCTCTCATAATTTAAATTATGAGAGGCTTTTGAAAAAAATTAGTCGGGATAGCAGGATTTGAACCTGCGGCCCCTTGCACCCCATGCAAGTACGCTACCGGACTGCGCCATATCCCGTGCTTTTTAAGCGGATGCAAATATACAAAGCTTTTTTGAAATCAAGCAAGTCTACCCTTGAAAATTTATGCAAAGTGTCTATCATAGCATAAAAAAAGCAGTTAGGGGTGACCCCAACTGCTTTTTAATATTTATTTGGTTCTTTAACCAATGAGAATCATTGATAATTACTTAGAACCTGTCGCTTTCTGCTCTTTCTTTTCTTTTTTAAATTTCTTGAATTTAGAATCGGTACCTGTGCGAGGGAAAGCGTTGTTTTTAGTATCGATATCTGCCGTTTCCAACATAGGATCTAGCTGGAACGATTTCACAGGCTTATTGAAAATCAATCCTTTGTAGACTTCGTTAGGGCTTTGGCGGAAAATCTCTGCTGGTACTCGTACAATTTGAGTGCTACCATCTACAAAGTTAGCCTGAATGATCAAAGGCATAATGGTACCCCCAATATTCTTACATTTTACAGAGTAAAAATATTTGCCAGGCTTCAATAGAGCCATTTCTGCATCGGTCATGTTTAGGCCATATCCTTTGCTCAAGCGCTCTCTAAGTCCAGTAAATTGTTTATTGTCAAATGCCTCGTGTTTGATACCTTCCTTAGATGCTGATAACTTTTCGCCAGGCTTGGTAAAAGTAAAAGCTTTTACATCTTCGATGCTCATATCTACTGGAAGCGTAGAGTAGAACCAACCTCTCCAGAACCAATCTAAATCTACCCCAGAGGCATCTTCCATTGTACGGAAGAAATCAGCTGGTTTGGGGTGTTTGAAGTACCAACGCTGTGAGTAAGTTTTAAAGGCATGGTCAAATAATTCCTTACCCATTACAGTTTCTCGCAAAATGTTTAAAGCAGTGGCTGGCTTTCCATAAGCATTGTTTCCAAACTGAGGAATAGATTCCGAGTTAGTCATAATGGGAACAATCTTGGTAGGATCGGTTCTCATGTAGCGTACAATGTTTTTGGCGGGGCCTCTACGGTGAGGGTAAGTACCATTAGGGTAATCTGCTTTTGCCCAGCTTTGCTGAGGAATTTCGGTTTCTGAAAGGTATTGCATAAATGAGTTCAAGCCTTCGTCCATCCAAGTCCACTGACGCTCGTCTGAGTTTACAATCATTGGGAAGTAGTTGTGCCCTACTTCGTGGATGATTACCGAAATCATGGCTCTACGTGTATTGGCAGGTACTGTACCATCTGCCTTAGGACGACCACCATTGAAACAAATCATAGGATACTCCATGCCAAAAACGGCTCCGTGTACCGAAATTGCTACCGGATAAGGGTAGTCAAAAGTATACTTAGAGTAAGTTCTCAAAGTATGGGCTACTACTTGAGTAGAATATTTACCCCAAAGTGGGTTTCCTTCTTTTGGGTAGAAAGACATAGCCCATACGTTGTTGTTGCCAATCTTTACCCGCATGGCATCCCAAATAAATTTACGAGAGCTTGCCCAGGCAAAATCACGTACATTTTTGGCTTTAAATACCCAAGTTTTTTTCTTTTTAGACTTGCTTTTCTCTGCTTGCTCAGCTTCTTTTTGAGTAACGATCACTACTGGATTGCTTGCTTTCTCTGCTTGTTTCAAACGTTTTAACTGAGTTGCAGTCAAGACTTTATTAGCATTTTGTAGCTCACCTGTAGCACTTACAATGTGATCAGCAGGCGCGGTAATGGCTACTTCATAGTCACCAAAGGTAAGGGCAAACTCCCCACTTCCTAAGAATTGCTTGTTTTGCCATCCGTTTACGTCATCGTATACACACATGCGAGGGAACCACTGCGCAATTTCATACAAATGGTTTCCATCTTTTGGGAAAAACTCATATCCTCCGCGAGAGCCAGCTTTATTGATATCTAAAATTTGATTTTCCCAGGCGATAGAGAAAGTTACATTTCCGCCTTTGGCCTTCAGAGGCTGAGGCAGGTCAATGCGCATCATGGTACCATTAATGGTAAACTTCATAGGCCTACCACTTTTGTCTTTTACACTCTTGATCTTGCATCCCCACTCTGAGGCTTCCCCTACGATCATTTGCAACATGCCAAAATTAGGGTTTTTGTTTAAGCGAGTGTTTTGAGTTTGGAAAGCCTTAGACCCTTTTTTGTATTTATTTTGGTCTAGTTGCACCCACAAATAATCTATCTTATCTGGTGAATTATTATAGTAGGTAATTGTTTCTGAACCAGTAAGCATGTTCTTTACTTCGTCCAAAGATACTTTGATCTTATAATCGGCTTTTTGTTGCCAATACTCGTGGCCAGGAGCTCCCGAACCTGTACGGTAGTTATTGGGAGTTGGCAACATTTGATCTAATTGAGCAAATTTTGAGCTTACATAAGGTTTGTCATGCTGGGCCATAGCCGCAGTCGAGAACAACCCTAGTAAAATTATGTACAAAATTTTTTTCATGAGAAATAAGGTTGATTAAAATAAAACAAGGTTTTGAACATAGACATTAGTATCTGCCTGGCATTAAGTATTGTGAAATTGTTTTACTGCTGAATTGTTAGGTAATTGAGCCATCTAACAATAAACAATACATAATCGTGCTTACACTGTCTGTATTCTTTGTAATATCAGAAATAAAGAAATGCCCATGGCTGCACCCGAAAGCAGCACGTTCCAATCATGTTCTTTTTTCTGAAGAAACCGGGTAAATATGAATGACAAAAGTAAAATTAATAAAACTATTACAATTTGACCTATCTCAAGTCCAAGATTAAAGCCTAAGAGTGGCCATAAAAAATCATTGTCTGAAAACATTCCCCGCAAACGACCTGAAAAAGCCAGCCCATGAATAAGGCCAAAGGCAAAGGCAATTCCATAACGAAGAAGTTTAGCAGCACGGCTCAAACGTGTAGCCATGGGTAGTTTTTGGCCTAGATTGACGGCGCCAGTAAGAAAGACAGTAACGGCTACCAGTAGCTCTACTACGTTGGTTTTGAAAGAAACCACGCCCAAGCCCGATAAAGCCAGGGTAAGAGAGTGCCCAATAGTAAAGGCGGTAATCAATATGAGTACTCGACGCCAGTCTTTGAGTTGATAAATAGCCATAAGTGCCACTACAAACATAATGTGGTCACTAGCCTCAAGAGTGAGGATGTGGTGAATGCCCTCCCGAAAATAATAATTGAAAAATGACATAGTCAAATTCATGGTTTGATTTAATGAGGTAAATATGTGGCATCAAATCTTTAAAACAAAACGACTGAGAAAGCTTGATCTTAAATATCTTTATATGATGCCTAATATTTTGGCAAAATCCTGCTTTTTTGCCCAATACCATAGGGTGCTTTGAGCCAAATGTTTCTCCAACATAATTGGGTGTTCTTTCAGAGAAGGAGAGCCCTGTATGAGTCGCTATCCTTTGTCTTATGGGTTGTTTTTTTTACTACTTGTATTTGCACTCATTATAAAACTAAAAAAGGAGAGGTCTTATTAGAAGGTTTACAAACTTGATTAGATTAGTGATAGGTTTTTTTTACTTTTTTCAGGTGAAGCAAACTGCTTTGCTTTTAATCAAGCAGTTTTTAAAATTTATATTAACTTTATTTTATCAAAGCTTTTGAGGAGGTTCAAATGAAGCTTAGAATACCCATTTTGTTACTTTGCCACCCAATATGAACAAAATCAATACACCCAACCCCGACTCCCGCGAAAATCCCCAAGAGGTGCAGTACATCTTTAAAGAAGATAACCTGCAACAGTCAGAGCCTAATAAATACACCCCCACTGATCTGAAGTCGGAAGAAATGGTGTTGAATCTGGGGCCTCAACACCCCTCTACCCACGGGGTATTACGCTTAGAAGTGGTAACCAATGGCGAGTATGTGGTAGATGTGGTACCTCACCTTGGGTATTTACATCGTTGCTTTGAAAAACACGCCGAGTCGCTTCCCTACAATCAAATCATTCCTTATGTAGACCGAATGGATTATGTGGCAGCGATGAATTCTGAGCATGCCTATGCGATGGGAGTAGAGAAAATGCTGGGTATTAGCGATAAAATCCCTCCCCGGGTAGAATACATCCGAGTGTTGGTAGCAGAACTCAACAGATTGGCTTCGCACTTTGTGGCATTGGGTACTTATGGCGTAGACATTGGAGCTGCGACGGTGTTCTTATGGATGATGCGTGACCGCGAACACATTCTTCGATTGATGGAATGGCTCACTGGTGCGCGTATGTTGTACAACTACATTTGGGTAGGGGGATTGTTTTATGATTTACCAGTAGGCTTTGAAGATCGCTGTGCAGAGTTTATTCGTTATGTAAAGCCCAAAATTCTTGAGACTCAGCAAATCTTGATAGAGAATAAAATTTTTGTGCAACGTACTGCCAAAGTAGGAGCAATTCCCTTAGATTTGGCGATTAATTATGGGATATCAGGGCCTATGTTGCGCGCCTCAGGCCTTAAATACGACTTACGACGTATTGATGGTTACTCGGTGTATCCAGAATTAGATTTTGAAATTCCAGTAGGTACGGGCGAAATGGGCGAACTGGGCGATTGCTGGGATCGTACCTGGGTGAGGTTGCAAGAATGCTACGAATCGGCCAAAATTATCGAACAATGCCTTACTCGTTTAACTACCGACTTAAAGCGCACCCGTGAGTTTGACCCTCAAGCTATTGTACCTAAGAAAATACGTCCTAAAGCGCAAGATTTTTATGTAAGAGCCGAAAACCCCAAAGGGGAACTTGGGTTTTATTTCCGAGCCGATGGCCGAAGCGATATTCCTTTTCGTTGTAAAGCACGTTCTTGCTGCTTTGTAAATTTATCCATATTATCCGAGGTTTCTAAAGGAGCCATGATCGCCGATTTGATTGCCATTGTAGGGTCTTTGGACTTTGTATTAGGTGAGGTAGATAGATAGAAGAATATTAGAGAAAAAGTACAAATAATGAGCAATAAGAAAGAAAAGTTTGTAGATGTAAGTAATTTCCCTTATTTTAAATCACATATATTTTACCAATAATTGTAACTAATTAAATTAAAAATTGTTTGCTGATTTTTTAATAAAAAACCTTAAGACTAATAATCAACGCTTAAAATGAATAATAACCCCAAAAACCCCTCCTGCGAAACTTGCGGAATGCGTCATAAAGGGATTTTCTCTAATCTCGAAAATGGCAAGCTTTCTGAAATTTCTTCGCAAAAGAGTTGTAATTTATACCGTAAAGGAGATGTGATTTTTCATGAAGGGAATTATCCACTTGGTCTGTTTGCAATTTATAGTGGTAAAGTAAAAGTGTTTAAAACCTCAGAATCGGGGAAAGATCATATATTACGTTTAGCCGGAGCTGGTGAGGCTCTGGGATATCGTTCGTTAGTGTCAGGCGAAAAATACGAAGTATCTGCCGCAGTACTGGAAGATACTCGAGTATGCTTTGTGCCTAAATCCTTGTTTATGAATACGTTGCAAGAAAGCAGCAACTTGTCTAATCGGGTAATGGAGTTTTTGACCCATGACCTCAAAATGGCAGAAGGAAAAATTGCTGATCTGGCACAAAAAACAGTCAAAGAACGAGTAGCTGAAACTATTTTGATGCTGAAGCAATTCTATGGCATGGAAAAAGATGATAAAACCATCAATGTGAGCCTGTCCAGAGAAGATTTGGCCAATTTGGTGGGAACTGCTACCGAAACCTTGATTAGATCATTATCCGAATTCAAGAAAAAAGAAATTATTGACCTGAAAGGCAAAAAAATTATAATTTTGAATTATAAGCTCTTAGAGTCAATAGCGAATATATTTGATTAGCCAGATAAGTCATATTCGGAAGCTTTTTGTAATCATCATACCCAGGTATGATGATTATCATTTTATATAGGGTATGTTCTGGCTACTTTTACATCATCTTATTTACAGGTGGTTGTACAACGATCCAAAAAAGCCACAATTACTCTATTGAATGATTAATATGATGGATAACACACAAAAAACTTTGGCAAACAAATGCCAACATTGTGCGCTTCATTCTAAAATGGCGCAAGCCAACGGTGAAGCTGCATCTATCCAAGCATTGCATAAAAAAATGATGCTTGGTTCAAACGACTACCTGTTTCAGCAAGGTCAACTAGCTATGGGGATTTTTTGTATAGAAGCAGGTTCTTTGGTCACTATGAAAGAATCAGCCGATACCAAACAGGTAATTAATGTCATTAAACCAGGTCAAATTCTGGGAGCGGAGGCCATTAATGCACCTAGTTATCAGCACTCGGCAAAGGGGTTGACCGACGCCCAGGTATGCTTTATACCCAAACAAGCGGTAGTTCAGTTGATGAATCGCAATATTCAGTTTAAGTTGTTATTGATGAAGGCGCTTTGTCAGGAAATAGGTTCCGCAGAGCAAAAAAGTCTTTCTATTATTTATAAATCAGGGAGACAACGAGTCGCTGCATTACTTTTAGAGGTTTGGCGGACTTCTTTTGAAACAGACATCAAGAAAAGCAAAATCCGGTTTTCGCCTGAATCTTTTGCTGGAGTGGCCAATGTATCACTCAAAAATTTGCTGAAAATTTTACAGGAATTTGACCAGAAGAAATGGATTAGGCACGATAAAAATCATCTGAAAGTAGTAGAAGCAACCTCGCTTGAAAACTTGCTGTAGTTTTTTGTATCTTAGGCAAAAACACACAAGATGATTCATCATCAAGTTTCCAGATACATTTTTACCTTTCTTTCAGTTTTATGGAGTCATCATTTCCGAGTGGTGGCCCAACAATTGCAAAACCCTTCGTTTGAAGGGAGGCCTGGAGTAGCTACTTTGCCAGTCCATTGGCTACCCTGTAATGTGGGTAGCACTCCCGATGTACAACCGGGCGTGTGGCTGGTAGATCTACCCCCCTCCAATGGAACAACTTATCTCAGTATGGTAACTCGCTATGGTAGTTGGGAAGCTTGTCAGCAAAAGCTCAGTACGTCTTTGCTGATGGGCAAGTGTTACCAATATACTATAGACCTGGCCAATGACCCTAATTTTGCCGGGAGCTATGGCGGGGTGACTCAACTCCGTATTTGGGGAGGTACCACCAGTTGCCAAAAGAGTGAATTATTATGGGAATCAGGTCCCGTTACGAAACCTACCTGGCAACGCTATCTGTTAGAACTTTCTCCCAAAGAAGCCAATTATCCCTACCTTGTTTTGGAAGTCTATTATGTGAAAAAAGCACCCTACCAGGGAAATATTTTGATTGATAATTTTAGATACAAGCAAGAGCTACCCTGTGAGTTTTGAGCTACCTTTAATTCGAATACCTTCTTTGTAAAATCTTAAGTTATAATCCGAACAAATTTGTCCGTTCGCCACCTTAAAAGAGGTATAATATAATAGAGAACAAGTAATGTTTCAGAAGAGATAAGCGCTTGTTTTTAAGGAAAATTTATGTTTAAACTTTAATAAAGATTTTATGAAAAAAATTAGATACGCATTGTTAGCCTGCTTTGTAATAGGATTTCAATGTATACAAGCTCAGAAACTATTTACCTTAAAAGAAAACTATGATTTTAACTCAAACTCGTTGCTTGTTGGGATAGATGCAACACAGGAAAACGTAGGAGAATGGAAAGTTTATCAGAAAACAAATACACTCAGTTCTGCGACTGCCACTATTTCGCTAGATGTATTTAATGGACAAAGTATTACTTTTGATAGTACCAGTGTAGTTAGCGACGATGATGGAAGTTTTACATGGCTAGGAGCGAGCCAAAGCCCTAATTACCCTAATGCGACTATTTATCTGAAACTTGATAATGGGGTTTATCATGGAGTATTGGAGTTGGATGGCAATAATAAATTTGGCATCAGTTTTATCGGTGATAATCACTATGTCTTTTACAAAGCTGAAGAACTACAACCCAATTGTGATACCCCAATATATTCTGATAAAATTGAATCAGACAATACCATTGTACCACCTATTATTAATCCAGCACTTTTAGGGCCTTGCAACGGCCTCTACACTTATAGATTAGTAATTGCTTACACGCCAGAATTTGCCGCTACATTTACAGGGGAAAATCAACAAGGACAAATTAATGACTTCTTAGTAGGTGTAGCAGATAATGTTAATCAAGTGTATATCAATAGCGGGTTAAATGTAAGAGCAAGATTAGCATTTAGTTACCTTATTGCTGATAGTGAGTTTGGTAATAAAGACCAAGATTTTTCACATTTTGTTTCGGGTTCTCACTTTACTCGCTTTAGCTCCATTTGGGGGATTAAAGATTTTTATCGAGCAGATGCCACGATACTTTTAACATCCACAAATTATGGAGGGAGAGCCAGTGAACGGAAAAATATGGGGCTTTATGGTAAAAATGGTGCAGCAGGAACTCATTTTGGCGTTGCTCACGAAATAGGTCATATGTTTGGACTGGATCATAACCGTGAAGAATATAGCTGGTGGGTGCGAAAGATTAATGGGTTTGGCTGGGCAAAAGACAATAAAAAAGCGTATGGTTTTAGAGATCATCAGCATCGTACAGTAATGGCATACAATGACCATAACCTACAAGCTAGAGTAGGCATTCATGCGGATCAAGGCTTAACCTTTCCCAGTGGAAATCCAGCAGGAGATAATTACGCTAGAGCAAGAAACTTTTTGGCGGGTCATTTGGGAAATGTGATTGATCATTTTGACCACCTAAACCTTCGTTTGAACGATCAAGTGATTGGTACTACAGAAATGGCCTCTTGGTATGCTATTGAAGATATAGAAACTTCAAACTATGTGGTAACAGGACCTGCAAGGGTAAATTTAAGAGCTGCTCAACAAGTTGTGTTAAAACCAGGGACAAATTTTATGAATGGCTCCGAGGTAAATATAGCAATAACTCCTTGTGCCCAAGCGGGGTTTCGTACTACCAATAGCACTGTATCAAATAATAAGAAGAGTGACATTGTCAAAAAACAGTCAATTGATACTCAGTTAAAACAAACTATAAAAGTTTTTCCAAATCCACTAGCTGGTAAACTCAATTTAGAAGTAAGTACCAAAGAATTGCAATCAAAAATTGATGTGACTATTTACAGTAGTTTGGGACAACTAGTATATGCGTCAACTTATACCAATGTAAAGTCTTTTAAGGATGTAATTAATTTAAGTAGTTTGCCAAATGGTATCTATTTTTTGAATGTTAAAACCGAAAATGAATTTCAGGTAAAAAGATTATTGATAAATAAATAATCATAATTCTTGATATAATGCCATAAGATATAAAAGTCAAAAAGAATTAGGCAAACTGTATTCGAATACCTTACTCTGTTGATGAGCCTCCGCAATTTTATTTGCGGAGGCTTATTTTGTAATTGATAATTTTAGGTACAAGCAAGAGTTACCCTGTGAGCTTTAAAATAGTTTCTTTTATGACTTTGCAAGGTCGTTTTCAGCATTTGGTTTGTTGCTGCTGTTAGGTATTATTATATTCGTTTGATTTCAGCAGCTTGAACTCCCTTTGCGTGTCATTCTGACGCAGGAAGAATCTGCTGGTAAAACAAGGATAGTGATTGATTAAGTATCCAATACAGTGAGGTTTGTGACGGAATAGGATCACGTCCAGCATTAATGGGCTCGCTAGTAGAACTTAGTATCCAACATAGCCAGGATTACGACGACATAAGTGGAAACCAATGTTTATCCTTACTTTTCGTAGGAACCATTATAGTCAGGGTTGCGACAATACTTACCCTGCGAAGAGAAAATCCTCACCTTTAAAGAAAAAACATCCAGTATAATCAGGATTACGACTTGAAATATGGAGGTTCCTCGTTGGGAACCAATACATAGAAATGACCATCCACCATAGCCAGGAAATCAAAAACACAAAAAAGCCTGAACGAGATACTACTCGCTCAGGCTTTTTGCTTTATGATAACTATCTCAAAAACTACCGATGGTACTTACGAAACTTCTTATGTTTAAATACCCTTTTGGTAATGACTGTACCATCTTTTTGTTGTTCCTCCACGACTTGCCGCTCGGTGGTGGCATAAACGGGGCGAGCGTAATGATGAATAAGGCAATGATTGACTAGAAAGTAGGTAGCACCAAAATCTCCTTGAATCAGTACCAGGTCTTCATTAGCCTTACAATGTTTATTGATCCACGCTACAATGGGAGCCAAGTATGCTTCCAGAGAATCCAATTCAGGAGGAATATTTTTCCAAAGCTCTTGTAATGGTTCAGGCAAGGGCACAAATTTGGTGACATTTTGCCTCTGAGTGGCATCGTCTACTTGTTCTTGGGTAAGCTCGTGAGAAAAGATCAGGAATAAGGTTGCGTCCATGTTTGAGAAGGATTAGTGATGTTGAGGCACTAAAGTTAGGTTTGATTGTATCAAAAAGCCCAAACAAACATCGATTTGTTTAGGCTTGGAGAGGATAAAATATACGATAGCAATGAAACTATCTTAGTTCATTATCGGCAATAATAACCAATTTATAGCTCTGCGTTTTATTGTCATAATGATAAATATGAGGCCTTTTTACGTTGCCAATGGTACAGCCAATGCCCAGCGCCAAACTGGCAGGAGCCGAAATAAATATATGCGTTTTCCTGGGAGAAATTTGCTGTTGCACCCCCTCCATTATCCTGGAAAACTCGCGAATAAAGTCGTGCCAGTCCTCTCTCATATCGGCATCCAGCTGTGACTCATCTTCAGGAGTTGTGACATGAATAATACTGGCGTTCATGCTTCTTTTTTGAATGTATTTTTTGACATCAGGCATCACATTACGAGTGACTTCTACCACAAAAGCAATCTCAGGTTTGAGTTCTTCTTGTTCGTTGGGCGGTTCGGCGGTAGCTTTTATCTTTTTGCCGAATAGTTGCATCCCATTTTTGAGGGAAATGCCAGAAATACTCGCCAGGTTTCCAAATAAGTTTAATGCATCCATACGCGTGGAGTTTTTAATGTATATCAGTTTTGAATTAAATGTTTACTCTAAGGCCATCGTTTGTGTCTCCACAAACGATTTATTAAAAGTGCTTAGCGCCAACTCAGCTTTACAAACCCCAAAGGCTTGGCCTTCTCAAGCGCCTTACGGGATTTGGGAAAGGGTGTATCAAAATACCTTTTGGGACGTAATGCCTGCTTAAGGTTACTCCAGGTATCATCATCCAAAATATTTTCGTCTTTGGCCCATCGGCCGGTCATACTATCCCAGCCCGTACCTGCGCCTACCCGTAGCACACAACTTTGAGCGGGGCTACATTCCTGAGCAGTAGTGTATAATTCCCGTAAACTCTCCAGATAGTCATCTACCATATGGTGGGTATTGGTGAGTTCCAGTTCTTCTTCCCAAAACTCTATTTCTTCTTGCAGCAAATGCAGAGAGTGAGCGTTGATGATTTCAAACAACTTCCCTGGAGTAAGCACTTGGGTGTTTTTCAAAATCCCGTGTTGAACACTCAACTTCAACTGCGTTTGAGGAATATGTAACCGTCCTTCGCACATTTGCAAGTGGGCACACTCAAGATAGTTGGTCACACTTTGCTTTATTTTCCAAGAGTTACCGTAGAGATTCAGGGTTTGGGTTTTGTACAGAATCGTTTGCGGGTTAGAAAGTGCTATATCTGCTACATGCAGCATTCGAAGCAAATCATGATTGGGATCATTGCCCAAGTAGTTTTTTACAAGATTGCGGTCGTTGTAGCGCCCCCATTTGTTTTTCAGGTTGTGTTCTTGTTTGGCAAAATGAGGTTTTTGTTTGATCAAATGGGTCAAAATTGCGGTACGAATGGCCCCTTTGAGCGATGACCCAGGGATCAATGGAGTACCTAGCCCAGTTCTTACCAATGGCTTTATTTCGTTTCCTGGTTCTTGAGGATAATCAAAAACTACCTGCGCAATATCGGCCAGAGACACATGTTGATAAATGTAACCTTTGAGATCATCCAAACGATTGGCCGCCAACTTAGCGTTGAAGGTTTCAATCGCATTTTGACCATCCAAGGCATACAATTTCGCAAAAAGCTTATCTTGATCTACCACATACACCTTTCCTTTTTGGTAAAAGAAATCCATATTCTTATGCCAGGTTTTTTCCTGTTGGGTGCCAATGTGTATCGGGCTAAGTATCTCTAGACGAATGTTGGATTTGTTCATAGCTTAAGAAAGTTTGATGGGAACAAATAAACTGCGACCTACCCGATGAATAGGAGGCATATCTTGAGCTTCTTCGGGCAAATAAGTAAGGTCGGGGCGAAGGTTGACAGTTTTGCCCTGGGCTTGTATCCCCTTACCCGAGAATCCTTTGGTATTGAAAATACTGCCTTCCCGAAACATATAAATAGATTTTTTGCGGAAACTCAAATAAGGTGCAGTGGTGATCCAACCCCCTCGTTGAACGATTTCATAGCGTGATCGGGCATCCATCATTTGGGTCAGCGTAGATTTGTCGGGCGGGCAAAACAGCGACAGGTTCAGCGAATGAGTAGCATCTTCGTCCTTTAAATCATCCAGCGTAGTGAAGTCTTCGCTGGTGAGCTCAAAGAAGCCATTTCCTACGTGCCGGTCGGTGCCTAGGCCTTCGTCTTGCAAATAACGCAGGGCACCCATTACCTGCTTCTCGATGGCTTCATTGGCAAATTGAGCAATACAAAACAGCCCCGAATTGCCCCGGAAAAAAAGCCGATCGATGTAATAAATCTTGGTATCTTTTTCGTCGTCACCATAGCGAGGTACGGTGTTTCGGGCAAACACTTCGCTGGTCATAAATTGCTCATCAAAGTCTTTTTCAGCATCAGACACATAATAATCCTTTTTGACCTGCTCAATTGTAGGCTTGAACTTGCCCTGTAAGATGGACTTAAAACTAGCCAAATCCAGGTATTTGATCTTCTTGATTGTTTTGTGTTCCCCATAGTTTTGAGGTTGAATTAACCCCAATGGTTTGGGAAAAAAGTAAGTAGGTGAAGCCTCCGCCTTCTCCTGAAAAAATGGAAACAAACTCGAGAGCGTGAAGTCCAGGTGTTGCCCAGCTTTGGTAAGGTTATCAGGAATGCATTGTTGCATTCCCAACGTATTCCAAGTCGCAATAATGGCCGAATACAAGGTATCGGAGTGCAGCATTTTGGCCGAAGAACTATATTCTTCCAGTTTTACCGAGCCAATGTGCAAGGGCGTTTTAAAATGAAATCGAAGCAGTTTTTGGATCATAGGTGTTTTATTTCAATTCTTCGGGTAGTTCTACTATAGCATAAGGAATTTCGGCCTTAGATTCATTCTCAATGTAATACTCCCGACTGCGTTCTTTTACTTCCTCTATCACAAACTTGATCTGCCCACTTCCTCGCGAGCCACTTCCTCCCAGATAATCGTCCTGGAGCAGTTTTAAGCCATTAAAAACCATATTGACCATTTTCTCTTCATCGTCGTTGTCAAACACATTGATCACCATATCAAAAGAAAACTCCACCCCAGCAGGTACCCGTTCCAGGTTTCGAGGAGTAGCCGCCGCTGTGATGCGGTCAATCACTACTTCAGTTTTAATTTCGGAGTAGGGGAGGTCGGTGTTTTGGTTGTCCAAGATTTCATTCTCAGCATCCAGCAACTCACAATCCCGCACAATTACCTTAGAGGGTACATTGTTGGTTTCATTCACTGCGGTTCCAAATACCTTAGCAATGCGGTTGGTGGGGTCATCGGTAGGGCCGTGGTTGCTATTGCGGCCTACCCCTCGGCCAAATACGCCATCGAGTTGTTCTAGTAAGGAGCGCATTTTGCCTTTGAGCGAGCTGCCCGGAATGATGGGTTTGTTGTCTAGTGGGTTACGGATCACTGAAGAATCTACCCCGCCAATGGCAATGCTGGTGTTGGAGCCGCCAATGTGCAGCCCGGTAAGGGTGATAATTCGACCACTTACCAATATTTTTTTGATTAAAGTTCTTGTATCGTTCATGCTTTCATCGTTTGAAATTGATGGTTGATTGACTATGGAGGATTATAAATCCATCACTTGGTTTTAAGCGAGTCACAAAAGTTGGAGGTGTCTCATAAGATACTCTAAACCAAATAATATTTTATTTTTGGTTCTAGCCCTGATAGATCGATGTCGTTTAGTTAGTGAAAAAATGTTGATTAACGAACGCTGATCAACGATGTAAGAAGGAGGCTGTCGCCAACTCAGGCGATTATTTCCTTCATTATTCGAAGTTCCCCCGATACATCGGGATTTGCAAAGTTGATCGATATTCAACATTCATTTTTTAAGAACAACCTACCTGTCAGGTCTAAAGTGCTTTAATCTCTACCCCCATTGGCCTTATGATAAGCCACAATGGCTTCTATGATGTTGACAAAATTTTCAAATGCTTGTTTTTTCTTCTCCGCTCTGTCTACTGCCGTAATTAAGATATTAATGGCCTTTACAAATTCTTTGATTTTAGAGCCACGCTTACTTTGGAGCACCCGAGCTTCGGCATAAGCCAGCTTAGGGCTCAGCATCAAAAAGTCCCGCAGTAAGTCACCACTCAGTTCTTGCTTGTTGCGCACCTTCATATGGATGCGCCGCATTTCCCCAAAAAAATTGCGTAATTGAGAAGTGGTCAAAGCGTCGCGATAAGGCTTACTGTTTTTATCGGTTTTGGCCAAAAAAGCCCCCAATGCCAGGGTAAAGGCAATGGTTTCGCTATTGATCTGGTTGATCCAACCAGAAGCCTTGGTTTCGGCCTCTTTAATGGTTTCTAATATATCTTTTGCCATATAAATGCTTATTTATAAGTTGTTTTGAATTGAGTTTTATCCTCATTTAGAGAGTTTCGGTGTTTGTTTCTGAGCAGTAAGCCCGCCCAACGAGCCGCAATGGCGTATAGGTCAAAATTGCGATCGGCTACAAACAAATCCTTTTGGGTTTCTCGCAAAAATTCCTGTAGTGCCGCTTTATCGTAATGCACATTTTGGTTTTTCAGCGTTTTCAGGTAGCGTTCTTCGGGACCGTGCAAATCTTCCTTAAAGTTGAGTAGGGTAGCGTGTGCCTGGTTGTTTTTACCGTTGAGTTCCTTGGCCAATTGAGAAATAAAATAGGCCGATTGCCATTTATAGCTCAGGTCGGGCGCTATGTTGGCTTGATCATTTAGGCGATTGGCAACGGCGTGTTTATTTTTGGTGGCCTGAAAACGGATGAGCTTTTGCCTAAAACTGGCCGATATCACCCCGTCAAACTCGAGGAGTTGATCACGAATATTTTTCACTTTTTCAAACTCCTGATGCCAGCCTACTACCTCGCCAAAAAACGCAATGGCATTTTTTTCCTTGTGCTCTTTTTCGCCTTTTTCATTGACGATTTCATATTTAAATTTTTTGGCGTTATGCTCGGCATCTCCTGCCATATCGGCTCCCTTAGAGATCGGAAACTTAGGAGTAATGAGGGCTACACCTGCCGAAAGGGTAGGACGAGCCCCAGCGTAGGCTTTAAATTTTTGCTGAATTTCGTGGGCAAAATCCAATACCAAGTCCCAGCGGCCAATGGCAAATACATCGTCTCCCCCCGAATACAAAATATTGACCCAATCGCGGTATTTGTCTTTGGCGCGCAAGGTGTTAAGGTAGCCTGCATAAAAGGTGTCCAACAAAGACGACACCATCGCATAGGCTGGGAAATTTTGCAGACTTTCACGGCCAAACTTGGCTTGCATGTCGTTGGCAAAAAGCCCCCCCAAACCATCCACATCCATTCGAAGCACGCCCAGGCGATGAAAACCTTTGCCCTCAGTAGCTACACTGAAATCCGCCAGATCGGAATATTCTTTTTCTACTGTTTTGCCTCGGTTATTGGTTTTGAGCGCCTGAATATTCCCCCCATAAAAGGTAAAGCCATAAGCGGTTTCTTTTTCTTTGATGGTATTGAGAAAATCGAGGTGATTGATACGCCTCAAGAGCGTGTGTCGAAGTGATTTAAAGCTACCTACCCGGTCATATTCCTCCACAAAATTGTCTTCATTTTTCAGGGAATTGAACACTTTCAGATCAATGGGGTCAATGGTATAAAATTGTGCTTTTTCGCTCAGGGCTTTACTTCCCTGATAGGTCGCATAAAACTCGGTGCTCTTAAGGTCTTTGCCCAGCTCGGCTTGTTTTTTTACACTTTCCAGTACCCAAACCTGATCGGCCTCCAGGTCTTCGGGGTTCAGTACATTTTGGTGTTTGGTAGGGCTTTCGATAATTCTACCGGTTACTGCGCAGGTTTTTATGTCACTGTTTTTATTACTAAAGTCATAGCCAATCCCAATACCCACTTGATGACCTGTGGAGTCTTGATGTCCGAAAAAATCTTCAAATTTATTGACTAATAAATCCTGATACTTCTTTTGTTTCTTTTGGGCGGTTTTATCTCCCAATATAGTCCACAAGTCGGCAATTTCGAGAGGAGCATCTGTCTCTTTTTTGGCGCTAATCAAGGCTTGAGCGGCTTCGCCTACCTTGATTTTGCATTTTGATGAGTTTGGAGAAACCTCGTAGCCAAATTCTACAAAATCCATCAACACATACAGGCTTTCGGCATGTATGGCGTAAGTATTAATTTCTGCTTCCTTTTCCAGTTTTTGGATGCATTGTTTTACTTCCTCACAATTAGGCAAAAGCAAATAAGCCTTGCCGCCACTGGCGTAAATGGTATGCCCAATGCTGGTCTGAAAACCCGCTGCCTGGGTATCGCGCAGGATTCGTTGAATGAGACTATCCATCAGCAGTTGTAAGTAAAACGAACGCCCTTTCAGGCTTTTGGCTGCTTTGCCCGAAGCAATATTGTAGATAAAGCTTTGGATGCCCGAAATGTCTACACAAAGCATCAAGAACTGGAGGCCTTGATCGGTTTCTTGAGGGCGATGTTGGGCATAATCATGCAGGCATTGCGCAAAAGCAGAGCGTAGCTTTAAAAACTCAAAAGCATTGATGTAGGGTTTGTTGGTATTGACTGGAACAAAGCTTAAATGTTTTTTGAGCAAATGATACAAGGTATCCAGCGAACCTTTAGGAACTTTTGGGTATTCCCTGGCAAATTCATCTGCGACCACTGAAAGTTTGCCTTGAGGGGTTGCCGTGGGGAAAAATCGTTCTTCGGCAATAGAAAGCGGCTTGAGGTCAAAATACCGAACAGGTTGGTTGACTGGAGGGTAAATCTTCTCAAATATGTTCATTAAATACCGCTCCTCTTGCGGTTGAATGTCCCCAATGCCTAGATATTGGGTAGCTTGCTCAATATAAGTTTGACTTTGGGGATCAGGCATGGCAAATTTATCAACTTGCGCAACTCGATCACCAAAAAGCTGGGTCAAGCCCTTAAAAATACTGTCTATGTATATTTGAGAATTTCTCATATATAAGAAAAATTTCTGAATGGCTTCAAATGTTGAAAAGTAGGAGTCTTGAGTTTAATCAAGCACTGGAGTGAATACTGGTTGTTTTGCTTTCTGCAATTGTCGTTTTACGGTGCCATATCCCACACTGACTTTACGCCCTAAGCCTAAATAATCGGGGATGAAAACGGTGGTATCGAAAGTAATGTCAAAAGCCATCATTCGCACCCCTTTGATTTTGACCCAACGGGCAGGAGAGAGGTGGACGATTTTTACCTCAAAGCGTTCGTGAATATGCCACTCTATGCTTTTGGCAAAACTGATGATGTGTGCGGCCAGTTTTTGCTCCAAAAAAGTAATGCGTTCAGTGAGTGCGTCCAATTGTTGATATTCTTGGTAGTTTTTTTCGTTGAGGGCTACCCAATTGTAAATGCGGTAGCGTTGGGGCGTGTCCATCAGGTGGATGTTAAACTCGTGCAAGTCGAGACGATGGATGCGCATATCCAGGTTGCGCTTACGCAAATGTAGGCTCCAGTCAGGCTGTTCAAAAAGCTTATGGATCTCTTCTACCCCTTCGTGAAGGCAAAGCAACATGGGATGATTACCCGCGCATTTATATTGGATTTTAGGGTAACGATAAAAATACGTAGACTCGGTACGGTGGTTATGAAACCAATCATGGGTGCGCCCTACTTTCTCTACAATGGCCCCTCGAAAAGCTGGTATTTCCCAAGGTTGGATGCTATCAGTGAACTGGACTTTTAGGTATTTTATTTTGGTCATAGTTTACGTTGGATCAATTGGGTTGCTTGTAATTTTTTTGAAAAGAACGAGGGATTCCCCTGCAAAAACAAATAAATCCAAGAGATCAACCTTGCAGAGATTCTCCATTCCCACCGTAGTTTATAGCTTGAAAATTGTTGGGATTTGACCTCTTCAGGTCTAAGACATTTGCTGAGAAAAATGACGCCTTTGATAATTACTCAAAAGCCAACATCCAGCATAGTGAGGGCTTTCTTTGTCATTCTGAGAACTAATTTTTTGGTACCCAAAACACATCAATGGAGATGACAACTTAAGAGGGCTGTTATTTGCGAAGAATTGTGGGAGGGAAATTTGGAACATAATATTGTCTTGAATCCACAATTCTGAAGCAA
>DMXI01000398.1 GCA_003483885.1 Microscillaceae bacterium
TTGAGATTCCAGCAAATGATCTCGACCGTGCAATCGACTTCTACAAAAAAGTATTGGGAGGTGAACTCCAAAAACAAGACATTGGCGGCTTTCAAATGGCTTTTTTACCAATGGATGGTGAAGGCCAGGTGGGTGGTGCGCTCTGCAAAAGCGATATGCACATTCCATCGGCAGAAGGCGCAGTGATTTACCTAAATGGGGGTGAAGATTTAGGCCAACCACTCTCTCGGGTAAATGATGCAGGTGGACAGGTAGTCATGCCCAAAACCAAGATATCAGATGAGGTAGGCTACATGGCCTTCTTTATGGATACCGAAGGTAATAAAGTGGCCTTTCATTCTCCTAAATAATCAGCGCTATGTAAGTGAAAAGCTAAAAGTGAGCACAAAGCGTAAATAATTCATCTATTCGCAGTTGGCTGACCATTATACGCTCATATTTGCAAAAAAAGAAAGCAATTATTCACTACTATCAAACGATGCATCGCTCAGCCATTTAACCATGAACAAAAGGGGGAGAATAGCCCCCTTTCTGTACCATAGGAAAATAAATTTTCTTAAATTAAACACACAACTTATCAATTAATTTTTAAACTCTAAACCGTTTAACTTATGACTACGCAAGAAATTGCCGACAAGTACATTGCTTACAATCGTGAAGGAAAAAGCATGCAAGCCTTAAAAGAATTATTTGCAGATGATGCCTATGATTTAGAGCCTAAAGGTGCACCAGTAGAGCGTACTGAGGGCAAAGAGGCTTTGATTAAAAAACACGAGCAATTTGAGCAAATGGTGGAAGAAATGCACGGCATGTCTATCTCTGACCCGATCGTTGCAGACAATTTCTTTAGCTGTTCAATGGCTATGGATGTCACTTACAAAGGTATGGGTCGTGCTCAAGTAGAAGAAATTTGCTTGTATGAGGTAAAAGATGGTAAAATCGTATCTTCTCAATTCTTTTTTACGCCTCCCCCAATGGGTTAATTCTGGTGTTATGTGCAATTGAATATTGAATAACAATTAACGATTTTTGAATGCTGATACGTACCCCTATTTGGAATGAACAAAGTTTGGTGATCATCATTTTTAAGGCCCTGTCTTCCTGAATTTTCAGCGATTATATGACAGGATGCTTTGAAGATGTATACCAAATTGGGTTGATCACTTTTATATTCGACGTTCGTTAATCGATATCCATTATTCCAAAAACACGCAACTTGAGTTATCAATTAATCATGAAATTTTCAGAAGCCCTTGTCCAGATCTTGGCAGAGGGCTTCTGATTTTTTTGAATTATTCAGATTTAGAAGCTTGTAATATATCAGCCCCTAATAGTTTATCATCTTTATTGTAGTACCAGGTGCGTTTTTTGGGGATTTTAATCCCTTGAATCGTTTCCAGGCCTTCAAGAGTAATGTACTCACCGTCGTTTTCTTCTTCTTTATGATAAAAACGATACCCACTCAAGGCATAGGTGGTAGCATCAAAGTAAAAATACCAGGTATCTTTTCCCACGCTGGCATCATAGGTTACTTTGATAGATAAATATTCTTTTCCCTGAAACTCCACCTTGTTCACTTTCTCCTCAATGATGGTTCCTTGGTCTTTGAGTTTCATAGGCAGGCCATACAAATAGCCGAAGTAGTCGCGCATGAGGCGGGTGCGCTTGGCTTGTAATCGGTATTTTTTAATCTTAGCTGTATCGGATGCCACTTCCCCATTGATTTTGGCATAACAAGAATCATTGGCAATGCCCTGCTCTAGTTTTAAGCTATCCCTTTCGGTCTGCATGGTAAAACCTCCATTGGTATTATTGATCGTGACATAACGCATGCGTGTAGGACCATTAGGACGCTCTGAAGCCAAATTAAGGGCTGCATTAAACTTGGGCCAGTTTCCTTGCGGATCATGATACTGGATACTTTTCTCCAGTAATTCTTCGGCAGGAGACAATGTTTTCGCTACAGTTGATGCATCAGTACTTTCAGTGCTGTTTGTCGTTGTGTCTTGGTTTTTGTTGCTTTCATTATTCTTGTTGGGCTGGCAAGCCGAGGCTGTAATCAACAAAAAACATAAGGTATATAGGTATAAGTTCTTCATATGCTTTGGTTTAGTTTTAGAAGTCATCGGGACTTCTTACAATAAAATCCTCAAAATATACTGCTTTGATGCAACCTTCTCTTATAAAAAACTACTTTTTCATGAATTTTAACACTAAACGAACCTATGAAAAACTTATCCTCTTTTCGGCCCTGTTTTTTACCCAGTCTCTTGTTTTGCCTTGGGTTGGGTTTATTCGCACCACTCAAGGCGCAAAACGCCTTTTATGAAGCCTTGTATCTTGCTCAACACCAACAAAATATCCAACAGTTAGCCAAGCTTAAGCATTTGATTAATTTCACTCCCCAAGAACGTAAGCAGATCAACTTGGTCAATAATTTCCTCAAAAAGCCTTTCAATATCTATGCAGATACACCCAACCTCACCGTATTGCGACAAGCCCTCCACAAACTAGCTACTGCCCCTCGCAAAGAACGCCCTCAGACCGAAGATGGTGCCTTACCCGAAGTAAGTACTTTGATTCCTGCACCATTTAAAAAGTTTAGTCGCTTTTCTGGTATTCGCAATTCCGATTTTTATAAAGGAATTAGTAAGTATATCGCCGCAGAATTTAAAAAAGGCCTCACATTGTCTTTTTTTGATGCGTTCGAGAAAGCCATTGGAGGAACGGGAGAATTGCAAATATTATTTCCAACGACTTACGAAGCACTCAAAACCCGTGACCCGTTTCGTTTTCCAGCATTAGGCACTCGTTGGAAGGAAATATTTCACCAGGATTTGCAAAATATTGTCAAAAACTTTATCCACTATATAGATGCGCCCAACCCTGAAGCAGGCGCCAAAGCTAGTTTTCTCACCTTGGATTTTGCTCGCCAACTCAAACAAAATAACCAGTTTCAATACTTAAAATTGGGAGATGATATCGCATCTAAACTCATCGACCGATTTCATCCGGTAGATCTGATGAATTACCTGGATTTAAAGTATTTTCAAAATCCAACCCGGCAATATCGTTCAGTAGGCGCACTATTACATAAGCTCAATCTATTACAAACCAATTTGCGTGATACCACTGGAAACATTTGGATTAATTTTGAACAGTTTAACCGCCTCAATTCCAGTCAAATAGGCATTTTTCTGGGATTACTTTATCAACAATCGCCTCAAGTATTTGGCGACATGAAAACCAAAGTAGCTCAAAATAACGCAGTGCACCCTACCAAAGCGAAGCAGTATTTACTTCAGCAAATATTACCCGTATATGAGGGCTTGATTAAGATTCAGGAATTTGAAAAAAGTAAAGGAAAAAATCTATACGATCAGGAATACGGGGCACACATGCAAAACTTTGCCGATTTGCTACAAGTGGCTGATCAAAAGCTCATGAGCCGATCTGCGCTGACTCCTCCCCCACCCGAAGGAAGCCACCTCACCCAAACCAATAACTTTAGCAAAGACCATGTACTGCAAAAAACCCTCAACGTATATAAATCTATCCACCAGAAAGAATACAATAATTTGATTCCGAACATGAGTAAAATTCTCTTGCAAATGCTCAATCAATCAGAGAAAAATACAGCGTTTGTCCGATTACTCAGTAAACTGGATCAATACGGGAGTTTTATGATTGGCGTTGTGAATGCCCAAAATACAACTCAGTTAAGAGATTTACTGGGGACAGTGATTACCAGCTCGGGGAGTTATCTCCGAAAAAGGACTTCATTACGTACTTTATCGCTATCGGTACATGCTGGGTATTATGCCAGTGGAGAGTTGTTGGAGTATAGTCAAACCTGGGGAGTCAATACTGGGTTTACGATTCCTATTGGGTTAGAATATACTTTTGGTTTTACATCTAAGCATAAGCCCTCTAAGGCCAGTAAAAACTACTTTACTCAAGCAAACCGCCAACGCTTTTACAAAGGCAGTTCTTTGGGGATTTTTTTGCAGGTGATAGATGTAGGGGCTATGATGAATTATAGATTATTTGACAATCAGACCCAAACCTTACCAGAAGAAATTACATTTCAACAAATACTGGCTCCTGGGGCTTCTATCAACTATGGGCTTAAAAATACTCCTCTTACAATTGGGATGGGTTATCAGTATATGCCACAACTACGCCGAGTAGATACTGCTGCTACTGGCAAGGGAACCTTCAACAATGCTCATCGTTTCTTTTTAAGGATCTCCTGGGATTTGCCTGTATTACCTATTTGGGCTAGTAAAAAATAAGGCTTCAATAAGAATTTAATCAGGAGTTACCAACAACGTCCTAAAAAACGAGGCGACTTCTAAAGCTAAATATTGATTTGGTAAAATATAATTCTTCTAATTGAGTAAATTCTATATGAAATCTTTCACAGTAGCTTTTTTTCATAAAAAAAACACTTTTACATAAAAAATATAAAACGTCTTCAATATATAACTGGTTATTAAGTAGTCTTACATCACACTTTCTTTGATTATACCGACAATCGTCTTAACTTTGGAGTAAAGTTAAAGCTAATTGCCAAAGTCTTAAGACCTAATAATTGTTTGATTGTTAGGTCTTTCCTATTCATGACAATTCTTATCAAGAAATTTATATATCATTCAGATAAATTGAATCATCAGACAACCAATGTCATAAGAAGGATTCGCTACAGTACTTGTTAATCATTTAATTGCTTTTTGGGCAAAACTTATTAAAAGTAATAGAACCCAATTAAACAGGTGTAAGCTTTTATATATTGTTTTATAAAGTACTCAATGAATGCTTTCTCTAAAAACCTCTTCGCTTTCGTTAAGCTGAGAGGTTTTTTTATGGGCAGTCTTTCAATTTTTGATTGCATTTAATCACTATGTGTTAGTATTTATTAACACTTTTTTAGTAAGAAAATGCCTTAAGTAAGATTATTGTATAAAATCTATAATTTTTCAATAAATTGGGCAAAAAATATACTAGGTATGAATATGATACAAAGACCCCAACCTCACGAATACGATCCCTATTATCAATATTTTATTGATTTGGTAGAAGGAGATGACTTGATCCAAGTGTTAGAAAATACTCATTCGGCTACCCATAAGTTGATCAGAAATACACCCAGTGATAAATTAGATTATCGCTATGCAGAAGGCAAATGGAACATCAGAGAAGTGCTGGTACATTTGATAGATGCTGAGCGGATTTTTTGTTATCGTGCACTAAGATTTGCTCGCCAAGATAAAACCGATTTACCTGGCTTTGAGCAAGATGATTACGTTGTTCCTTCCAATGCGGCCACTCGTTCTATTGATAGCATCGCCCAAGAGTTGGCAGCAGTACGTCGTGCTACTATTATGCTGTTTAAAAACTTTGACGAAACAATGATGAACCAAATCGGCACTGCCAATGGCACCCCTATGTCGGTGAGAGCTATTAGTTTAGCCATTGCTGGACACGAATTGCATCATTGTAAAATTATTAGGGAACGCTACTTAAATGATTAAAAGAAATCGTTCTTATATTTTATAGGGTTTGGACTTCATTGTATCATACTTTACTAATGAAGTCCTTACTTTGTTAAAGTGATCATCATTAAACACATGGAACCTATTCAACAACTACAGGAAGTTTTGCCAGAAAACCCAAACCTTGCCTCTGAGGTTTGGCAATGGCATCAAATCAACGACTTTCAATATCAAGAAGCGCTGCTTTACATCATTCAGGAATTACGTTTTCACTTTGAATTGTTGCCTGCCAAAAAAGTCGATTTATTGACCAGTGAAGAATACCTCAAGACTTACCAAATTCGCCAAAAAGGCCTACAAACGTTGCCCAATGAATGGATTGATCCAACTACGGCTACTCTTAGTAATGACGGATTGGATAAATTATGGCTTAAACCAGTAGAGGGGTATTTGGCGCGTATACTCAAAGCATCGAACGATCCCAAAGATCAGGCACGCCTCGAAAAAGTCAAACAAAGCAAGGCTTACAAATATCGGGGTCTGGATAAAACCACCGAAGAACGCAAACAAGCCCGCCTAGAAAAACTTCAACAAAGCATTGATAATCAAGAAGTAGTATTGTTTTTGGGGCGGCAAAATCGCATTTACAAAGCCCTGCAAAAGCAGCTTAATGAAAAATACGCGGGCAAGATACGTTTACGTTTTATCAGCGACCACGTGTGGTCTTCACGTGGTTACATAGAACCAGGGGTTAAAGCTTCTGATAATCGTTTGAGCCTGATTCAAGCTTCAGAAACAATCCATCGCTTGTCTCATTTAGGGCTTCGGGGTGAGGCAATTCAAGATCGTTATATTATGTTTTCGCTAGATGGGTACGATATGAAGCATTGCTTGGCAGCTATGTATTCAAATTGTAACAAAATTGCTCGTAGTTATGCCAAACCTATCATTGAAGGCATCGAGAGGTTTGAATTTGCCTATACAGGTCTCACTGACTTAGAGCTAGCCAATATTGTACGCAACAAAAACTGGTTTGCCTATACTCGTTTTTGTCGTACTGGATCAGATGGCACGCTTGAGGAACTGAGTGAAACCCAGGTATTGACAGAATATGGGATTAAATATATTGGGGATTTGATGCGAAGTGAATATATTAGTAGAAGAGCTCATTAAAAGTCTTCATCATATATTAGCTAACATAAAAATCAGGAATGAAGGCGAGTTCAGTGTACACCAACTGTTATTTCTATACCATCGTTGTCTAAAATCTTTACACCCATGAAGTATTTATTTTTTGCAATCATCTTATTTATCGCCCATCCTTCTTTCTGTCAAATATTTATTCCAGCCAGTGTCGATATCAAAGGAATATACATTGGCAAAACAACCAAACAAGAAATTCTGAAAAAATATGGTAAACCTTCGCGTGACGAAAAAGTAATGTGGTTTCGCAGAGCCAGACAAATAGATGCTGGCCAATTCAAATTAAAATGGATTGTAGAAGAGGTAGGGCATAAATTGGTATATACAAACCTGGGTTTGGAATTTACTTTTTATACCCGTGAAGTTACTACCAGCAAAGCAGAATCTTTACACAGCATTATTTTTACAAAAAAATCTAAAGCGACTACCGAACACGGGGTAATCGTAGGCATACATACAGTCAAACATTTACGTACTCATATGTCGGGTACCAAATTTACCCCTATGCCGCTTGAACTAGGATTGCTAAAACACGAGCGGGGCTATAATGTAATGGTAGACCATGACTTACGTGGCACCAGCGAAGCCTACAAAGACAAGCAAATTGTAGATCATATAGAGGTGACCAATTTGAATGTAATTAAATACAAACAATAACTAGAGCTTCACATCATTTGAACCCTTTTTCATATTTAATAAGAAAAAGGGTTTGGCTTGGTAAAATTTAAACGAACGCTGATTTTAGGCCTGTAAGCTTTGTAAATAATCTACCACCTCTAGGTGTTTACCTTCCTTCGCAAAATCCAATGCGGTTTTATGTTCATCAGTTTTTGCCAACCAATCTGCCCCATGTTTTACCAGCAACTTTACCAAGGCTAAATTACCCCGATGAGCAGCTGAATGTATAGCCGTTACCCCTTGCATTTGTGATTGGTTTACATTCGCCCCATTTTCCAGTAATATCTGACTAATTACAGCATCGTTATACGCTACTGCAGCGTGTAATGCATTCACTTTAGAGGTATTATTTGCGGCCAAATTTGGATCAGCGTTTTGCTCAAGTAAGTACACTACTACTTCTTGGTTACCCAAAAATGCCGCCAAGCTAATGGCAGTAAATCCGTCGGGGGAATAAGCGTTGATTTGGGTTGGATGTACCTTCAAAAGTTCTTTGACCTTTGATAACATCCCAGCGGCGGCGGCTTCTTGTAAAGTATAGTAAGTTTTAAGGTTTTTAGCCTTTGTAATCAAGTTAGCTTGAAAACTATAGAGGATTTGCATAAATCCAGACTGGCCCCGTTCATTGAGTTGATTTAACAGTTGAAGGTTTTGTGTAATCAAGTTTTCCACCGCAATAAAGTCTTTTTTTTGAAGTAATTCTGATAAATAATCCATCACATTTTTTGGTTCAGTTCTCCCTCTAACTTACCAAAATCGACTAACTCGATCAATAATTTTTCTTTTAGTTGTTAGGTTTTGAGGTTTAGTAGCTACTTTTTGAAGTTAAAAAAAATAGGCTACCTGTAACCACAAGTAACCTATTGGTATTCTTATTTTATGAGGCAAAAGTACTCATTTAACCTATTGGTAAATAAGTGTCTTATGATAACTCTTATTGTTTTGAATCATTTGCATCTGATAAATGCCTTTGGGTAACCCTTTAAGGTTTAATTTTGCATTTGATCCATTGACACGCTCACTTCTTACCAATCTGCCTTGACTGTTGAAAACCCGAATAATTGATTGAGTCACGTTTCTATTGGGAGGGGTAAGAATGGTATATACACCATCAACGCTTGGGTTTGGAAACACCCTGGCTCCTTCGTCACTATTACTCATTCTGGCACCTGCCTGGGCTCCATTTGCCGATACTACCAGCGTATAATCTTCTACTTCCCCAGTCCAGCCATTGCCACAAGCAGTGCTTAGGGAATTGCCGTAAGATAAGCGAATGCGCATCCGAGTGGCTCCTGTAGTAGCTCCTGCTGGTACGGTTAGATTAGTATTGTAAGGCCCTGCGCCATTAAGTACTGTAGCTTCTCCGCTATCTTTAAAGTCGCCATCCCGATTCCAGTCTACCCAAATACTCAGCTTACTACTTGACCAACTCGCACTAGGGGTTACCGTAATATTATAGTTCTGTCCAGTAGTTACATTGGTAGATTGGCTAGTGTAATCGCCATACCCACTTGAGGCCGAGGAATTGTTAATGCTTCCTATTTGTACTTGGGTAATATGCTCTGAACCAGTCTGTTGAGCAGTAGCTGCGCAATACTCGGGAGTGGGAGGAGTTATCACGCCTGTTACAATATTTACAGTATAATCTTCTACTTCTCCATCGGCAAAATTACCACAAGCATTCGCAGCAGCTCCGTTGTATTTCATTGCAATACGCATACGAGTCGTAATTTCCAGGCCAGCTGGTACTGCGATGGTTCCACTCACTGTGGTAGTAGTACTACCCGAAGTATACACCAACTCTCCAGCATCGTCAAAATCGCAATCACCATTGTAGTCAATCCATACTCTGAAATATTCGTTATAACTACTTCCCGAAAAGCCAGGGGTTAATTCAATTACATTATTTTCTCCTGCATTTAGGTCAATGGTTTGGCTCGTAAAATCGGTATAATTGGCGGCTCCCGAAGTATTGTTAAAGTTACCCACTTTTACTCCTGCAATATGCTCATAGCTAGAACGATTGCTTGACGCTGCACAATAACTACAAGTAGCCGGGTTTACCGTAATGTAGGCGGTTTTAGTCAACGTATTGGAGCCATCTGCATTGGTAGCAGTCAGTATCACATCATAGGTACCAGGCGTGTTATAAGTAACTACTGGGTTTTGAACAACGCTATTGGCAGGCATACCACCAGCAAACGTCCAATTCCAGGAAGTAGGCGTATTGGTAGATTGATCAGTAAAAGTCACACTCTGCCCGACTGTAATAGTGGTAACATTGGCCGTAAACGCAGCCACAGGCGGAGTAGGTGTAGTCCCAATAGAAGTTTGCCCAGCTTTGATGGGTTCGTTAGGTTTTTCATGATACGCATGTTCCAATAATTTGTATGATTGGCCATCCGCTGCTACCTGAAGCTTTAACCAGCCATAGTGAGTATTACCCGCATTGGTAAATCGCACTCCTACATAAGCAGTTTGGCCATTCCAGGCAGTATAGCTGGCGTTAGTTACATCGTGTAAATCAGGATAGGCACCTCCTGCTTCCCACTGGCTGGCTGGCCCGATGATCGTATTGACAGTCAAAGGGGTCAGGTTACGCGTGCCTGCCGCACATACCGCGTCTTTTTCATAAGCTTCTAATTGGAAAGAAGTCTTCTCTGCATTATAAAAAATGCCATATCGAGTTGCATCACCTAACCCCAAATTAAACGCAGTCCAAACCGCAGTGGTTGTTACCTCACTGTCAGGGTCTACATCTTGATATACAATCGTATAAACATTAATAAAGTTAATGGATAAATCAGGGGTAGCAAGGTTACTGCTGCCTGAAATGGCCGAGGCCAACAAGGTAACTTTTACATTGCTTACATCATTCGCAACCTCATGATTAGTGGCCACTCCAGTAAAAGACAAGGTAGCAGTAGTCGAGCTGGTAACTGTCACTTGAGCGGTTAGGCCAGCAGGAACATTGGTGGCGTTAAAATGAGTCCCTGCGGTTAAGTTTCCAGAACCAGTGGTGAAACTAGCCCCGTTGAGTAAACTTAAAGTAATCGTTTCGTTGATGGTTCCATTGTTGGCAACATCTTCTTTGACTGAGGTTTTTGATACCGCCAAATTTCCTGAATCCAACAAAGTTTGCCCAGCCCGAATAGATGCATTGGGTTGTTCATGATAAGCATGTTCCAATAGTTTGTAAGATTGGCCATCAGCTGCTACTTCAAGCTTTAACCAACCATAGTGCGTGTTACCAGCATTGGTAAAGCGTACTCCAACGTAGGCCGTTTGGCCATTCCAGATAGTATAAGTAGCATTGGTTACATTATGCAAATCTGGAAAAGCACCTCCTGCTTCCCATTGGCTAGATGGGCCAATACTTGTATTAAATGCCAAAGGGGTAAGGTTACGGGTTCCAGCCGCACATACCGCGTCCTTTTGATAAGCCTCTAAGTGAAACGATGTATTACTTGTGTTGTAAAAAACACCATAATCTGCATTCCCAGCCCCTAAGCTGAAAAAAGTCCAGGTAGCAGATGGTGTTACTTGTATATCGGCTATATCTTGATATATAATGGTATAAGGGTTTATAAAATCAATGCCTACGCCAGCAGTTGTAGGATTGCTTACATTAACTGCAAAAGCTGAGGAATTAAAAGTAATACTGATGTTATTAACACTATTGGCTTGAGCATGACTGCCAGCGTTCCCATTCAGTGAAATTTCAGCCGAAGTACTACTCAAAATAGTTACCTGAGCTGATAAGCCTGTTGGCAAACCACTTACACTAAACTGGCTAGGAGAAAGGTTGCCTGAAGAAGCGCTAAAAGTAGCTCCATCTAATAAGCTAATGCCTATTTTCTCATCTATGCTTCCGTTGTTGCCTATGCCTTCAGCAAAAGTGGTTTTAGCAAATACCAAACGGGGAGTAGGGGCTGAGTATAAGGTAGCAGCCAAGTTAGCTGCTGACCAAATGTTACTACGCTCTCCTACATTTGAGTTCATAGCAGCCAGCATACGTGTTTTTTGGCCCTCGGTAAACATCACCGTACAATTGCCATAATCCATGTAGTTTTGGGTGTTGTCTAAAGAGCCACAAGAGGTTCCGGTTAGGTTACACCCTGTATTTCCAATGGTATTGGGGGTGTCTGCTACCCCATCGTCAAAACTACATCCGTTGGCATCACCATTGTTGCTTTGGTCGCCCCAAGTGTGTTTTAGGTTGGCCCAATGACCTACTTCGTGGGTCAGGATTTTGTAATGGGTAGCTACCGCTGTTCCAGTGCGTCCTACTGCCCAGTGTGAAGATACCACGCCATCATAAATTTCGTTGGTTCCCTCAGTGTCTCCTGGGTAAAAAGCAAATGCCGACCCATTACCTCCGTCGGAACTACGCACTACCCAAATGTTGAGGTATTTTTCCCTAGGCCAACGGATAAGCTGTTTCAAAGCCAATTGCCTTCCATTAGTAGTCAGGGCAGAACGGGTACGGGTAATACCAGTGGTTGGGTTACCATTGGGGTCTTTTTGAGCCAGCGCAAATTGAAACCCTACATTGGCCACAATACCTTTAAATGCATTGGCTACATTGGCCACTCCTGGGTTTTGTGCACTGAAGTCTTCATTCATTTGTGCTACCGCATCTATAATCTGTGCATCAGAGATGTTTTCTACCCCGCCATCGTGTACCACATGAAATACCACTGGAATGGTATATGTTGTTTGAGTGATGCGTTGACGGGCAAAACGTCGGGTTTGCTGCTCTAACAATTGGTGGGCATCTTCCATTTGTTTTCTCAGAGCAGGATTGGACCTTTGCAACAAATGCTGATGCATATGTAAATGTGAGCATTTTGGGCTGTGTTGCTTATGCTGAGCTCTTCCTTGAGAAGGTACTATCAGCAATAAAACCAACAAGGTCGTAAATAAATGCCCGATAAAGGAACAGGAGTTACCTCTTATTTTTTGGTACAATTGTGTATTCATTTTTTTAGATAATTTGTGTAATATACTTGGGTTAAAACCTAATCATGGCGTTGCCATGATCAGCTTCTGAGTATACAGAGGCAGATTTTATAGAAAGGCCTTTATAAAAATCTGTAGTTAATTGGGTTTAGAACTTGTACGGTTTAATGACAACAAGCCCTTACTTTATTGATTACAAAGGTAGAGGGGGATTGGGCTATTTGCCTCCGATTTTTTGACGAAGGCTGATATTATATTAACATTTATTGGGTATTCAATCATTATTGCAAAACAATAAACCATTAATTAAGCTATTACAAGAATAAAATTTCAAACTAATAACCATATACTTTCTAAAAGCATTTACCTGCCATTTTTAATTTTTCAATTTTCGTTTTTCACTTTAGAAAGGGTATTTTTCCATAAAGCATAAAAAGTTTTTATATTCAATGCAGCTTTATGCACCATCTTGAAACTGATACAAAGGCTTTAAAATCCCAAACACAATGAATGAACGTACCCAAAAGATCCAAAAGGCATTAACTCACCTACAAAATGCGAATTATGCTGGCTATTTTGAGGAAATAGGTCAAATAACTCCTCAATCTCTCAAACCATTTCTCAACCAACTAGAAGGGCAATTCATTGCAGGACAAGCACCTTGGGATTTTTATCAACATTTAGATAGGTTTGCCAAAAAAGTTGAAGCCGAATTGAGCAAAGAACCACCTGATACCACTTCTTCCAATACATCAAAACCTAATAAGTCTCTACCTACTATTCTTACTGTATTTGCTAACCCTGACAAAGACCTGCCAGATCTTAATAAAGAACAAAGGAAAATTCAAGACGCTCTCAATGATTTAAATCGTGACAATCTAATCAAGCATCTTTATAGAGCGAATACTGATAGAGATGACTTTTTCAACTTAATCCGAGGTTATAAAGTGGTTATTTTTCATTACGCTGGACATGCCAATGAAAAAGCGGTGGAGTTACAGAATGGCCTAACAAATTTTACTCCTCTAGCCAAAGAGTTAATGAGCCGTAATAAAGAGACTTTAAAACTAGTATTTCTAAATGGGTGCTCTACTTTTGGCCATGTAGATTTATTGTTCGATTTGGGAGTACCTGCCGTCATTGCTACCTCAGTCAAAGTAGCCGATGAGCAGGCCACTACATTTGCCATCCATTTTTATAAATGCTTATCCAAAGGAGATAGCATCAAGATCGCTTACGAAAGTGCGGTCAATTATGTAAGCCATGATAGCTCTACATCCCGCTTTCGCAAGGTAGTATCTACTGCTGACAAAGATAAGTTGAAGAAAGATAGTAAGGAGTTTCCTTGGGGGCTTTATCTCAATGACAAAAAAGCAGGTGAACAGAGTGTTGAGTTTATGTTGAATGTAGATTAAAAGTAAGGAATTAGTATCCCTTTAGAAGAAGACACTTTAATTATCTAATTATAGTACTGGGAGTATTTGGAATAAATAGGAAAGTTTTAAATACAATATTACCTTCTCCAAACCCAAACTACCAAGTATCCACCCAATGCCCAGGCCCAAGTGTAACTGAGGTACACAACTAAACCATAGGACAAGTGCCAATAAAACATAATAGCTATACTAGCAAAAATGGTAAAATAACTAAATATAATTGCCAAGGTAAAATAAATGACAGAAGGTGTCTGTCGTAAAAAGCGGGCCAATAACATATTGAAAAGTACTAATACCAAAGTAACTGCTACGCCAAGCCAGTGATTAACTTCTTGTAGATGTTTATCATTCAATATATTGTGTAATACATTTAAGGAAGCCAATAATGGATAGCCGTAAGGGCTCAGGCTTTGAATATCAGCAGGTAAAGTATCACCTAAATATCCTAGATAGACAATTTTATTTCGAAATACTTCAGGTTGAAAATAATTATCTAACAGATCTTGTCCATCTCGTAATAGAATACTGTTAAAACCTATCTGGTAGTTAATTAGAAGTGGATTGGGTAAATACCCTAATTTCTTTATTTGTTGCGGCCTGAATTTCTGAATAAGACTTCTCTCTAAGCTAGCCTTTGTAGGGTTCCAATAGCGAAAATAAGCTTCATTAGTCTTTACAGCACTTACTCTAGTAGCAACGCCCTCATAACGAATACATCCTTCATTAGGCGAATTATGTAGGACTATCTTGTGTTGGTGCTTTTGTAACACTTGTACCAATAAGTGATCATTTGGAGTTGTTTTGGTCTTGTCAAAACACACAAAAATTGCCATAGCTTTTGGGGTAGCGTTACCTATGCTATCAATCAAAACGGTTAGTTGCTTACGAGGCAAATTTCCAATATTTACCAACACCAAATTAGTGTCTATGTGTTGCTCAATATTAGAATTAAAAACCCCGTCTTGGGTATTTAATTCCATGGCAAACATACGATGTGGACGAACCGAAGTGAAGGTATATAAAAATACCAATATCAGTAGTAAGGAAAAAGGAAGAATAAATAGTTTGATCTTTGTTTTCATCAAGGTTAGTGCTGATTAACACTTTTTGAACGAATTTCCTCTCTCCTTGTTCCTTTGGGCTTTTCATCTACCTCCTCCACAACAAATAATGATACACGCCAATTGCTCACCAAAACCGTGTAACTATTGACACATTCTCAGTCGGTAGTAATAATAAAACTGAGGTCATCTACCATACTGTTGATTTTTTTTGTGGCGCTCGGTTACACCTTTGATGTCTTAAGCTGAACCTCACTCCTTATCTATTACAAACTGTTGGTTGTTCTTGCTCAAAAAACAAAAATCCAATTTGTACAAGGTCAAAAAAGTTTTAGTCTTACCTTGTACAAAATCAATCACCCCAATTTGTACAAGATCAAAAAAAATATAGTCTTGTCTTGTACAAAAAACTCAAACTGATTTGTACAAGATTTAAAAAGTTTTAACATCACCTTGTACAAAATCACTCAATCCGACTTGTACAAGATCAAAAAAAATATAGTCTCGCCTTGTACAAAATTATCCAATCATTTTTCACCCAAATTTGGGTTTTTACAAACTGCCTCACTCAACAATAACTGATACCGAGGTAATAATCAATCTGTATCTTTAGACTATAAAAATATTTTTAAAAATCAATTCTACAGCTTATGCTGACAAGCTCAACGAAATGAAAAATTGGAAAAGAAAGTAGCTTATGGTTTTCATCCGTAAAACATCACTAATTCAATAAAAAACTACACAAATTCACTGCGATTTCTCAAAAAACCTCTAGAACCTTTGTTTCTCCCAAAAATGCAATTCTTACCCAATGCTCACGCAAAGGAACTTTGCCAGAATTGACGAGGTTAGGGTAAAAAATAACAAACGAGTGGGGTTTTCCCGGCTTTTTTGTCAATCTCTTACTTAATGACTAATATTGCATCTCATAACTTTTGGAACATTTTCGGTTTGTACATACAAACCAAGGTGAAAGGATTCATTTTTAAATAATATAAGCTCAT
>DMXI01000595.1 GCA_003483885.1 Microscillaceae bacterium
GAACCTACTAAATATTGATTTAGTAGGTTTTTTTATTACAATTGGACTAACTTTTTTACAAAACTCACTTTTTTTTGATTTTTACGGCCAGCCTTCCGTAATAATAGTATCATTACTTTGGATAATTGTGAATCATGCAGGCGCTTTCGAAAACTTTTTATCAATTCTTAAAAATACCCAACAAGGCATTAGATTGGCTCATTTTTCATAATTTCTACATCTCATTAGGCGCAGTGGTGCTTACTTATACCACCTTTGCATTGTTAGATACTCTCGTCACCGCAACCAATTGGGCATTGCTCATTTTTATTTTTTGCGCCACTATTTTCACCTACAACATCGATCGGGTTCCTTTTTATTTTGACCGTTGGTTCCCCATTACCTTGCAACTATTAGCCACCGTAGGGATCATCATTTGTAGCTTTTGGTTTTCCTGGACACTGCGGTTCTTTTTGATCCATTTAGGGTTCATTGCTGTATTCTATTCCATTCCCAAAGGGTTGGGCTGGATCTCCTGGTTTTCATTGCGTCGCATTCCTTTGCTCAAAATATTTTTAGTAGCCTATGGATGGGCCGCGGTTACAGTTATTTTACCCGTTATTAGCCTCCAGGCCGATTGGCAAACCAGACACATCCTTTACCTTTTCATAGAGCGTTTTTTATTTATTTTCATCATTACGATTCCTTTCGATATTGGGGATTTCAAAAACGATCAGTTAAAAGGTATTGTGACATTACCGGTTTGGATGGGCATCAAAAATACCCGTTGGTTGGGCTTTGGTTTGGTGGGAACTTTCTTATTTACAGCCATTGCTTACCAAACAAACCTTAGGTACATAGTCTCCACAACTATCTTGATGGCAGCTTGTTGCGTGTTTTTGATACAAGTTAATGCAAAAACTTCCCGAATGTATTATAAAAAGTATGTAGATGGTTCTATGTTTTTGTATTTTGCATTGTTCAGCCTGGTATAAAGCTCCCAATGTATTATCACAAACACCTTATTTATGAAAGAAAATAGAATTAGAACCCTCGATATCATATGGCTTGCGCTTATGGGCGGGCAAGTAGTCTTTTTAATGGTTACCCTCTTGGTTTTGAAGGGGGACATGGCACAAGAAAACTTACAAGGGATGATTGACGTGGTAGCTGTTGCTTTTTTGGTACCTAGTTTACTTATGAGCCAAATATTGTTTAAGAAATTTATCCAGCAAATCAAAGATAGCGAAGTAGCTCTCCCTGAAAAACTAAACCGATATCAAACCGCAACTTTGATCAAAGGCGCTTTAATAGAAGCAGGCAATTTATTTTGCATTATAGCCTTAATGTTGACCGACTCTCAATGGTTGGTAATTCCTATAGTGGCTGTATTGGGCTTTTTCTTCTTACAAAGACCTTCTGTGAATAAATTTGAGGCCGCACTAGAACAATAAAAAAGGGTGGAACAACATCCACCCCTTCAATTATTTCTTTTATACTGATGCCGCCAGTACAGTTTGTTGTTCTATTTCAGCAATAATGTCTCTCCAGGCCTCAAGCTCTGGAATCCCTGGTTTACGTTTGCCAAACAATTGTACTATTTGCTTCCCCTCTGCATCAAAGCATTCAAGCGCAGTAACCATCCCATCTTTAGTAGGTTTGCGTACTACCCATACATCTTTGAGTGCAGGTTCTTTCACGTGTAGGTTAAAGTCAGGATCCATGATATTGAACCATTCCTGATGATCCAATAATCGCTTGACTGGGCCAGTATGAATCTGGATCATTCCTTTATTACCCACAAATACCATAATGGGAGTATCTCGTTCTGCTGCCAAAGTAATCACTTTGCGAAAAGCAATAGGATCCACTTTTACTGCATAGTTACCTTCAGGCGCCAAACGCAAGGCTTGGGTACGGGTAACTTTATGTTTTTTTAATAAGCCGAAAAAATCATGGGTATCCTCCAGTTCTACCCATCCTTTTTGAAAAGCTTCTACCTCAATATTTTCGTCAGGATGCTCAATTACTTCTTCATCCCAGGCAAACACTTCCTGTCCTGGTTTTTGATCTTCATGACGAAACTGCCCTATCAAATTTTCATAGGCAGTGATATCACTGTGAGGAGTCATATATATCTTATGCACGGCTTCTCCGTCTTTGGCAAAAAACTGAATACTATGACGAGGCTTATCTCGTACGATATCCGTCACGGCATACACTGATGCCCAGGATTTAAAGAAAATACGTAAATCAATATCGGCTCCAACAAAAAGCCCTACGTGAGGGTTGCTCAAAGATGGATTCAAATACACTCCTTTGCGTTCGTGTACCACCTCATCATTACGAGTCAAAGCCATCACTTTTCCCAATGATTCTATGTTTTCTAATATTTCAGCAAACTCAGGCCGCAAACGCACCACATCTTCTCCACAACGAGTCGCCAATAATTCTACTTCGCTTACTCCCAAAGTTTCGGCTGCGTTGCGAATACGCAAATGAGGTTGCTCATTTTTTAATGCCTGCCATTGGTTTTTCAAGTTTTCAGAAGTGCTTTCCATATTATTGAACGGTTAGTGATTAATGGTAAATGATGAAAGCTCCATCATTCATACTCACTCATCTCATGATCCATTAATCAGTGAATAATTTAAATTAAAAAATCAGTTAATCCCTACTGCTTTGGGAAAGTTACCAAAATAAACTGCTGGACAGTGATGGTACGGATGATGTTCCACCTTCACTGGAAAGTTATAACAAAGACTTAATTTGTCCTCAGTCAATACCTCCGTAGGCGTACCAAAACCCACTACTTGTCCTTGGTGTAGCAGCAATATTTTATGGGCATACATGGCTGCCAAGTTAATATCGTGCATGACCATTAATAGTACATTGCCTTGCTGGGCAAATGATTGCGAAAGCCGCAAACAATTGTGTTGGTGTTTTACATCCAAGTTGTTGAGAGGTTCGTCTAACAATAACAATTTAGAAGAATGATGATCCACCTCATGTAATTGTGCCAATGCCCGCGCCAACTGCACTCGCTGTTTTTCCCCTCCTGATAACGATGCATATGATCTATCGCGAAAAACCAGCGTATCGGTTTGCTGCATAGTTGCCTTTACGGCCTCCAGGTCTTTAGTTTGCGGGTAATTTTTAAAGTGCGGATAACGCCCCATCAATACTACCTCATTTACTGGAAAATCATGACTCATATGAATGTTTTGAGTAAGCACCGCTCGCTCGCTAGCCATTTGTTGGGCAGAAGTCTTACGCAAAGCCCGTTTTTTCCACAAAATACGCCCTTTAAAAGGTTTGTGTTCCTGGCTCAGTAACTTGATTAAAGTAGATTTACCTGCACCATTGGCTCCCAAAACCGCGATAAACTCTCCTGGGTAAGTCTCGAATGATACACCTTGTAAGATATGCTTACTTTTGATTCGAAATGAGATATTTTCTACTTGTAGCATTGTCCAAAAATTAAGTTTAAACTTTTGCTTTTTGTTGGTATAAAATCAGGAGGAATACTGGGGCTCCCATCAAGGCAGTAATGACTCCAATAGGTACCTCAGCTGGCGCAACTAATGTCCGGGAAATGGCATCGGCCCAACAAAGTAATAAAGCACCTCCCAGTGCTGAAGCTGGCAATAAATACCTAAAGTTGGCCCCTCCAACTAATCTTAGTATGTGAGGTACTACCAAGCCTACAAACCCAATGACCCCACAAAAAGCAACTGAAATTCCTACCGAAAGCGCAGTTAAAATAATTACTTGGGTTTTGAGTCGCTCTACAGGCATCCCTATGTGTCGGGCTTCTTGTTCTCCCAAAGACAACGCGTTGAATACCTTGGGCAAACGCAGCAAAAACACAAGGCTGGTAAATGTTGCGCCTGCAATTAAACCCGTGGTAGTCCAGGTAGCACCTCCCAGACTACCCAAAGTCCAGAAAGTAATGCTTCGCAATTGGGCATCATCGGCTAAAAATATCAAAATCCCAGTACCTGCAGCCGCTAAAGCATTGATGGCAATACCACCCAATAGCATCACCGTTACATTGGTTTTGTATTTTTGGCGAGACAGGGCAAAGATAAATAAAGTAGATAATACGGCTCCTCCAAAGGTGGCTATGGATAAAAGGGAACCAGCCAGCCAACTAGTAGCAAATGTAAAAGCCGAACTGGCAAATACAATTACCAAGGAAGCAGAAAAAGCGGCTCCCGCTGAAATACCAATGATGGAGGGTTCGGCCAAGGGATTGCGAAACAAGCCTTGTAGCGCTGTACCACAAATGGCCAAAGAAGCCCCTACCAATACACTGGTCAGTACTCGGGGTAAACGGATTATCCAGAGCACTGCCAGTTTCTGGCTATCTACCTCTCCTTGCCACCAGCCCAGTTTATAAAGCAATAGTTGCCCCCACTCTAAAGCAGAGATGTGTACTGCTCCTATGCCTGAGGCTAACACCAAAGAAACCAAGGTAGCAATCGCCAGGGTGATTATGATGATTTTACTTCGCTGCAATAGATAAAGATTCTTTGAGTTTTTTATTCAATTCAAGTGCAGCCTCACCCAAACGTGGGCCAAAACCATTTAAAAATTGTCCATCCATGGTAATAAAAGCCTTATTGCGTCCCGCATTGGTTTCTTTCACTCCAGGAGCTTTCAATAGTCCCTCAGGACCCTCAAGGCTCTTCAGCCCACTGTCAAACATCAAGATCACATCTGGATTGGCTTTAATCAATGATTCAGCAGTCAAAGGCTTAAACTCTTTAAAACCGCTGATCGCATTTTGTCCTCCTGCCAAGGTAATCATTTGTTGTACAGAGGTACCGTCACCTGCCACCATCATAGTACCTGTACCCCGTGCGTATACAAATAATACTTTGGGCGCGTTCTCGATTTTTTCTACCTGTCCCAACTGGGTTTTAATTTTATTATTTAGCTCCTCTCCTACTTTGGTTTTATTTAACTGCTGTGCTATGGTGGCAATCAACTGTTGAGTGCCTTCTGGAGTTGGTGTCATCTCAAACATTTGTAAATTAATGTTGGCGGCTTTGATTTGCTGCTCTAGTTCAGGTTTGATTTCTCCTTTTTTACCAACCACTAAAGTAGGTTGCAATGACAGCACGCCTTCTGCCTGAATGTTACGGTTGTGCCCTACTTTAGGAAGCTTGCGCATACTGGCAGGGTAAGTACTGGTTACGTCTACTCCCACTATATTTTTTTCGTACCCCAATGCACACAAAATTTCAGTTAAGGTGCCATTGAGTGATACAATCTTGGTTTGCTCATTGATGGCCAGTGATTTCTCAACTTTCCCATCATTATCCTCAGCTTTAGCAGTCGTGTTTACCTGATTGTTTGTACTGTCAGCCTGCTCTTCTGATCCACCTTTTTGGCATCCTGTCATAGTTACATAAACTAATAGTAGCGCCCAAAAGATGATAAACTTCGGTTGACTTTGTTTTGTATGAGAATGTATTTTAATCGTACTCATAGGTCTTAAAATTCAAAGTATGGTTTAAATATACAACAAAACTATATCTTATTTAGACTAATTAAAAACAAATAGTTATTTTTATTTGGATTTATTCTAAATAAGCTTTTTGTTTGCATCAAATTATTGGTAACCAATTAAACTTTGGTGCAATGAAAATTCCTACAATTACTCTTATCATAGTTATCCTCAATACCTATAACATCTTTGGTCAATCCAACCGTAAGGATAGCTTGAAAGCAATTGAATTGTCAGAAATTGTAGTAACCGCTACGCGCACCGAAAGACAGTTGGGTTCGTTGACTACTCCCCTTACGCTGATTAAAAAGCAGCAAATTCAAACTTTGGGAGCACTGAGGTTGACCGAAGTTTTACAAGAGCAAACCGGGCTTGCCATCATTAATGATCACGGACAAGGCATTCAAATGCAAGGTTTTGATCCTGACTATACGCTCATATTAATAGATGGGGAACCTTTGGTAGGACGTACTGCTGGAACCTTAGAACTTTCGCGCATTGCGGTAAATAATATCAAGCAAATAGAAGTGGTCAAAGGGCCTAGCTCGAGTTTATATGGCTCGGAAGCCCTTGCTGGAGTAATCAATATTATCACAGATGATCCAGATCGCACGGAAGGGGGACTCAATGTACAATATGGAGCCAATCAAACCTTGAATGTCAATGGTCAGGTAAGTTTTAAGCATAAAAAGCTTGGGGTATACTTGTTTGCCGACAGGTATAGTAGCCAAGGATATGATTTAAACCCTGAAACTTATGGGGCTACAGTAGAGCCATTTTTTAATCATACTTTTCAGAGTAAAATCAAATACCAATTTAACTCAAACCTGAAGCTGACGCTGTCTGGAAGACTGTTTCAGGAAACCCAGGAACAACGTAGTGATATTGGAAATACTACACCTCTCATCGTAAGTGGGGAGGGCACCCAAACGGACGGGAATTTTTTAATGACCTTAGACCAAAAATTGGGTAAGAACTTAAAGATGCAATACCGCTTGTATCATACCATCTATGATACAGAGTCGGGTTTAAGATATGAAAATGATCAACAAATATTTGATCAAAGTTTCTTTAAACAACGCTTTACCCGACCAGAAGTGGTAGCTAATTACTTTTTAAATGATCAGCATTTTTTGACGCTGGGTGTGGGAGGTACGCTAGAATCGGTAAGAGCTACTCGCTACGAAGGAGAAAGAAGATTTAACACGCAATACATATTTGGCCAATACGAATGGACGCCTGCTAAAAATTTAACTGTCCTTGGAGGAGCTCGCTTAGATATGCACTCGGTATATGGTCAACAACTTAGTCCTAAGTTTTCTACCCGTTATCAGCTTGTTCCTTGGTTGGCCTTGCGAGGATCAGTTGGGGTAGGATTCAAAGCCCCTGATTTTAGGCAACTGTACTTAAACTTTACCAATACTACAGTAGGCTATACTGTGTTTGGCACCGAAGAAGTCGTAGCTGGGGTAGAACGTTTTACCCAAGCGGGCGAAATCCTGAACATCTTCACGGATCCAGCCAATTTCACCACTTTAAATCCTGAGCGATCGGTGGCTTACAACTTTGGCGTGGATATGCAGTGGAAAAACGGCCTTAAAGCAGAGGTAAACTTATTCAGAAATGATATTGAGAACTTGATAGAGACTCAGATTGTAGCTCGCAAAACCAACAATCAATCCATATTTAGCTACCTCAATTTACGAGAAGTTTTTACCCAAGGGGCCGAGGTAAATGTGACTTATCAACTATTCAAAAATCTCCAGATCAAAGGAGGGTATCAATATTTGATTGCCAAAGACAAAACAGTAGTAGATCAACTAAACCGGGGAGAAATATTCAAACGTGATCCTCAGACCTTGATCACTACTCGAGTAACCAATAGTGAATATGGGGGCTTATTTAACCGCTCTCGCCATATGGCTAATATTCGCCTTTTCTATACCTACAAATCCATCACCGCGAGCTTGCGAACCATTTATCGGGGTCGCTACGGGTTGGGAGATTTAAATGGAAACCAAATTTTGGATGCTGACAATGAATATGTTGCAGGTTATTGGTTATGGAACACCTCAGTGGCCAAGGAGTTTGGCCAGGTGTTGAGGTTACAAGTAGGGGTGGATAATCTACTCGATTTTAGAAATGAAACAATGATTCCCGGAATTGCAGGCAGGCTTTGGTATGTGCGGGCCGGCTTCAATTTCGCCAGAAAATAATCATCTATAAATCTTAATTAATACTTAAAGTTAAATCAATAGACGTATGTATAAATCTAGACTTTTCTTGTTGTTAGGGCTTGTAATGGCGTTTACAGCCTGTAAAAAGGAGGATTCGGACGCTGTAACACCAGCACTTGAAGCGCTTACTTTTACAAATTTAGCAGCGCCTGGTGATGTGATTGACCGTACTACGGGGCAAGTTACTCAAACCAACCCTTTCATCTATTTCAGTTTTGAAAAAGGTACCACAGTCAGTGCCTCTGAAAACTGGGACATTGGCTTCAAGGGAACTACGCTCATTTTTAATAGTGGGGTAAGCGGCAGTGGCCAGGGAGGAGCAGTCATTAAAACGGGTACTTTTGATGAATTGACTGAAGCACCTGAAAGCACTGAGTTTCGTCAGGACACTAATAGTGAGTTTGCGGTACCTACGGGTAGCGACAATGGTTGGTACAATTACTCAGGCCCTCCTACTTTCCTGATTACCCCAATTGCGGGAAGAATTATCATGGTAAAAACTTTTGATGGCAAATATGCTAAAGTAGAGGTTTTGAGCTATTACAAGGATGCACCCACGCAACCCAATGCTTTGAGCGATCAATCGGCTACTTATACCTTCCGCTACATGTACCAAGCAGACGGAAGCAGAACCTTGAAATAACAGTAACTTTCTGATTTGATAGACACAAAGTCTAACTAGTTGATTTACGAAAACAGAAGCCTAATATATAATAGATTATTAAACAATTTAGCTGAATTTCAACTCAATTGTTTTCGTGATAAATATAAATAAATAGGGATATTCGGATAAAGTATTATCTGAAAATTTACATTGGTTTACAAAGAGCGAGGGCTATGCTCTCGCTTTTTATTCCCTTCTTACTTTATAGAAATCATCCTTGGCATCTGCTTACAATACTTGTCCTGTTATTAAGCAGATTCTGAGCAGATTAATATTCAAACTTTGCATTCTTCTACCAGTCAATAATTTTATTGTTTGTGAAGGTCTTCAATTTTATTGGAGGCCTTTTTTTTATAGCACATTAGGGCGTAGTTTTGTGCTATTATTCATCAGACAATCGACGATTATGATCATAAGAGTTGTAATATATATCGCATTGGTAGCGCTGGTTATAGCTTGCCAATCAACCAATAAGGAAAACAACACAACCAACACAGATGCCTCTTCACACAAAGGGCACAAGCACGCTCACAACGACAAAGAAAACACAACGACCAAAGAAAATTTTGACTGCCGTCACTGTGGGATGCCTTCGCAGGAGTACCCCAAGTGGAAAGCAAAGGTAGTAACCGAAACAGGTAATGTATGGTATTGCTCGCCTCGTTGTATGTTTATCAGCACTCTTGACAAGCAAAAAGGCCCAAAAGGCATCAAATCCATTGAAGTCATTAGTTATTATGATACTAAGCCCATTGATGCTAAAACTGCCATGTACGTAATAGGAAGTGATGTGCTAGGGCCTATGGGGCACGATTTGGTACCTTTGAAGGACAAAGCCGCAGCCACAGATTTTAAAAACGAACATAAAGGAGAAGCCATCGTAACTTTTGATAAAGTAACAATGCAAATGATACAAGCATTGGTAGATAAAGAATAAGCGTAAGTTTTGACGATAGTTAGTTTCAGTAAAATTTCACTTTCTAGCAATCACTCAATACCTTTGTTACTGATTTTTTTAAAAAACAAAAGTTTAAAAATAAGATCAATGAAGCAAGAACCCTCTTCTACCCCATCGGTGGGTTGGATGGCACGCCTTCAGGAAAAATGGGCC
>DMXI01000363.1 GCA_003483885.1 Microscillaceae bacterium
TGCCACTATACTGCCATGACACTTGCCTCTATACTGCCATGACCCATGCCACTATACTGCCATGACACTTGCCACTATACTGCCATGATCACCTTGAGCTCCTAACAATGGTGAGGACACAAATATCGCCTTGAGTTGCGCCCTCAAAAATCAACATATAGTAATAAAAAATTGGTCGTGATAATATCCATTGAATACTGTTGCTCTTCCACCGATTTAGTGATTTTACTCACCTACCTCAGGTCTTTTCAGGTGGATTTTGGGCAGTGAATGTTGCAAAACCGAGCTTTTTTAGAAACCCTGCTCTAGTATTTGGTGATTTTTTAACAGGTCTACTACTCACTATTTCTCCCATGAATTGAGCCCTTGGGTAGTTGAATTGTAATTAGGGGTAATATGTAATCCGTAGAACCATCTATTTAAAAAGTATTTTGTGATGTCATTCATTTAAACACATATGTAGATTCCAGCAATCAGGAGAACTTTAAGAAATTCAACCAGTATTTTTCTTGATTTTTTTTGTTGAAAAACCTCCCTTAATTGGCATTCAAATACAATGGGTTGATTGAAAATTGCTTAGCCCTATCACAAAGTAATAAGCGCCCAAATACATTTATATTTTTTAATCAAAAAATAAATCATGGCATTTGCTCAGTTCATGGGAAGAATTAACGCTTTCCTTTTCATCAGTTTTGCAATCGTTTTTGGTTTTTTTCCCGAATACCCGTTACAATTCCTCACCAATACTACAATTGATTCAGCGAGTGCCCTGATTGATATAAGAGCTAATTATGCAGGAATGTCGCTGGCAATTGGCTTATTTTCTTTGATTCTCTTAAAGCAACCAAATTTATTGGCACAAGTGCTTAAGTTTCAATCAATGGTTATAGGAGGACTCTTAAGTTTTAGAATTGTTGGGCTTATATTAGATGGTTCTCCTACTTATACAATTCTGTTGTTGTTAGTGATTGAAATCACATTTTTTATTCTTTCACTAGTTGCCTACTTCCAAGCCAACAGTAGTCATCATTCAGCATAGCTTGCGCACATAACTTTCACAAAGAACCAACCCTGCAACGTGTTAAAAATCATATAGTTTTATGCAAGTACCTAAAACTAAATACGCTATGGCCTCTCATGGGGTAAACATTGCCTATCAAGAGTTTGGTAAAGGAGAAAAGCATCTCATTATTATTCCTGGGTGGGTTTCCAATATTGAAGAAATTTGGCAAGTAACTCATTTTGCCAGTTGGATATCATACATTTCATCTTTTATCAAAGTGGTTATATTTGATAAACGAGGGTTGGGGCTTTCTGATAAAGTAGCTCCCAGTGATATGGAAACTCGTATAGAAGATATGATTGCCGTGATGGACGCTATTGGTATACAAACAGCTAATTTTCTTGGTTTGTCCGAAGGAGTTGCGATGGCGATATATTTTACTTTTAAGCAGCCTGCAAGAGTAGAAAAACTCATCTTATCGGGTGGTTTTGCTAAATGGACTCGCTCAGAAGATTACCCCATTGGAAAAACCAGACAAGAGCATCAGTATTTTTTAAAGAAAATGATGGTTAATTGGGGACAACCCATAGGGCTTCACCTAATGGCTCCCAGTATTATGCACAATACCAATGCCCAGCAGTCCTGGGCAAAATTTCTGAGATCGAGTGCCAGTCCAAGTACTGCAAAGTTGTGCTATGAAATGAACTTAAAAATAGATGTTAGGCACTATTTAAGCCATATTCAGGCACCAGTGTTGATCATGCATCGCAAAGACGATCAACTTATTTCTTCAGAACATAGCGTTTATCTTGAACAACACCTTAAGCAAACCCAAATATTGTTATCTCCTGGTTTTGACCATTTACCTTGGGTAAAGGCCAGCGCTGTTGAATTACAGACGATGCTTACTTTTTTAAATGGGGAACAAAATACAAAGGCCTCAGGACTATCATTTCCTGATTTTGTGAAAATGTATAAAGTCAAAAACTATATAGAAAACAATATTTCTGAAAACATTACCATTTTGCAATTATGTCGAGAGTTCGGGTTAAATGAGTTTAAGTTAAAAACAGGTTTTAAAGCAACATTTAATACCTCTGTTAGACAATACCTGAAGGAGTATCGCTTGAAAACTGCTAAAGATTTTTTGAAATACACTGATAAATCTATTGAAGAAATCTCACAGGAAGTAGGCTACGCTTACTCGAATAATTTTTCTGCCACTTTCAAGGCAAAGTTTGGAAAAACACCCCAAAAATATCGCAACGCATACCAGAAACTATAGGAGGTAATACGGTTTGAATATCCCTCCAAGCAGCAACAGATCTTACATTTACAATACTTAAATCTTGTAGTTTTTTTATTTAAAAAAATAAAAATGAACAAAGCAACACGAATAAAACTGTTCTTAAGTATTGTGACCTTAAGCTGCTTGTCAAGTTTTGACACAAACGCTCAGGTAAGCACTACTTTTGATAACCCTGACCAAATTAGCCTATTTCAGACGTTTAAGCCTCAGTATTTTACCCCTACTATTTCAGAAGGTAAACTCAACTTTACCCTTAACCCAGAAAGGGACCTGGGGTGTATCAGGGGAGGATGTTTTTGGTTTGGCGCTACTTCTGCGGGAATGTTGTACCAAACCGTCAGCAATGATTTTGATCTGAGTAGTACAGTACATGCGCGTAAAGTAGGCGACCCAAATGCTTGTGTAGGTGATAACACACGTTACCAGCTAGCAGGTATTATTGCTCGAGACCCAAGTGCCTCTGAGGAAAACTATGTATTCATTGTAGTAGGTTTGCGTGACAACCGATTGAGCATTGAAACTAAAAACACCAGAAATGGATCCAGCCAAGTAGAGTTTGTAGACTGGGCAAGCTGTGATGCAGAGTTGAGAATAACCCGAACAGGACAAACTTTTAGGCTTTATGCGCGCCCTGTAGGTGGAAGCACCTGGACCTTGTTAAGAGAAATTATTCGTGGTACAGCAAGTACTGGCCCCGTACTCTCCAATACTTTACAAGTAGGAATGATCAGCTATACTTATCAGCCATATACCGAGGCACCAAACCTTATAGAAGCCACATTTGATCATTTTACATTTGCTGGAAACCCTGGCAATGCATTACCCACTTCTCCAATATTATCTAGCGGAAACGTGACCAACAATAGCATTGAACTGAACTGGACAGCTTCTAATGACCCTGATGGCAGTGTTGTAGGATACGAAATTTATCGCGATGGTAACAATAACCCTTATCAGGTAATTAATAACCCTTTGCAAGTAAACTATATTGATAATGGCCTGGCAAGTGGTGAATCTCACACGTATTCTATCAGAGCTAAAGACAATCAGGGTGCTTTTTCTGCGATGAGTAATGTAGTGAGTGCCACAACACTAAATAGTGCTCCTATTACACCCAACAATTTTGAAGTAAACTCACTTTCATCTAATAGTGCCACCTTTGCCTGGCAAGCCGCGACTGATCCAGACGATAATTTACAGCAGTATGAGATTTTCCGTAATAATGAGCTTCTACAAACAATTACCAATCTTACACAACTCAGTTATTCAGACAATACCATCGTAAGTGGACAAAGTTATGTATATAAAATCAGGGCGAGAGATAGTGGAGGCCTTTCGTCAGCATTTAGTAGCGATGTTTTAGTAGTTCCCCCACCTACAGCTCCAGTATTGTTGGGTATCACCCATCTTGACCGAACCGGTATTACCTTGCATTGGCAGGCTATTCCTGGTGCTATTGAATATGAAGTACATACTTCTGGGGGCTTTTTACAGACGACTGATCAACTATACTTTACCCATACAGGTTTTCCTGAAAATACCGAGATCCAGTATTTTATAAAGGCGGTGAATGCAGCAGACGTAGCATCATCTGAGAGCAACACGATTCAAATAATTACACCTTGTGCAAGCCCATTTGCAGCTACTGTCGGGGCGCCTTTTATGGCATACCCCAATACCTTCAAAGATCAAATACAGTTGGTAATGAAAGGTCCCCAAAAAGGAGAAGTGGTACAGGTTTTACTAACGGATGCTTTTGGTAGAGAAGTATTCAATACTCAATTAAGCCAAAATACTCAATTGAGCTTGGACTTAAGCCATTTAAAACTTTCTCAAGGTTTGTATTTTGTTCATATGCGGTTTGCTAACGGCAAAGCACACGTGATTAGAGTTGTGAAGGGATCAGTGAAGTAACTGCCTGCTTTTGACCGTAACCATCTATTCGCCAGCTATGTTTTCCGAAGTAAATAGGAGCTATTTTATACCAATCCATAGATAAAACCCGTCCACTTTTTTTCGGTAGAAACGGGCCAGAGGCCCTCCTATAATAGTCACTCGCTGCAAGCAAGCGACGAATAGATACTCGCTTGGCTCTGCTTATAAATCCCGACGAGTCGCATACGCGTCAACTTAAGCTCTTTGCTTAACTTGATTTTTTGAAAGCTTAAGACTCTTAATCTGGGAAGCATCTATTTAAATATCAAGTACTTATAACTCCAACAGCCCTTCATTTTT
>DMXI01000085.1 GCA_003483885.1 Microscillaceae bacterium
CTGTATATAAAATAGAACATCTGGCCACCTTGGTTCATCATTCGATGGATGGTGAAAAACGTAATTTTCACACTTCACGCCACGCATTGGCTGTTTCTGAGGGGCAAGATGGAATTCCTACTTTGGCTGGTTTGTTTCATGACATCATCTATTTTCAAATCGATAATGGGTTTCCAATGTATACCCACGAAATGCTCATGCCTTTTGTAGAAATAGACGGCGACGAAGTTTTTATCAAACCCGAGTTTGAAGTAGAAGATATTTTATTCACTTTTTGCCTGGAAATTTTTGAATTTCAGCCAGGACAAAAGCTTTCTCCCTTTAGTGGTTTAAATGAGTTTTTAAGTGCCTTTGTAGCGGCCAAAGCGTTAGAAGAGTTTTTATCACGTAAGCAGCTCCTTATGATCATTGCTTGCATAGAAGCCACCATTCCCTTTCGTATGCCTGATAAACGCGGAATTTCGGCGTATGACCGCTTAGAGATGCGTTTGCGACGGATTAGTATTCAATACGATGTAGATTTTTCGGAGCATGAGATTAGCCAAACAGTTCGTTGGGGAGTTACCTTGGCCAACAAGGATGTAGAAAACTTTGCATACAAGGATGTAGGAGAGTTTTTGGACCATACCTGGGCCTTGTTACCAGAAACCAATGGAACATTGTGGGCTACCGAAGTTTACTCCATTCGCAACTATCGTCAGGCTTTGCTCAAAATGGAAAATTTCTTGAGTTTCTTAAATCCTGACAGTGTATTTCAACAATACAAAGACACTCCTGACAATCAATACTATAACGATCTTAATCAACAGGCTCATTACAATATTGCCATTGCCCGTGATTATTTAGGGATTAAGTTGCTAAATATTGCCATTATTGAGGCTTTAGCGCTTTCTACCGGAGGTGATGTGCCCATTTCTATGTTTTTGGGAGACATCAAGCATGGGACTCAAAAAGTAGAGCGTGCCGAGGATTATTTGCCCAAAATAAGCCTACTGGAAGGCCTGGAATACAACGAGGTTTTATATGCATTGCTAGAGTTTGGACGCGCAAGCGAATCTAGCTTTGACATGAAAAACTCTCCACTGGCATCTTTTGTATATAAGTCTTTAGGTACCCAAAAAACTGATAAATACCTCAACGCTGCCAAGGACATGTTTGCTCACCGAATTTCGCCCGAAGAGTTTCTACGTACGATGGAACCCAACGTCGTTTGCTCTATTGCCAAGGCTTGTGCAATGTTGGCTTTTACCCGCCGTGAAGCGCTATTGGATCAATATGGCCAAATCGAGAACCTGATGGAAAAATAGTTCAAATTATAAATGGAAAATGAAAAGTAAACAATGATCATTTTTACTTGACGTAAAACAAATCATTTTTCATTTTTAGTTTTTAACTTTTCATTCTACATTCCCTTATGATTTACGTCTTCCTTGTGATTGGTAGTATTCTTACCGGGTTTATCAATACCTTGGCAGGGAGTGGTAGTCTTATCATGTTGCCCTTGTTGATGAGTGCTGGATTACCTGCAAATATTGCCAATGGTACCAATAGAGTAGCCACTGTAGTACAAAGCATTATTGGAGTGGGTACTTTTATGCGCAACAAAAAAATGGATGTGCGGGATAGTCGGCTTCCAATTGGGATTTGTGTGATTGGCGCTTTTATTGGCGCAGGTATTGCCACCCAAGCCGATCCTAAGTTTTTAAAGCAGTTTATTCGTTATTTGATGATTGTCATGTTTTTTGTGATCCTCATCAAGCCCAAACGCTGGTTTAAGGAAAACGACATAACCAGTGATAAACACAAGCAGCCCCTTACCCTTACTTTGTTATTTTTTGCCGGCATTTATGCTGGATTTATTCAAGCAGGTATTGGTATTATATTACTAGCTATTTTGGTATTAAGGGCCGATTTTAGCTTACCCTATGCCAATTTTATCAAACTAGTGGTAGTGTTGGTATATGCCATTCCAGTATTGTTGATTTTTGTCTCTCAAAATCAAGTAGATTGGAAGCTGGGGGGAATTACGGCGGTAGGCCAGGGCATTGGAGCCTATTTGGGAGCCCGCTTTGCATCGCGTGGCAAAAACGTTCAGGTTTGGATTTATCGGTTACTCTTACTAGTCGTCTTTTCTGCCATTATTTACCTGTTTAGAGATGAATGGCTTAAGTTGTTTTAGAGTAAACTCATACCTTCTTTTTAAGTAGCCAATGTTTTACTAATTTTTTGTTGGCTAATAAATTACCCACGACATAAATAGAAGAGTTGCTAATCACCAGAGAATTGATTACAGGCTCTCTTACAACCCGCCGTCTGGTGCTAAAACTAGAATGGATGAAATCTAACTTACCCTGGCGTTTTTCAATAAATCCTACATGGGTATCTAAACCCAATATATACATTCCATCGGGTTGTTTTCTTAGATACGCGATGAGTTTTTCGGTATCATTGTTTCCAATCGTTTGAATGCTTTTCTTTTCACACAATCGCCTGATAATGACACTGGCTGCTTGTTGTGCCAAACGATAACGATTGAGTTTGAAGCCTGCATGTTGTAGCGTAGTCGTTACAAAATACCCACAAGCAACTTTTCCTTTACGTGGACTACTGGTAGTACCACTATAGCTCCAGCGGGTACCATACCAATATGGAAATATTTTTTGGCCTAATGATGTTTGTAAATAGCGCTGAGAATGCTTTACTAGCACTTGTTTTTCGGTTTTGGAAGCTTGTTGATAAGTTTTTCGTAGACTATCTCGTTGGTGGCTAATTTGAGTTTTGACCGTGTTATATTTATACAGGTGAGCTTTTAGGTTAAACTTTCTTGGAGTAGATATAGAGTACCAATAATAAAGCCCCAAAATGACTAGCAAAAGTGTGATAAGATAAGTGCGTGGTTTGATCATATACCAAATAAGTTAGGTGAAAAATAAAGTTAGGTATTGATATAACGTAAATGCTTGCCAAAGTTTCCTGAAGTGCAAAAACCGAACTCCTGCGAATTCGGTTTTTACAATATACCTTTGTTTGAGATAAGTGATTATTCCCACTCAATCGTAGCCGGTGGTTTGGAGCTAATATCATATACCACTCTATTAACCCCTTTTACTTGATTGATGATTTTGTTAGAGGTTTCTGCCAAAAACTCGTAAGGCAAATGTACCCAGTCAGCCGTCATTCCATCCAGGCTGTGCACCGCACGTAGGGCTACTACATTTTCATAGGTGCGTTCATCGCCCATTACCCCAACCGATTGTACCGGAAGCAACATAGCACCAGCCTGCCATACATCATCATAGAGACCATTAGTTTTGAGTCCATTGATAAAAATCGCATCTACTTCTTGTAGAATCTCCACTTTTTCAGGAGTAATATCGCTCAAAATACGAATGGCTAAACCTGGACCAGGGAAAGGGTGACGTCCTAAGATTTTGGGATCAATATCCAGGCTTTTACCTACACGACGTACTTCGTCTTTAAATAATGTATTGAGAGGTTCTACAACTTTTAAGTGCATTTTTTCGGGTAAACCTCCCACGTTATGATGTGATTTAATCGTAGCAGAAGGGCCTTTTACCGAAACCGATTCTATAATATCGGGATAGATAGTGCCTTGCCCGAGCCACTTCACATCTTGAATTTTATTGGCTTCGGCCTGAAATACGTCAATAAATTTCTTGCCAATGGCTTTACGTTTTTGCTCAGGATCTTTTACATCCTTTAGTACTGCATAAAACTCTTCTTTGGCATCTACTCCAGTTACGTTGAGGCCCATTCCTTTGTAAGAATCCAGCACCTGTTCAAACTCGTCTTTTCGCAAGAGACCATTGTCTACAAAAATAGCATATAGGTTTTTACCAATGGCTTTATGTAACAAAACGGCTGCTACCGAAGAATCTACTCCACCCGAGAGGCCTAGTACTACTTTATCGTCTCCCAATTGCGCTTTCAATTCGGTCACAGTGGTTTCTACAAAGGAATCGGGGGTCCAGTTTTGAACACAACCACAAATGTCTACCACAAAATTTTGTAACAACTGTTTCCCTTCTAAAGTATGCGTTACTTCAGGGTGAAACTGAATCCCGTAGGTTTCTTGATCGGCAATTTTGAATCCGCCCACTTTTACCGATTCGGTACTGGCCAAAATTTCAAAATTAGAAGGAATATCAGTAATGCTATCCCCGTGAGACATCCATACTTGAGAATCTGCCGAGATATTTTTGAAGAGGGGAGAGGCATTCTCTACAAACTGTAAATTGGCGCGCCCATATTCACGGGTAGCTGAGGGCTGTACTTGTCCACCAGCTTTATGTGCCATCAATTGTGCCCCATAACAAACTCCCAAAATTGGAGTTTTACTCTGAAATTGCTCCAACGGAAATTGAGGCGCTTCTTCATCAAGCACCGAACAAGGGCTTCCCGAAAGAATGATTCCTTTGGCTTGCTCAAATTGAGAAGCATCTTTTAAAACGTCACTATTAAAAGGGAGAATTTCACAATAAACATTCAACTCGCGCACCCGGCGAGCAATCAATTGGGTGTATTGTGACCCAAAATCGAAGATGAGAATTTGCGTATGGGTATTGTTTGGTTTCATGGGGCAAAGGTAAATCGAATTGGGGATTTTGCCAATGCCTAACGAAGGGTTTTTAGGGAGGATGCAATAAATAGTCTCCCTATTAGAGCCAGTGGTTTTGCAGATAGATGAGGCTATTTTTTGCGCCCATAGCAGCGCTACGGGCAATAAAAATAACGAAATATATTCGTGAAAGAACGGCTATCAATTGGGTATGTTATTTTTTGGATACTCCCTTATTGCTAATTTATATGGGTGTAGGTACCAATCATTAAAAGCCAAATTCAAAGCGCTATTTTACCTTTCCTTCTACAAAATCTTTCACCAATCCTGCGACCATATTGGCTCCAAAAGTATTGAGATGCAGGTAGTTAGGAGTCATCAAGAAACCATTCAAGGCCGATATTTTGTCGAAGCTTTGCCCTAAAATATACCGGCGAAACATCGAGATGGCAATGAGACGACTAGTCGCTTTGTATTTGAGTTTAGGCGAAAAGTTGGCTTTCATCAAAAAAGAGCGTTGTTTTTCTTGTAATGGCAAGTAGGTCACTCGATTGACATCGGTCAATTGCTTAATGACATCATTGTAGGCTTGAGTTTGGATATTGGCTTTGTCGTCGAGTTTTTCTCCAATCAAGGGAATAGACATGACTGCTATTTTGGCATGGGTACGGGTTTTTAGAGAAATAATGATTTGGTTGAGGTTTTCCCGAAATTTATCAATGAAGGGTTTCTCTTTGAGTTTTTTGAGACGTTTGTAAGTAAGCAGATTTTGATTATCCAAAATAGCATTTACATCGTTGGTTCCAATCAGTATTACTACAAAACTGGGGTTACAGGCAATGATTTCGTCCAACCGGTCCAATAAGTGCCCCGATAAATCCCCGTTTACTCCCGCATTTACCAAATGATATTGTCGCTGACTCATCTTATCTTCCAATAAATCTACATAACCTACCCCCATGGTACCTTGAGTAAGGCCATCGCCTGCACATACAATAATTTTGCGATGATCTCCAGCCTCAAGTTCTTCCAGAAAGGCAATCGGGTGATTGGCCGGGAGGGTTTGAATAAGACGATAGAGATAAAAAAATATCCCTAAAGGAACTGCCACCAACAACAATAAAAATAATAGGAAATACATGATTTAGTCAGGGTATCTTATCAATTCAATAAAACCGTGATTATTTTTAATAATAACTGGTAAAATAGTGATATAATTGTTAAAACCCAGAGAGATAGTATTATGGAGCAAAAATCGGTCATAATTATTACGGGCAGTGCCAGTGGTATAGGAAAGTATCTGACCAAAGCGTTAATTGAGCAGGGGCATTACTTGGTAGTGACTGATATTCAGGAAGATACCTTGCGAGTTCTAGCTGAAGAAGAAAACTGGCCCGAAGAGCAAATAATGGTTACTCGTTTAGATGTAACCTCTCCCGAAAACTGGCAGGAAGTGATTAGTCAAACACTTGAGAGATGGCAACGCATAGATGTATTGATGAATGTGGCTGGGATTTGTGTACCAGGATTTATTCAGGAAACTCCTCTGGAACTGATTGATCAACATATAGATATTAACCTCAAAGGAGTGATTTATGGTGCTAAGTTAGTAGCCCCAGTCATGATCAAACAACGACAAGGGCAAATCATCAATATTGCGTCACTGGCTGGAGTAGCGCCAGTAAAGGGAATGAACTTGTACAGCGCCTCTAAATTTGGCGTAAGAGGGTTTTCATTGGCCATTGCTTACGAACTCAAAGAATTTGGAGTAGCTGTTTCGGTGGTGTGCCCCGATGCAGTAGAAACGCCGATGTTGACCAAGTTAATGGATTATCAAGAAGCCGCGATGACTTTTTCGGGTGGTCGAATTTTGACAGTAGAAGATATTGGACAAGTGATTTTAAAAAAAGCCTTAATCAAGAAGAAAATAGAAGTACTCTATCCGGCTAGCCGTGGATTACAGGCCAAGTTAGGGAGCTTTTTCACTGGTTTTGGGGGGAAAATAACCAAGATATTGGTTAAAAAAGGCGTACGCAAACAAGCCAAGCTTCAGGTGAATTCAAATAAATAAAAAAAGCCATTCCCAAAAATGAGAATGGCCAATATATAGAAGTTTTTATAACCTATTGATTTTCGTACTGGGTAACTGAGGTATACATTTGAGCATCTTTTTCGCTGATTTCTTTGCTTTCTCCACTCATAATCACCAAACGCTCAACCACATTGCGTAGCTCGCGAATATTCCCTTTCCAGTCAAGACCTTTTAAGTATTCAGTGGCTTCAGTACCAATTTTCTTAGCGGCTGCACCATATTCATCGGCAATATCCTGAAGAAATTTATCAATCAATAAAGGTATATCGTCTCGTCGCTCGATCAATGGTGGTACATGAATCAAGATTACTCCCAAACGATGGTATAAGTCTAAACGGAAATTGTTTTCTTCTACTTCCTTAAGGAGGTTTTTGTTGGTTGCGGCAATTACCCGAACATTTACTTTAATTTCTTTGTCGCCACCTACTCGGGTAATCTTCCCTTCTTGCAATGCACGCAAAACCTTGGCTTGGGCTGAGAGGCTCATATCCCCAATTTCATCCAAAAATAATGTGCCTCCATTGGCTCTTTCAAATTTACCAATGCGTTGTTTCACGGCTGAGGTAAAAGCCCCCTTTTCGTGTCCAAACAACTCACTTTCGATAAGTTCACTTGGAATAGCGGCACAGTTTACTTCAATAAGAGGTTTATCGGCTCGATAACTTTTTGCGTGTAACCACTTACACACCAATTCTTTACCAGAACCATTAGGACCCGTGATGAGTACTCGAGCATCGGTAGGAGCCACCTTTTCGATGTCTTCTTTTACCCGTTGAATGGCTTCAGACTCACCAACTATATCATAAGTTTTGGAAATTTTTCTTCTTAGAACCTTGGTTTCGGTTACCAGATTAGACTTGTCGAGCGCATTTCTGACACAAAGCAGCAATCGGTTCAAATCGGGTGGCTTTTGAATAAAATCAAACGCGCCAAGTTTGGTAGCCTCTACGGCAGTTTTGATGGTGCCATGGGCAGAAATCATGATGAATTGTGTATCCTTGCCTAACGAGCCACTTTTTTCAAGCACCTCAATGCCATCCATCTTAGGCATTTTGATATCACAAAGCGCTACATCATAGTTGTTTTTTTTGAGCATCTCAAAGCCTTCTTCCCCATCCTTTGCTTCATCTACTT
>DMXI01000168.1 GCA_003483885.1 Microscillaceae bacterium
ATTTTAGGCAATACAGGTTTGTTTGGGAAATAATCGTACTTCACTCGGTCCGACCTTCTGGATATATGCATCTAAACCAAATAAAGATTGTAGTGCAAACGGTTAAATTATGAATAGTTAGATTGACGTGTACAGGAATGGGGCTTCTCAGGAAGAGGGAGAGCGCATCAAAAGAACTGGGCGATTGTCTGCCTATACTTGGTGGGAGAAATTTACAGGAAATACCTGGCTTATTTTGTAAAAACAAGCCAGGGAAAAAAGCTGTTTGAAATACTTTAGACCCGACAGGTTTCAAAAACCTATCAGGTCTGAAAAGGCTAAAATGTTCAGTAATATGATCGCGAACTTATCTTTTTACCGCTAGCAATTTGGCCCTAACCACAATGTGGAGCGGCAAGTTTACGTTCGTGAGGTACCTTCATCTCAACAAAGTGTTTGAGTTCTTCCAAGCCGCGAAAAAAACCATCGCTGAAATTTTTTTCAATCGCAGCATAAACAGGAGGATCCAGGTCACTTAAGGGAACTTGAGTCGACCAGCTCACTTCTGATGCATTGTCTTCCAACGATTGTACTTGTATCTCAGTTTTGTAACCTTGAGCCGGACCTGGAATATTTACAAAGTCAGTCTGTACCACAAGAAACATCTCTTCAGGATTGTATACCTCGATGGTTTCATCTAAAAAAGTCCCTGGATTTATTGCAACTTCACCTCTGCGACCAACCACTGGTGCGTTTTGTGCTCGTTGTCCCTCTGTTATTTCGGTAGACTTACCAATACCCGCCATCCATTCATCCACTGAAACAAATTGGTCACCAAGTACTTTCCATACGTCTATTGCGGGAGAGGAAACTTTAATTTTGCGAATTATCTTCATTGTATGTTATTTTTAATATGTTATTGATGTTATAATTTATTCTCTGTTATGTAATTTTCTTTCAAACCTTATTTCCTCCAGGTTATAAATAACATGACCCAAAGGCTTTGGTTTAAATGCTTACCCATCAAGCAAATCTGTGTGAATTATCATTTGCTAAGTATATTAGTTTTGTTTGTTTCTGGCTCTTGTTGAAATTAAGCCAAGGTTTGATTAATCATTGCCCACACAGGTCTAGGGCATCATTTCATAGTAAATTATGATGGTTGAAGACTCGTATTAATCTCTACTACAAAGTCGTTTCGTTTTTTGCGCACTTTTGGCATGGCTGAATACACATCCTCGTTTGAGCGATAGCCCACTGCCGTTATGACAACTGGAACCAACCTTTGCCCTTTTAAGCCAAGCATCTCCTGATACTGTGCAGTGTCAAAACCTTCCATTGGGGTGGCGTCTATTTTTAAGTCGGCAGCTGCGCTTAACAATGTTCCCAGAGAAATGTAAGCTTGTTTGGTTGCCCAAGTAAGCCGGCTTGCTTCATCCAGGCTGCCAATATACCCATTCAATGATTGGCGATAGCCTTCCAATGAACTCATCTCTACGCCTCTTACTTCTACTACACGGTTCAAGTAGGCATCTACCAGATTGATGCCTGGATCGGTTTGAATAGCAAACACAAACAAGTGAGATGAATCGCCTACTGGTGCCTGGTTGTAAGAAACCGCCTGTAGTTTTTGTTTGAGTTCTTCATCTTTTATCACTAACAATTTAAAAGGCTGAAGTCCACCCGACGTTGCAGCAAGGTTAGCAGCTTCTATTAGTTTTTCAATGTCGCCTTCGCTTACCTTTTTTGTTGGATCAAATTGTTTGATTGCTGCTCTCCATTTTAAAGAATCTATGATGCTCATCGTTTAAGTGTTTTAAAATTAAATCTGAATTCCTGGGAAATATTATCCTAGGTAAGTATTTGGGTTAAAAATTTGCCCAACTATGGGCAGTGTTCATACATTAATATTATGTTTGTGTAATTTATTTTCCTGAGAAATATTTTCCAGGGTAAGTATTTAGATAAAAAAATACTACCAAAAGGTAATATTTACTGTGTTGATGTTTCTATTCTCTTAATTTATCCAAAATATCACTTACTAATTTAGCTTCTTTATCAGTAATATTATCGGTAAACCTAAACAAGCTTTTTTCGTGGGCTATGTCAAATTCTTTGAGCATATCAAGCCCTTTTTTGGTAATTTTTATATATACTACTCGACGATCCTCCTCACTTCGGGAACGTTCGATTAATCCTTTCGTTACCAGCTTATCAGCAATTCGGGTAGCATTGGGAGCTTTTTCTATCATAAGCTCTTTTACTGTATTCATGGGTAACCAATCTCCCTTGTTTCTTGATATTCTCAGAATGTTCATTTGCTGAGTAGATATGCCATAAGATTTCAAAAATTCCGTGTATCGGTTTTTTATCCAATTTGAAGTATGTGTCAGATTAACCACAAGTTTATGTTTGTTATCTGGAAACGTCCTATTCAAATCTTTTTCTATTGAAGCCATATCTTTTTCTTTGGTGTTACAAAGGTATAATAAAGTATTTTATTTTCCAAGGAAAATATTTTAATGGTAATAAAAACACTGTAAAATAATTACTTGGTAAATAGTTAAAATGTTGATAATAAGGTGTGTACAAGCCTAAAAAAATGAACTGCTTTTTTTAAATAAAATTTATGTAGGGTGAGTCTTCAGTAAAATCCATCAAAACAAACCTGCTACACTAATAAAAATTACTACCAAAGAACTGGGTATTTTGGAACATAAATAAGTTTTGAATTGATGGTTACTCGAGTTGCTTATGAAGGCAGAAGTAACAACATCACAACTTGACTAGAACTTGAGGTAAAACGGTAAACAGTATTAAGTATAAAAGGAACTCCAAATAAGTGATTTAGCCACCAAGAAAGGACCTGCGTATTATCTGAGCTATTGACCAAATATTCTCCATTCTACCTTTTCTTGCGGGTATATGCATCCAAACCAAATAAAGAGTGTGATGCAAACCGTAAAATTATTAATAGTTGGAGGACTTCTCTGGGGGTTATCAAGTTGTAAGAGTGGTCCCAATGTTTTTCAACAGAAGCTGCATACAATCAATCAAACCTTTGCTCAATACCCACCTAATTTGCGAAAAGACAATGAAGGTGTGATCATAGCACTTAAGGCTGATGTGCGCAAACAAGGTAATTCCCGGGAAGGACTAGATCGTATCAAAAGAAGTGAATTGTTGCACAAACGAACCTTAGCAGTACTAGATACGATTCAATTGCTCCAACACAAACTCAGCCAATATAAGGCGTCTGCTACTACTCCCGTACGACGATTGCTGTGGGATGATGAAGAGGGGAGAAAGCTCGCTATTCAAATCAATAAACACATAGGTTGGCTGAGCACCGAATTTAGCGATTTAATGCTGCCTAAATTTGAATTGATAACGATAAGGCATTTTGCTATCAAAGAAGAACGAACCCACCTCGATAAATTTGCCCAATTACATTTTGCCTATGGTTCAGTAACTTCTACTGTAGCATTGCTCAACTTTTGGCAAAATACTTTGCTATGCTACGAACGTGAGATACTTAAGAAACTTGAGGCCAGTGATATATGTGCTAGTTTTTGTTGTAGTGGTTGTGGTCGCATAGAAGCAGGAGTAAGCACTCAAGCAGATATTATAAAGTTGGGCGAAACCTATGAGGCAAAGATGTTTATTGCCAGTAATCCGAGCAAAGCCAATCCTCGGGCTACTTACAATGGCAGTCCACTTTCTATAAAAGATGGAAAAGCCGAAATACGAGTAAAAGTGAGACCCATTCCTGATCGGGTGAAAGCCAATAAAATTATTCGTTACTGGCAAGGTAGTATGACTTTCAAAAACAGAAACCGAGATACCACCCTAAGTCTGCAAGTACCTTATACCGTATTACGAAAATCAGTGTATAGCCCTTCGCTTCAAAAAAATAAATAATGAAAACAACCTTAGTGATCTTCATCAGTGCCGTTCTTTTCTGTTCGGCCTGCCAACAACGCCAACGTGCGGAGTTGCACGCCTTGTATATGGCCAATAGAGCGCTGGAAACCCAAATCAATGCCTTAAGTGGTCAACAACAAGGATTTTTAGATGATTGTAATATGATTATTCGTACCAGTTTGAACCGGAAAGCCAAAAGAGCTGAATTAAAACTCTGGCAGCATTTGATCATAGAAACCGACTTACAACTAAGATCCATCGAAAAGATTAAAGCCCAATGTTTCAAGAGGGTAGGAGCTAATAATGCCTATTTTGCCACACTATTTGTAGCACAAGGGCAAAAGCAAATTGACGTAACACCTTGGGCGAATAAGATTCAACAAATAAAAGCCTATGCTGATTCGTTGTATCAAGCAAACGCGCAAATCGTCAAAGTTTCTCCCAATCAGGGTATTTTATCAGAGGTAACCAGCAAGAAATTACCTTGGACGCTTTTTTACAGTGAATTAAATCAATGGAAGTTGGCCTTATTGAAGGCCACTGAAAAAGTAATAGCACACCACACTCAGGATTTAGATATCGCTACTTATAAATGCAATTCTTTGGGGGTGTTTCTGGAAATACTTCCAGAATCGCAAACCGTACTTGAGGGGCAAGAATATGTAGCCACTATGCAGCTTTTGGACCTGGAAGTGAATAAGCTCAACCCTCGCATGAAAGTAAATGGCGAAGATATACCAGTATACGAAGGGCAAGGCATCGTGCGATTTCGTCCCACCAAACCAGGACCACACGAATGGACAGGAGCGATGACTTTTAAGAATAGAGGGCGTGACACCACTTTTACGGTTAAGAAAAAATACTGGGTATTATCACATTAGAAATCTTCCTAAAAAACTATTTGTCTGATACGATATGTCGACTTTTTTACGACATATCGTTTTATTTTGAAATCTATTAAAAGCCACTTAAAAATAATTGAAATATTTTTATTGTTGATAATCAGTGAATTGTAAATTATTTTTCGTGATTTTAAAAAGTGGTACGCAAATTGGCTAATAGGGTAGTAAGTTCAAAAGGTTATTTGAAGAATATACAAATAGTTATAAAACCAAGATAGGCAATTAGTTCAAATAAGATCAAGGTTTTATAAAACAAATTCATATAATACAATAAAAATTTAAGCTTTGTGGTTAGGTAATAAAAGCAGGAAACAAAGAAAGTTTCCTGCCTTTTTCAGGCAAAGCGACCAGGTTTTAAAAACTTGGAAACAAAAAAGACTTTTCATTTGTTGTAAATACAAGTAAAGATATAAGAGGTACATACCCTCTCAAAAGATTATGTTTTGTGGTTAGTTAGGTTTAGAAAAGGTAAGTGAATTTAATTTCACTTAACCTTTCTTTTTTTGTACCTACCCCAACTTTACTCCCGCCTACTTATTTCATCAATTGTTCCCCCTTTGTTGTGGTTTTCATAAATTAACTGGATTTTTAAAGCACGAAGTCAATACTTGACTTTTTCGATTGAAAAAAAAGAAGTCATCTCGCTTTTTAGGGTGTTATTGAAAACTTGTTCTGTAAGGATCTAGTTTGTAATTCATTATTAAAAGTTGATATGACTTCATACTCTAAAACCGCATCAAATGAAAAACTACTACTTGCTTTTATGCCTATTCGCCTTTGAGGTGGGGATGGCTCAGAATAAGTTTCCTACCAAATTTGAAGAAACCCGAGGGCGCGAAACAGTTACTTACGAAGAAGGGATTGCTTATATGCAAACCCTTGCCAAAAGATTTAAAACCATCCAACTGCAAGAAATTGGCACCACCGATATTGGTAAACCTTTGCACTTGGCCATTTTTTCGTTGGATCGGGATTTTAACCCTAAATCTATCAAAGCCAAAGGACGCAATGTTTTTATGATTAATAATGCCATCCATCCTGGCGAACCCGATGGAGTAGATGCCAGTATGATGTTGTTTCGAAATATGGCCACAGATAAAAAGCTACAGGCAATTTTGAAAAATACCGTAGTGATTATGATTCCTTTTTTTAATGTAGGGGGAACGATGAACCGCAATAGCTACAGCCGAGCCAACCAAAACGGGCCTACGGCGTATGGGTTTAGAGGCAATGCCCGCAACCTAAACCTCAACCGGGATTTCATGAAACTGGATTCCAGAAATACCCACACCTTTGTAGATATATTTCAGACCTGGAATCCTGATCTTTACATAGAAAATCATGTGAGCAATGGAGCCGATTACCAACACGTATTGACTCATTTGGCTACTCAATCAGATAAATTAGGTGGGGAATTGGGAGAGTATCTAAGGGAAAACCTGATTCCTAATTTGAAGCTTAAAATGAAGCAAAGGAAATGGGACATCATTCCTTATGTAAATGTATATGGTAATCGTACCCCCAACGACAACGGCATTCCTCAGTTTTTTGATTCTCCCCGTTATTCAAGCGGTTATACTACCTTATTTCACAGTTTAGGTTTTATCAACGAAACCCATATGTTAAAGCCGTTTAAGCAAAGAGTAGAAGCTACCTATGATTTTATGATGGCAATGCTGGAACATATGGAGGGGCAAGGCAAAAAAATACAACAAATGCGGAAGATCACTGCAGAGGAGGTAACCAAACAAGAAAAATTTACCATTGGTTGGAAAATGGACCGAAGCCAGTTTGACGAAATTACCTTTAAGGGATATACTCCAAAAATGATTGACAGTAAAATAACAGGAAAAAAAAGACTGTTTTATGATCGGAGCCAACCTGTGACCAAAAAAATCAAGTATTACAATGTGTTCAAGCCTACTTTGACGGTACAAAAGCCCAAAGCCTACATTATTTCTAAGGCTTGGTACAATGTAATAGATCTACTTAAAAAAAATGGAGTAAAAATTCAGCAGCTTACCAAAGATCAAACTATAGCAATAGATGCCTACTATATTACTGACTACAAGAGTTATACCCGACCCTTTGAAGGGCACTACGTACATTATGGCGTGAAGGTGAAGACAGTACCACAGGAAGTGAAGTTTTATAAAGGAGACTATGTAGTTTTTGTCAATCAGCCCTCTAATAGATACATTATCGAGGCCCTTGAGCCCCAAGCTACCGATTCGTTTTTTAGTTGGAACTTCTTCGATACTATTTTGCAACAAAAAGAGGGATACTCAAGCTATGTGTTTGAAGACATCGCAGAAAAGTTATTGAAAGAAAACCCGGATTTGCGCAAGCGTTTTGAGGCCAAAAAACAACAAGATATTAATTTTCGCAAAAGCGCTCGACAGCAACTTAATTTTATATATCAAAATTCACCTTACTACGAAAAAGAACATAATCGCTATCCAGTATTTCGATATGTAAAAAATCAAAGCCTGCCGGTGAAGTAAAAATGATGAATAGACGTTACGTAGTTTTTTCAAGTTTACTTATTCTGATGGTTGAATGACTTCATTGCCCGATGAAGATCGGGATTTATAATTAAAAGATTGTGCAATGCATTGTGGAGTCATTGAACCATACAATATTAAAAATCTAGATAATTTCTGTTATTAAAACACCCTGTAGGGAATTGATTTGGGAAACAGGGTGTTTTATCTGGTAAATAATGACGTTTAAAGGGGAAATTTTGCACTTAAAAGAAGAATATACTCCCTCTACCGATATATTAAAAAATGGTCACTATATTTACCGTTTAAATAAGCAATATTTAGCACACAAAACGAGGGAAACATGACTGTTTAGGCTAAATATTCGGTCATTTGGGCAGATATTTTTTCTCTTATTTTAATATTCATCTCCTTTGTAAGAAATCGGCTAACAAATTCAGGTTATTCTCGTTATAAAGGCATATTTTTGGCTCGAGAAAAATCAATCAACGAAAAACGAACTATTATCACCCGTAAAATAATCAGGAGCAAATAAATAAAGCCCAAATGTCTATTTGAGGAAGCATTGATATACATAAATTTTAGAATATAAGTTTTTGCTCATTGATACATACTAGATACTAATAACCCATGGATAGTCTTCGTCCTCTATTGAATGAACACATAGAATCTTTGCGAGAGCAACTCAAGGAGGAACTCCCACTCAAAGAGCGCATTAATGTGTTGAATGAGTTGAGCCGAAAGCTACGCAACCGAGATAATAAACTTGCCTACCAATACGCACTAGAAGCCCTGGAATGCGCCCAAAACACTGCTAATAAGAAAATCATTGCCATTGCCAAAACCAATGTTGCTTTTGGAAAATACTATCAGGAAGCAGCCATTGAGGAGGCTTTTTTGCTTTGCAACGAGGCCATTCCGGTATTCGAGGCACTCAACTATTATAATGGTTTGGGAGAAGCCTTTGGCATCCAAGGGGTGATCTATTGGAATACTGGTGAGTACGAGATGGGTTTTAGTTCGTTGATGAAAGCCCTCAAGTTTAGCGAACAAGCCGACGATTTGAACTGGCTTTCCTGGATTAACTACCTGATCGGTGGTTTTTACCATGACCTCAAAGACTATCAAAACTCATTACGCTATCACCAGAGAGCGTTGAAGCTCTTTAAAAAGAATGAAGATATTCCGGGGCACATCACCACCATTATTGGTATCGGCGATATTTACAAAGTACTAGGACAATACGATTTGGCGCTGGCAATCCATCAGGAAGCGCTGGTAATGGCTACCCAACACAACCTGGTGATGATGAAGGGCCAGGCCATGCACGAAATCGGGATGGTGTATTTGGCGACTGAAGACTACGAAAAAGCCATTGATTATTTGAATTATGGATTGGCCTTTCGGCGAAAAATCAATAACCAACGTGACGAAATCACGGGTTTGATCTATCTGTCTATTGCGCATATGGAGCTAGAGCAGCTCGACAAAGCCGAACAAATGCTGCTACAAGGCGAACAATTGGCTTTGCTCAACAGTGCCAAACCCAAGCTCATTACTATTTATGATACCTTGGCCAAGCTCTACAAAAAGATGAAAGATCCCTGGAAAGCGATCAAGTTTTATGAGCAACACCAGGAACTGAAGGCGGAGGTGATGGGAGAGGAGAAGTCTACCCAATTGAAAAATGTAAATTCTATCAATAGCATAGAAAAAGCACAGCAAGAAGCCGAAATCCATAAACTGAAGAACGTAGAACTCAAAAAAGCCTACCAAAAAATTGAGCAACAAACCCAGAGTATCATTGATAGTATTCACTATGCCAAGCAGATTCAGAATTCTATTCTGAAACCGATTGAATCTATCGAGGCGCGGTTTGATGACTCGTTTCTATTTTTTGAACCCAAAGACATTGTAAGTGGTGATTTTTACTGGTATGCTGAGGTAGATACTTCGCTGGACGAGGCACCCGCTAAACCAACCATTGCTACTTCGTTGGGGATTAAATCGCGCCAGGCCCCGAAAATGACTAAGATTTTGGCCGCAGTAGATTGTACTGGACACGGCGTACCAGGCGCGTTTATGGTAATGTTGGGCAATAGTATTTTAAATGAAATTATTCATACCCAACGGATTCTACAGCCCGCCGAAATTTTGACCCAACTGGACAAAAAAGTAATCAATGCATTGCGCCAAACCGAGGATGAAGAAACCAATAATGATGGTATGGACTTGGCCATGGTTACCCTGGATGAATCTACTGGAGTACTTACCTTTGCTGGAGCACGAAACCCATTATTTATGGTGCGCAATGGAGAGCTAAGCCATATCAAAGGAGCTATATACCCCATAGGAGGCACCCAGTACCATACTTCCAAGGTGTTTGTAGAGCATGAAGTTCAAACCCAGCCAGGAGATATTTACTATATCTTTTCTGATGGATTTCAAGACCAGTTTGGTGGCAAAAAAGCCCGCAAATACCTGGCAAAACGTTTCCGTAAATTTATAGAAGGTATTGCCCACCTACCAATGCCCGAACAAAAGGCCGCCATTGGCAAAGAACTCAAAGAATGGCAGGGTTACAACGAACAAACCGATGATGTACTTGTTATAGGTATAAAGGTTTAATCAACCCGCCTTGATATATGGATAAGTACTTTATAACCTTCGCATTTATTTTATTGACTTCTATCCCCGCCTGGACCAACCCCCCTCTGCACAAAAACCCGCAAGAGTTGTATTGGTATGGTGTGACCGTACTATTGGGTATGGGTAGTATGTTTGGGCTTGTCATTACCTTGGCGAGTCTGTACACCAACAAGCTTTGGCTCAACAAACTGGCAACGGTTTTGGGTGGCTGGATCAACATCCTACTAGGCCTCGGAGGAATCGTGGTGTACCTTCAACACTCGGAAGTAGGCTGGGTAGCATTTTTGCCCATGGCTACTGCCATTATAGGAAGCCTAATGCTGCTCTCCAAACAAAGAGCTTTAGAAGAGAAAGTTAGTCCACAGTCGACGGTTGATAGTCCATAGTTTTTTGGTTTGTAGTCAGGAGCTTATTAAGTGAAAAACTAAAAGTGAAAAATGAAAAGTGGTCGCGAAGCGGTAATTAGTCCATCCCGGTGAACCGAGGACTTCGGTAGCCTCAGCAGTCAACGGTCGATAGTCCATAGTTTTGCGATGCATCGCGAAACCATTTAACAATGCAACAATCAGCGTAGCGAAACAATGGAACAATGAGAGTTCTCATATTTGCAAAAAAAGCAAAGAACCTCTGCTGCGCATCGCGAAACCATCAGCGCAGCGAAATGTAACAATATAGCAATAGAACAATAAGTTGTAAATCCTCCGATAAATCGCGAGCTGTAAGCCGGTTTTACCAGGGCGCAGCGTAACAATGAAACAAATTAACCATTCACCACTGATCATTTACCATTAAATTCATAATTAATAATTCATCAATTTATAATTGATTATTCATCATTAAAAGATAAATCACATCTCATCAATTTGTTTGGCTAATTTTTTTTGTAAAAGGCGTGCTTCTTTGAGGATTATTTTGACCCGTTCTTTGGGGCTTAGCCCGGTTTTTAACCGCAAACTCGTCTGATTACTCTGATTCCACACCAATAACTTTCCGCGTTCAAAATAGACCTTTACTTCACGGTAGGGATGTTTTTTGACATCGTTTTGCTTTTCGTGAAAGTAAATTAACTTGCCCTCTAGATTAAACAAAAACTCTTGCTGATAGTCTACGCTTTCTTTTTCTCGGCGAACCAGGGCTAACTGGAGCAGAGGAGTAACTGCCTTGAGCGCATAGTAGAATTTTTCGGAGTAATGATAATAGCCCGAATGATTGAGGTCGTGGCGCTTAAGGTTGATGGTCAAGTGATTGGAAAGCCATTTTTTTTGGCTAATGTTGATGCGGGCCTGACGATAAACCTCGTCGATAGCCTGTACCTTGGCGGCATTGGATTGTGCCTCGAGTTGGACTTGCCCTAGTAATATAATTAGTAGCAAAAAACCGCCAAAACGTAGGTGTTTTCCTAATAATAACCTCATCTTGTGTGCTTGGTATGGTAGTGTATAGTCTAAGTGATGATCTATAAGACTCAAAAATCAGGCAAAGCCACTAAGACTACTACTATTTAACACCCAAACAGGAAGTAAAGGAAACTCTTGAAAAAATGAAACAATTTTGTTAAATTTGCGTCTTATTTCTTTCCGAGGTACTATACCTCTAAAAGTTCTTTTTTTATTGGGGCCGACTGGAATTGACAGCTTGTGCATAGTAAGCGTAAGCACGTCGGGAGGTGAGTGCTACTCCTGAAATTAATGCTCTCACAACTATAATTGGCGAAAGAAATTACGCCCTAGCTGCCTAATTTAGAATTAGATAGCTTAGTGTCTCGCGAACCTTACCTTTCTGCAAGGTTTGCACCCGAGGCATCACAAAGCAGAAATAGTCAGTGTAGAGGCACGATGCACTGGCGAAACTAAGTGTCTAAGGTAGGGTATTGGTCCGTAGCGCACCTATCTCTACTCGAAAACCTAAGCGTGATCTAAACGTGTAGAAAGCTCTTGCTTTCCTTGTCTGGACGAGGGTTCAAATCCCTCCGGCTCCACTACTTAAAAATACAAAACCCTTTGTAGGTCAGTGACTTACAAAGGGTTTTTGTTTATAAACAAATATTTGTTCTTACCTATTTTAAGCCCGTTGGGTGGTGGCTTCTTCCCTCATAAAAAATAAACGCACCAAATTTCGCAGGGCTTCTCGGTCGTACTGAAACTGAGAACGGCGATTCATCCATTGGATCAGTTCAGTTACCCGGGCACTCAACCATTTTCGGATGGCATCGGCCGACTTGTTTTTGCCTTCTACCTCATTGATCAAGGCATTGATGTATTGGTACAAGAAACGATCCTCCAATTGGGCGTAGTTGTGGCCCAATACTTCCAAAGTCTGGATCAACGCGTCTGGAGATACCTTGGGCAAGAAGTTTTGAATGTCTTGAGCCTGGATAGTAGAACGACTGTATAGCTTCAGCAACAATACAAACTTGGCCTGATGGCGCTTATTTTTAGACAAATACAAACTTAAGTTTTTGAGTTCATCAGCCAATACTTCTGGCTTTACCTCGCTTGTTGACCGATCAGGAGGAGCAGTAGTCAAACCATTGTTTAGGTTTTGTCGTTTTTGGGCCGCTTTTATCAGATCCAACCCAAAGTTGTACACTATCCGGGCAAAATAGGGTTTGAAGCTACCGTATTCGGGTGCATAGTTTTTCTGAATATGACTTACTTTTTCTAAAATACAAGTCGTGATTTCTTGTACCACTTCTGCATCCGACTCTTGTTTGAACCCCCCAGTTTGACGAAATTTGCGAACTACTTTTAAAATAATTTCCTGATACTCTTTAGAACATATTAATTCAAATGGATTCGTGTGTAACATTTGTAATGCAATATCATTTTTTCTTATAGATGATCTCATAGATATAGTGTTTTTAATGCCTGTTGTAATTAGTTTAATCAAGTAAATATTATAGGCTTTTTTAGTGCTAAGTTTTCGGATGATTTGGCTTGTTGCTGATCGTTAAAAATGAATGATCAAAAGCAGTGAAGCCCGTGTTAATTTATATGACAATATTACGAGGAAAAACAAGCAAAAGTCAAAGATCACCCGTTTACTAGGTGTTAATTTGGGTGTTATTTATTAGTATATTTATGTTGATAATAGGAATAATTATAAAAAGATGTGCTTTGACTATTAATATACCCATACAAAGAAATGTCTGGGAAGTGGAGCATATTGTCGAAAATAGTGGGCAGTTTTCGAGTGCAAAGTCATCATTTTGAGCGGGAGTTTGAGTCAAATATTTTTGAAAAAAAGCATAGCCGGGAAAGGATAAAAAAGGATGTTTAAAAGTACGTTCTTCTCATACCACTTACCTCCTCAGAACTGATGATTTTGGTAGTTAAAATAGATTGATAAAAATGAAATAGAAGACGATGATGTGTTAGATAAAAACGGATGCTTTTTCTGCGTTTATACTTGTTGATCGAGTCAATGGAGGTAACAATTTAAGTAGGTGCAGTGTCACCCAGAGTATCGCAAAAATGCATCGCCAATAACCCTGGCAAAAATGCCTCACGCTCATTCTTTAGAAAGATCAAAGAAGTTTCGTTTTTTGCAAAACAATTAATTATCAGTATACTTATATACATACGTCGTTGAGGAACCTTCATTTTTGGAACCACAAACACCAAAAGTAGAGTACCCAACGCAAGCTCAATGAAAACTCCATTCCTCATGTATTTCAAAAAATGCCTGCTCCTGATTGTGCTGGGATGCATACCCTACGCCGCCCAGGCCCAGTACCCAACCGAAAAAGACAGTTTGCTAAAAATACTCCCTACTTTGGCTGAGGATACAAATAAGGTGAATGTGTTGAATAGGTTGTGTTCTATTTATAGTACCCAGAATCTAGAAAACGCTCTTGAATACGGAAGACAAGCCTTTGAGTTATCGCAAAACATGCACTTTGTTAAAGGAGAAAGTAGGGCGCTTGATTTACTTGGTCAGGCTAATAGAATGCTTGGGAATTATGATAAGGCTCTAAAGTATTTTGAGGTGGCATTGGGATTAAAAAGGAAGAACAATCTCGTAAGAGAAATGGCTGGTAGTTATCGAAGTATTGGGATTATTTATAGATTGAAAGCAGATTTTCCGAAAGCTCTTGAATATTACCTTAAAGCACTTAAGATTTTCGATGAAATAACAGATTTTTATGGTCAAGCGAGTACTTCATCAAGTATTGGAAGTTTATATTACAAGCAAAAGAATCTCAATAAGGCTTTAAGTTTTTATTTAAAATCTTTGGCATTGCATAAAAAAACAAATAATAAACAATCTGTTGCAAGAGCATTAAACAATATTGGTAATGTTTTGAGTGATCAAGGAAAATATGATGAAGCAATTAATAACTTTAAAGAATCACTGAAAGTTAAACAATCATTTGGTGATAGTTTGGGTGCTGCAAATGTTATGGTAAATTTAGGTTATTTATATAAAGAAATAAAGGAGTCTAAATTAGCCTTAAATTTTTTTAAAGAAAGCCTACGTATAAATCAAAACTCAAGGGTATTATTGAGTCAAACATATCCATTACAGTACATAGCAGAGATTTATGCCTCTGAGCAAAAATTTAATTTAGCAATTTCTTATAGCAAAAAGGCTTTAAAAATTGCTAGAAGTTTAGAGGCAAAAGAAAGGGTAATGGATATATATCTATCTCTTTCTAAGATATATGAAATGGCTAGATATTTTGAAAAATCTTTAGTGTATTATCGTAAATATAACCTTATTCAGGATTCTATATTGGATGTCACTAAATCTCAACAGGTTGCTGAAATGCAAACCAAATACGAAACCCAAAAAAAAGAACAAGAAAACCAAACTTTAAAACTAGAAGCCAAGCAGCGCAATAACCTAATTGTAGCGGGGGCAGTAGGAGGGGGGCTGTTGCTGTTATTGGCAGTGGTGTTGTATCGGGGCAATCGGCGTAAGCAAAAGACCAACCAAGTACTACGGTTACAAAAACAAGAAATAGAAGCCCAAAACATAGCCATTACCCAGCAGGCCGAAAAACTTAAGGCAACCAATGAAGCCTTGGAGCAAGCCAATGCCCTCATCCAAAAAGAACGGGACGAAAAAGTGAAAATCTACTTGCAAGAGGCCACCGAAGCCACCCACAAACTGCAGGAAATTCAGGAAACATTGGCCCAACGTGGCCCGGACATTACCTAAAAACTACTCACCAACGAGATCAATACCGCGGGAGAGCTATCCATTATTCAAGAAAAAGTGCGCAACGAGTTTCCAGGCTTTGCGGATGAAATGGACAAGGCTTTGGCCGATAAAAAAATCACCAAAGTAATCTGGCAGGTGGGTTATTGCCTCAAATTTGGTCGTTCCCCGGCCGAAATCGCCAAAATACTTCCGATCAGCAATCGTACCGTGTCGGTGTATGGCTCCAAGCTACGGAAACTGGGTGTGCTGGAGGCGGTGAGTAAGTGAGGTAGGAGGTTACCTTGTCCTAATTTACCTTCGATAAGCCCAGGCAAAGTCTTTCGGTTCTTGATTTTCAAGATTGAAAAACCCGCGGTTTGTCGGAGCATATCGATGAAGATAACAACCTGCTGATAAACAGTTACATGAATTTGTCATCCTGAGAAGTAATTTTTTGGTACTCAAAACACATCAATGGAGATGACGTAATTAGAACACGGATTATACAGATTTGGCGGATAAACACAGAAAAAATCTGTGATCATCTGTTGAATCCGTACGATCTGTGTTCCAAAAATAAATCACTGATAGTCAATGTGTTACATAAAATCATCATCAGTGCGATAGGAAGGATCAGTTCGAATAACTGCTTGTATTGGGTGTTTTAGCGATTACCTTATGGTGAGCACTGATGCCTTGGCATCGAGGTATCTGGTAAGTATTTCCCAAGTAGTTATTATCAAGGCAGACTCCTCAACAAGTTCGGAGTGATAACTTTGAGAGATTGTGGAAATGCAGCCCTAAAAGATTGCTTCAGAATTGTGGATTCAAGACAATATTATATTCCAAATTTCCCTCCCACAATTCTTCGCAAATAACAACCCTCTTAAGTTGTCATCACCATTGATGTGGTTTGTGTAACAAAAAATTAGGACTCGGAAGGACAAAAGTCAATTTTTAGAGTTGCTTCAATCAATTAATAGTCAGTGTTTTACATAAAGATACCATCAATAACAGTAGACCTCACTTTATGTAATCTCACGAATTTTCTGTCTAAACTTCAGTACAATCTGCTGGAACCCTTCCTTATTAGGATGGATTTCGTCGTACCATTGGTAAGGTTGTACGGCGGTTCTGCCATTGATGTAGTGAACATACGCGTATTGCTTGGTGAGCACTTCTAAATGTTGATTAAAAGTATCTATCAAGTGCTTAATGATCTTGTCGCGTTCTTCTGAGGTGTTGTAGCCCAGTTGGATGAGGTATTTATTGACCCAACTCTTTTTCCTTTCGACAGCAAGGATGTAGTCGTACCCATGAGTGATGATGTCGATATTAGGTATTTTTTGTTTGGTAGTGGCAAAAATATCGGCATATATTTCCATAATGGTCTTTACTTCATGCTTAAACTTATCAGTGAAATAGTCGCTAGGCTCAACCTCACTTTTGACTTGATCCTTGGGGTGAACAAAATCCAGGAGTTGTTTACCCAAAATATCGTTGCCGCCTCCACTCAAGAGTAATATGCGGGGAGTTTGGCTATATTTTTTTTGTACGTCGTCCAGGGCCTGATGGAATTTACCCTTCATAAAGTAGTTTCTGATCTCGTCACCTGCTTCGCCCAAACTATAGATATTGTAGTATTTCATCAATTGATCTATGATTTCTTCTACCAACGGATGCTGAAACCAAGAGTCTCCCTCAGAAATCATCAATAAGCGATCGGGGTAGCGTTTGAGCTGACGTTTGAAGCGACGCCTTCTAAAATATTTGGCCACTCTATTACCCACGTACAGCTTGATATCCCACATAAAATCCTTGGTATCCGTGTTTTCCTGGTTGATGTCTTCTTTGAGTGCATACAGCTCTTTGGTAGGAGTGTCTCCACTACGTGAACTTCCCTGAGTCTCCTCATGAATGGTTTTGAGTCCATTTTTTTCCAAATACAATCGAATGGCATATTCGCCCACTACTTCGTGATTGATCAATGTTTGAAGCCTTGCGGGAGTTATTTGATTGTACACCGGATTGGGTGAATACAGCGTATAGGTTTGGGTAGTCCACCCTTTGGAGCTATTCTTTTGTTTTTTTGCTGGGGTATTAATATGTCTCAGATTTTCCTCCCGGATTACTTTTTCTTCCCTAAATGAGTTATATGTTCTATTCGTCTCCACCGTTTCGGGCGTTGGAATTTCCTTATCAATGTTTAGCAAACCAACATCGATATTATCGTCAGTGCTTACAATAAATTTAAGGTAAGAGGTAGTCGCTGGCCAGTTATAATCTGCGATATAAGGCATCTCTATCACTTCTGCATTTTTGATAACCGTGATCTTTTCCCCAGGCTGAATCAAATACACATTTTCAGCATCATTGTCAAGCTTGGTTTGGGCGGTAAAGTCGGTATCTAACACTGCCATTGTAAAGTATACAGGGTGTTGGTATACATTCTCGATCTCTAGGCGAAAAGCACCCACATTTTTTTGGTCTTCCTCTTTGAAAAAATCAACCGTGAATACATTGTTTTCAGCTTCAATGCGTTGGTAACGATCGTCCTCCTCAGCTTTATAAAAATGAATTTTGAGTGGCCATTGTTGCTGAAAAGGATGGTCATCCAAATGTTGGTTTTCCAATTCTTTGATATAGGTCCATTGCGCCATTTGTTTCAAGTATCCTAACAAGGTCTGATCTGCCCGTTTATTTTCTACGATCACGTCCTCCGTTGGCGAGCCGTTGCCAGCCTCTATGTACTGGTAGCGTTCTATTACTTGAGTAATTGGCCGTAGTTGATATTGGTCGTTTCCATAGAAGAGGCGATACTCACCATCAATTATTTGTAAAATGTAGTTGGCATTCAGTTCCTGTTCAACAATCTCAATATTCCTTACCTCTTGCGTAATACTGTCCACCAGTTTTTGCAAACCTTCTACTCCCTCATTGTCCAGGATGTAAAGAGTCATAGGCTCTGATAAAAAATTATGTACAAAGCAGGTAAAAGAAAACTGGTCAGCATCCGCAAGTTTTTGGGCAAAGGCTGCTTCAAAACCAACGATGGTAATATCAGGAGCGCGTTTTTGAATGCTGACCTTGGTTTTCCCAATCCCTTGGATGGTTACGTCGAGGTGATCCAAAGCGGGAGAGATGCCATTGAGCGCCCCCAGGTTGAGCATCCAGTGGTTATGGGCATTTTTGCTTAACAAACCCTGAAAAGGGATTCTTTGGTCAATTGCTTTGCCCAAAAATCCACGAAACTGGTGGTTTGGGTCTTGTCCGTGATAATACAATTGGGGGATTTGATCATACTTAAACTTTAGAAAATTTTTAGTGCGGGTTTTGAGGTCATAATACGATACGTTGCCGTTGGTTTCTCTCAGAATACGCACCAAAGTATGGGTAAATACCCCGTGGATTTGATTGGGATCGAGATCGTTATTTTCGATGGCAAGCTGTTGATCCTGGCAAGCGGCTATTTGAATATGAGGAGCTGCTGGAAAACCATTGGCTGCTTCTTTTGGGGTGATGGTGTTATGAAATATAAATTCAGACCAGGGGCGTTGAGGAGCAATAGTTCGTAATCGCCGCACCGCTCGGTAGTTTTGAGAGCCGCTTGCTCCAAATCCTTGCATAACCCAACTTTCTCGAGTATTGTCTCCCGAGTGGCAGCAATCAAAAATTGTAATGATTTCAGGTTGATTGGCGGAGTAAAGATTGGCCATCAGGTAACGTATTTCTTTGTCGGCCAGCAAAAAAGAAGCCTGCGATCCTGGTATTGGGTAACAGACAATGCATTCTAATTTTCCATCCCGTTCTTGCGGCCAAATAGCTGTATCTGCGGTTTCTTGGCAGCCGTGCCCCGAAAAGTAAAAGAGCACGGTATCTTGCTCAGTCGCATTTTTGAAATGATTTTTAAAACTCTCGACCACTGAAGCTTTAGAGGCCTGATGATCAGTCAAAGTTTTGATGGTATTTTCATTGACATGAAACGCGTCCGTTTGAGTCAAAAGATATTGTTTTACAAGAGCTACATCATGGATACAGCCTGCGAGCGGTTTCCGCGGATAAGCATTGATTCCCACCAATAAGGCATACAAAGTAGGTTTAGAGGACATGGTTTTCAATTGTTAAGTTTTAAGGATGATTTCTGGTAATGCTAAAGTAATTGATACTTACAGGCTCCTATATAAACAAATTTATAAGGAGTGGCCTCCTCAGAACTGAGGATTTTGAAGAAATGAGATAAAAAGCAGTTTCTTTTGCAAAATTCCTGTTTTTATAAGTAAATTAACGAAGCTTTTGATTTACTCTATTTTTTCCCTCAACACCAAACCTTATGATCAAAAACCTTCACGCATTGCTTGTGGGCATCAACGAACACCATCCACAAAGCCGAGATGTAGATGACCTAAAAGGCTGTATAAATGATATCGATGCGTTTGAAGCATTGCTTCTAGAGAATTATGCTCAGCTAGACCCCAACATTTGCAAACTCTCTAATGAACAAGCTACTCGCGATAATATTATTCACCATTTTCGTAGCCACCTCACTGCCAATGCCAACGAACAATCAGTGGTGTTTTTTTATTTCAGTGGTCACGGATCTCGACAAGCCGTGTCTAAGGTTTTTCAACGGTTGATGTCATATTCCGAAAAGAGATATTTAAAGGAAGAAACCTTGATCTGTTACGAGAGTAGGGCGGTAGTAGACGATAAATGGATTGGAAAAGATTTGGCGGATAAAGAAATGGCGATACTCATAGAGGAAGTGGCCAAAAAAGGGAGTCAAGTCATTGTTATTCTGGATTGCTGTCATTCGGGTTCTGGCACGCGGTATTTGTCAAAGAAAGAGGAACAAGCAACCGAACAAACCCCTTCCTTGGCTATAAGAGAGGTAAAAGCTCGAGAAGTTAGCCAAAAAAAGCCCCCAGGTTTTAAGCGAAGCTATCTGGATGGTTATTATGAAAAAATGTTTGAAAAAACAGGCAAAGCAACGGTTCCTCAGGGGAAACATATCTTGATGTCGGCCTGCCGAAAAAATCAGTTATCCTCAGAGTATACTTTTGATGGTGAGCGAAGAGGGGTATTTTCATATTATTTGACCAAAATATTAAAGGCGTACCCGACCATTAGCTTTGACCAATTGTTTACCCAAACCCGCAACCAAGTAATCAATGCTCCTGCCTTGCAACACAAATCTGATCCTCAAATCCCACAGTTTGAGGCTTACGGTGGCTTTGATGCTTATTCCAGTGTGGTGTCGGCTTACCCAACAATGACCAATGCCTCTGACCTTACCCAAAAGAAGCGGTACCTCATGAAATACGAAAATAGCCAATGGCATATAATTTTGGGGGCATTGCATGGACTACCAGCAGAGGAACAGGAACTAGAGGCCATAAACTGGAATATTTTTGCAGAAGAAGAAGAGGGAGAGTGCCTGGCTAAAGCACAGACTTACAAGGTGTTGTCCAAAAGCAATGTGGTAAGATTTATCGAAGGGAGATTAGATACTAACAAGCATTTTTGGGCCGAAATATCCAGTTTGCTTTCCAATGCGGCGGAGGTTTCATTGGTAGATCCTTATGATTGTTTGCCAATACCAGCGGATGAATTAGTATCTTCTTTATTTAGATTTATACCCTATGCCACAGACCCTACCGAATATACATTGATGGTAGACAAAGCCAATTATAAAATTTTGCGGCGTGGTAAAGTGGTTTATAAGGAACAGACCTCCAACTATACGCAAGCTATACACAAGCTTGAGCAAATCTTGCAGTGGCGTTTGTTGTTGGAGCAAACCAATGAGCAATCCCAATTGCATCATATGTCATTCCCTTTATTATTCGAGGTAGCAGGGCAAGTATCTACTGAGTTGCTGGAAGCACAAGATTTTGTAAAAACAGTAATCAAGTCTAAAAAGGGCGAATATTTTCAAGATGAGCGCCGCGAATGGGTGGTTCCTTTTGAGATTTTTGCCCAAAACAATTCAGAGCAAGACCTATATTTTACCCTGCTCTGTTTTTCTACTGATTATGAGATTCAGGTTTTTTATAATGAATTGATTTCTAAAAAGTCAGCAAAGATTCAGCTGACAGAAGAAAAAGGCTTTAGTACCGAAGGAGCGCCTGAAACCATTGATTATTTTAAGTTAATTGTGAGCACCCAGCGCTTAGACAACTACCGTTTTGAGCAACGGTCAATTGAGGAGGAAAAAACAAGGAGTTCTAAGTTGTTGTCGTTACCCGATGATTGGATTGCGAAAACATTGCAAGTAGTGATTGAGAGAGAATAAAAGACTTTCTACTTCCTAACCCAATGCTTTCGGAAACAAGTCATCCTCAGAAGTGAGGAGGCAATAAAAATCGGTAGTACTGAGGAGTTTATCAGGTAATAATCTTTGGATATTTGAAATAAATAAATTTTCATACACAATAAACCCAATGGACAATGAAAAAGGCATATTTCTTTTTGAATCAACCCAGTTACCTGAACTGGGATGTTTGTTTTAATACTGGTGGAGATGAAGGCGACGGAGGAGGAAGTGGAGGAAATAATGATGGAGGAGCGGTTGATAAACCAGTTCCTGAACGCCCTGATGAGGGTCATTGATGATCAAAATTGTATCATTAGGTCATAAACCCCAAACGCAATTTGGGGTTTATTGACTATTCAAAAATTTTGAAATCCAGATAGTGCTTTTCAAAAAATGATGGATCGCATTATAAAATTATCCTTTTTATGAAGCATTGTAAGACTTTCTTATGCTTGGTATTCACCTTTTGGTTGATACCCACTTTGTCCATGGCCCAAGTGGATAGTTTAGAAAATATAGTCTCTTCTTCATCCTCTTCAGATAGCTTAAAAGCAGAGGCATTGAATGAGTTAGCGTGGATATTCCAAAATAAAGATTTGGAGAAGGCTATGATATATGCCACTGACGCAGTAAAGTTGGCACTCGGGTCGAATATTCAAAGAAGCTTGGCTACTGCCCACTGTAGAAAAGGATTGGTCTATCAGAATAAAGGGATTTTTGACTCAGCAAAGTATCATTATAAGCAAGCATTAGCCATAGAAAAGAAGCTTAAGTATCCATATGGGATTTCGAGAGCTTTGAATTATTTGGGTTTGGTATACATGAACAACAAAAAATACCAAAAAGCGATAGATACTTTCAAGGAATGTATTAGCATTCTGAAGGAGAATAACTTACACTCAAAAATTGCTACCAAGAAAATTAACTTAGGTATTTGCTATAAAAATTTGGGAAAGTTTGAAGCTGCCATTCAATCTCATTTGGAAGCTATAGATATCTATAAAAAGAGTAAAAATACAGGTCAAATTGGCAAATCGTACCTAGGGCTAGGAGTGCTTTACCAGCGTACCAATCATTACACAGCCTCTCTTGACTATTTGCAACAAGCGCTTGTTACTTTCCAAAAACGAAATAATAAATCCTTTCTGGTTAAAACCTATCATGAATTAGGGTTTCTATATACGAAAATCCGTGATTATGACAAAGCAGTGAGTAGCTACAATAAAAGTTTGTCGTTATTAGATGAGATAAAATCTACTCAAAATATTCAGGTAACTTACAATAACTTAGGCCTTGTATATTTAGAACAATCAAAATTTGGGGAAGCCAAAAAATGGCTCAATGCGAGCCTGGATATTGCCAAAGAAAAACGAGATACTTCAACTCTAGCCTTGGTTTATAATAACTTGGGTAGGATTCAGTACGAAAAAGGTAATAATCAACAAGCCATTGATTATTACAACACAAGCCTGAGTTTTTCGGAAAAAATCATTGAAAAGTACAATAGAAGACAAGTATTGGCAAACCTGAGTATTGTTTATGCTAAACTAGATAAGTATGAACAAGCTTTGACATATTATCGGCAATTTAATCAGGCCAATGATTCACTTGAGAAAAGTTTCCGGGAAGCAATGGTATTAAAGGATCAATACCTGAAAGAAAAACAAGCCAAAGAGTTGGAACTCACCCGCCTAAAGGAAGTCTCCTATCGCCAAAAACTATTCAACATATTTCTAGGCATTACCACAGTTTTACTCTTGATCACTTTAGTGATAGGTATTATTGGCTATAAAACCCGCCAAAAGGCGCGACAAAGAAAACTCCAAATTGATGAGTTACTCAGTGAGCAGGAGTTTATCGCCCTGAGCAAAATGCTCCAAGGACAAGAACAAGAGCGAGATCGAATCGCCCAAGATTTACACGATCGTCTGGGGAGCATGTTGTCTATGGTACAGTTGCATTTTGGGGCACTCAAGGACGAACCACAGGTGGCCCAAGTACAACAAATGCCTCAATACCAGAAAGCAACTCAATTGTTAGACAACGCCTGCGACCAAGTCCGCAAGGTGGCCCATGATATTTCTTCAAACATGTTGAGGAGGTTTGGATTGATCCCCGCACTTTTCGATTTAAAAGAAAATGTAGAAGGTTCCAACTCTCTCAAAATCAGTATTATAGATAATGGGTTTGATGATCAGCGCTTACCAGCGAATTATGAAATACAGATTTATCGTGTGATACAAGAAATGGTTAGCAATGTGCTCAAACACGCTGAGGCTCAAAATTTAGAAATACAATTGTTGTGGACAGAAAACAATCTACACATTAGCGTGGAGGACAACGGCAAAGGATTTAATGTCAAGAGACGTAGAGAGCAGGGGGGAATGGGGCTTAGTGGCATAGAATCCAGGGTGAGAGGGCTGGGAGGAGAGTGTACCATAGACTCTACCGAAGGCATAGGAACTGCCATGATGATAGACATTCCTATGAGCGAATAAAAATAACCATCAGACTTAACATATGGACTCACGAAGAGTTCATTCACCAAAATTAATACAGTGAATATGGAAGATAAAATTAAAACGATTCTGGCAGACGACCACCATATTGTCTTAGACGGCCTCACGGCGTTGATAAATGCCACCGATGATATAGAAGTAGTAGATGTAGCCTACAATGGACAACATGCACTGAGTTTATTGGAAACTCATCAGGTAGATGTGGCAGTACTCGACATAGAAATGCCCGTAATGGATGGATTGAAAGCCACTAAAGAGATCAAAGCCAAACACAAAGAGGTGAAAGTGCTCATTTTGACGATGTACAACAATGAGCGGTTTATCAAAGAAATTATCAAAGCGGGAGCCTCTGGCTACATTCTAAAGAACAAAGGTGGCAATGAATTGGTCAACGCCATTAGAACCATTCATCAGGGCGATCAGTATTTCTCAAAGTCGGTCACCGATAAATTGATTGAAGACTTACAAAAAAAGAAGAGGGGAGGGGTCAATCCTAAATTGACCACTAGAGAAAAAGAAGTGCTAAAACTGATTGTAGAGGGAAATAGTACTCGAGAAATTACCGAAAAACTCTTTATTGCTGGCACTACAGTAGAAACTCACCGTCGGAATTTGATAGAAAAACTCGGAGTCAAAGGTACCAAAGGGCTGATTAAACACGCCATAGAGAATAATTTGCTTGAAGAGAGCAATTAAGCTGTACGATACCAATCATTCAACGCATTGATTAACCTTTGTAAGTCATTGATTTACAAAGGTTTTTTTATGTTTGCTTGCCATCTTGACTGGCAGAAAATGCAATGGGAGTAGTTTTTGGGTTTCACTTATTTAAGCCAGGACAGTAGCAAAAGAGGCACCCAAATCTGTTGGTTGGTATCCAAACAGTCTCGTAGCACAAAGGGTTTGAACAATGCGATAATTATTAGAAATGAAATTATTGGCTAAATTTACATTTAGCCAATGAACGATTGGATATAATCTATACTATATACTACTGCCCTTTTGAATACTTATGAAGTATTACCTAACACTCTGTTTTTGCCTGCTTGTTGTAAATTTATACGCACTAGACCCTGTCAAATTAAAGCAAGATACCGAGGAGGTATTGGTTTCTTCAGACTATTTACAAATTTTAGAAGACCGTACCGGGAATTTAAGCATTAAAGATATTACCTCTGCTACTTATGCCAAACGTTTTTATCGTAGCAAAGACATGGTGCCTCGCATTAGAGACAAAAGAACGACCTATTGGCTCAAAATGGAGATAGAAGGCGCCAAGTCATCTAACAAAGTGTGGATGCTGGAAGTGCTGGATCTGCACATCAATCATATACAAGTATACGTGAGCAGCAAGGGTAAGCTCACTAATTTGGGAGATGCGGGCTACTACCATGCTTTCAAAAAAAGAGCCCTGTCGCACAAAAACTTTGTGTATCAGTTGCCACCCGAAGACAAACTCACCTATTTTGTCCGTATCAAGTCCGAGGGTTTTCATCCTTTCTTGTTCAAACTGCGTAGTACCAATTTTTTTATCGGCTATTCGCTGGGCGAATACTATATCCTGGGCGTGTATTATGGGATTATGCTCATTATGGCCATCTACAATATTATGTTGTTTATGTACATCCGCGACAAGATGTACCTCTACTATGTCATATATGTATTGAGCTGTGTACTCATGTCGTTTTCGGAGGATGGTTTAGGCTTTCAGTTTCTATGGAGTGGTTTTCCTGAGTTTAATATTTTTGTTGAAAATTTTGCCAACTGTTTGTTTTTGATCTCCTTCACGATTTACGCCAAAACCTTTTTAAATTTTAAAACCCACCTCCCTAAGCTGGACAAGTACTTGAATTATTTGCTGGTCATTGTTTCCCTTTTGTTTATCGTCAATTCTTTTTCGGTACTGCCATTCTATACCTCCAATATGCATATCTATGTGATTTTGCTGCCCTTTATCATTATTTATGTGGGAGCAGTCAAGATATATATAAGGAAGGAGAAATCGTTTACCCGTTTTTTCTTATTAGGGTATTCATTTACGATGATCGGGATTATTATCATTGTGATAAGAATTAACGGGCTGGTGATTGACCAAATCTTATATGTGTACAGCCTGAATATTGGACTATTGATTGAGATCGTGTTTTTCTCACTGGCACTGGCCTATCGCCTTCGGGTGATCAAGAATGAAAAAGAATTGGCCCAGGCAAAAATGATTACCCAGCTTCAGGAAAACGAAAAAATCATTACCCAAAAGGTAATCGAGAGAACTGAAGAAATTGCTCGCCAAAAAGCCATCATTGAAAGCAAAAATGAGGAGCTTACAGATGCTAACCAAACTTTGCAGGAGCAGTCTGAGGAAATTAGAAGGATGAATGAATTGCTGGATCACGAAAACCAGGTGCTCAAAGGGAGTGTAAAAGAGCTTACCAAGGCGAGGGTATTAATGAAGGATGTGGATTTCTCGGAGTTTAGTGAGATTTTCCCAGACGATGATGCCTGCTATGAATACCTGGCTAAACTCAAGTGGCCAGATGAGCACTTTACTTGTATCAAATGCAGCAATGATAAATACGCCGTGGGGCAAGGACACTACGCTCGCCGATGTAGCAAATGTGGCTATAACGAATCTTGCACAGTCAATACGATTTTTCACCGAAGCCATATTCCTATTCAAAAAGCCTTCTTTATGGTCTTTTTGGTATACGCCAATAACGAGAATATCACCTCTGCCGAACTCTCCAAGATTCTCTCCTTGAGGCAAAGCACTTGTTGGAAGTTTAGTAAAAAAATCTTAGAAAAAATCAAAAGTATGAAGCCTGCATCTGAGCAAGACCAAAGCGATGGGTGGACTCGGCTTATTGTGGATTCACTGCCCCGTAAATCGGGTTCTTCATAGTATATTGTACTATTGAAATATAATATTTTCACTTTCCTTTGCTTTGATGAATTTTAGTCCGAAAAAATTCAATAATGCCTTTCTTTTGTTGATATGTTTTAAAAAAACATTTTAAAAGTGCATTTTTTTTATGTGCAAACCAATACAAGCAATTTCCCTAAAAAATCCCCTCAGATAATATACAAGCATTGTTTTTTAAGATAATAGGCATTGTTTTTAAAGTGCAAAATCAAAATGTAAGGTGTTATTTATCAATAATTTAGCAATAGTTTTAGGCTTGCAAATACGAAAACAATTTTTCAATTTAGATATAAGCTAACTGTACAGAGCGGCCAAAATTGGTATCATAATCTTACCAACTAACCTAGTGAGAGGGGTACTAAAAATGGCATTGATTGACTTCCTAAACATCTATGTAATATGGTTAAAAATTAAAATAAAGCTAAAACTATAGACTTAGAATAATACAATTTAATCAAAACCCGAAAATCTTTTACTGATTTAAAAAAATTAGAATAATGAGTATTACACACGATTTTAACCCAAAAGCAAAACCAATGGCTTTGCTTACCCAATGGGCTCAAATAATCCTTTTAGGAGCACTCTTGTGTTTGAGCCCACAAATATTTGCCCAGACGCAAGCGATTAGTGGTAAAGTAACCTCCCCAGACGGAGAAGGTATACCTGGTGTAAGTGTTTATGTCAAAGGAAACACAAGCATAGGTACCGTAACAAACGCCAGTGGCGAGTTTACGGTAGAAGGTGTGCCCCAAAATTCGGTACTGGTGATCTCATCTATTGGTTACATTGCGCAGGAAATAAGCGTAGGTAGCCAAACCACCTTCTCTATTACCTTAAAAGAGGATAGTAAAAGCTTAGAACAGGTAGTGGTAGTGGGGTATGGAACCCAAAAACGTAGTGAAATTACGGGTTCGGTATCTACCATTAGCGCTAAAGAGATTACGAACACCCCTGTTCTAAGGGTAGAGCAAGCTTTGCAAGGGCGAGCTGCCGGAGTACAAATTGCCCAAAACTCTGGTTCTCCTGGTAGTGGGCTCAATGTACGTATTCGCGGGATTGGTACAGTCAATAATAGTGACCCGCTTTATGTAGTGGATGGAATTCCGGTAGAAGGAATGGATTTCCTCAATCCTAGTGATATTGAGACCATTAGTGTATTGAAAGATGCCGCCTCGGCTGCCATTTATGGTTCAAGAGCTGCCAACGGAGTAGTTTTGATTACTACCAAGAAGGGGAAAAACAACCAAAAACTGCGCTTGAACTACGAAATGTACTATGGCGTACAAAGCCCTATCCGAAAGCTGGATTTATTGAATGCTTCAGAGTATGCTACGCTTTCTAATGTAATGCGAACTGCTGAACCCACACTTACACCTTTTCCTGAGTTTGCCAACCCAGCTGCTTTGGGAGAAGGAACTGATTGGCAGGAAGCTATTTTTGAAAGAAATGCGCCTATCCAGAATCACCAAGTGTCGCTTACGGGTGGAACCGCAAAATCGGTATACAGCCTGAGTGGTAACTATTTTCAACAAGATGGAATCATAGGGAGAGACAAGAGCCGCTTTAAACGAATGAGTTTCAGGTTCAACTCTAATCACCAACTAAACAAAAGAGTAAGCGTAGGCAATACCCTCAACCTGATTCATTTTGACAAAAGAAACCTCGCTGAAAACGACGAATTTAACTCTCCTTTGATGCGTGCCATCAATATGGATCCAGTGACCCCAGTAAGAAATGCGAACGGAACCTTTGCTGCTTCTCCTTATGCGCAAACCGATATCAAAAACCCAGCAAACCAAATAGCCTTGGCCAGCGATACCTGGGTAGCAGATCGCCTTTTAGGAAGTCTTTTTGGTCAATATGAAATCATCGACGGACTCAAGCTACGAGTAAGTCTTGGATTGGATGCAACTTATGGCACCAGCGACAAGTTTTTCCCGAGCTTTGACTTAGGCTTGCCGCACGAAAGATTGGATGTAAACTCGGTAGAAAAAACAATGAACTTATGGTACAACTGGATTGTAGAAAATAACCTGACTTACAACAAATCATTTGGTAGCCACTCTATCAATTTGGTAGCAGGTATGAGTGCTCAGGAATTTAACTTTAAAAACCTGGGAGGGGTTAGAAATAATTTATCTACCAATAACCCTGGAAATGCCTTCTTGAATGCTTCACAAGACGGAGAAAATCAAACGGCTACTGGTGCTGCCAGCGAGTCAGCGTTGTTTTCTTATTATGGACGAATCAATTATACCTTTGCTAACAAGTACTTGTTTTCGGCAACCGTTCGCACTGATGGTTCTTCCAGGTTTGGCCCTAACAATCGCTACGCGGTATTTCCTTCGTTCTCATTGGGCTGGGTTTTGTCTGAGGAAGGTTTCTTGAAAAGCCTGGACTTTATAAACTTCTTAAAGCTACGTGTAAGCTGGGGACAAAACGGAAACCAGCAAATCTCTAACTATGGCTTTACTTCAGCCATAGCCAATGGATTGAACTATACCCTGGGTGGCACTGAAATATTGAGCAATGGAGCCGCACCAGTAGTGGCCAGCAACCCTGACTTGAAATGGGAAACCAGTACCCAAACCGATATTGGACTGGATATGGGCTTTATGCAAGACCGAATCATGTTCAGCGTAGATTATTACCAGAAAAACACTGAAGACATGTTGGTAGTGGTACCTATTCCGCTACACGTAGGCGCAGGAGCCCCATTTGTAAATGCGGGTTCAGTAGAAAACAAAGGAGTAGAGTTGATGCTGGAGTATAGAAAGCAAGAAGGTGATTTTAAATACAATATTGGTTTCAATATGGCCTTTATCAACAATACGGTAACCGGTCTCGGAAATGGTAATACCCCAATTTCTAGTGGAGAGTATGGCACTGGGGGGGGATTGATTACCCGTACCGAAGTAGGGCGCCCGATTGCTTCTTTTTATGGTTGGGTGACTGATGGTATCTTCCAAACCCAATCCGAAATTGATGCCCATGCTTTCCAAAATGCGGGTACTGCTCCTGGCGATATCAGATTCAAAGACATCAATGGCGATGGAGTGATCAACGATGATGACCGAGCATTTATTGGGAATCCTACGCCTGACTTTACCTATGGTATCACGGCGGGTGCCAGTTACAAAAACTTCGATTTCAGTATGTTTTGGCAAGGGGTACAAGGCAACGATGTGTTCAATGCGGTTACTCGTTACGACTTTAGCACGACCAATCGTCTTGCCACTCGTTTGGGTTATTGGAATGGCCAGGGTTCTACGAATACCGAACCAAGACTTACTGCCAGTGATCCTAATCAAAACGCGAGAATTTCTGACCGATTTGTAGATGATGGTTCTTACCTACGCCTCAAAAACATCCAGATTGGCTATACCTTGCCCGAATCTGCATTGAAAAGACTGAGAGTAAGCAAGTTGAGAGTATATATTGCCGCTCAAAACTTATTCACTATTACAAGATATAAGGGGCTTGACCCTGAAATTGGTGTGGGAGCTGACGGGGTGTTGGATTTAGGTATTGACCGAGGTTTTTATCCACAAGCAAGAATGTTCCTAACTGGGTTAAGTATTACATTTTAAATGCGATTTGAGTTAGTTCTAACCCTTAATTAAAACAGAAATCACAATGAAAATTATCAATAAATATATTACAGTTTGTGTACTGGCCCTGGGAATGCTTACCCTCAATGCTTGTGCCGATAAATTCTTGGATCGCCAACCCCTGGACCAAGTAGTAGAGTCGACCTTTTATAAAACAGAATCGGATGCGGTAGCGGCTATCAATGCTACATATGACCCTTTGCAGTGGTATTTGGTGTACGGACGCGGAGATTGGCATTTTAGATGGTTGTTTGGCGAAGTGGTAGCCGACAATGCCGACAAAGGCGGATCAGGAGATAACGACCAGCCTCCTTTTCTGCAGTTAGCCACTTTTACAGCCAATGCAAACAATGGAAATATAGAAGGGGAGTGGGCTACAAAATATACTGGGATTTATCGGGCCAACCTGGTATTGGAAAAAGTACCTGCCATTGAAATGAATGCAGACCTGAAAGCCCGAATTTTGGCAGAAGCGAAGTTTTTGAGAGGATATTATTACTACGAGTTGGTAATTAAATTTGGTGGAGTACCCATCATCACTGGACCACTCAAAACCAGTGAGTATAACCTCACCAGAAATACTAAAGAAGAATGCTGGGCACAAATTGAGAAAGATTTGACCGAAGCAGCCAGTGTATTACCCGAAAGAGGTCAGTACGCCAGTGCCGATTTGGGGAGAGCTACCAAAGGAGCGGCTAATGGTTATTTGTTAAAGGCATTGCTATTTCAAAAGAAATGGGCAGAAGCCGAAGCCATTGCCAATACCATCATCACTTCAGGACAGTATAGTCTGGCTTCTGACTACAGCAGCATATTTACTCAAGCAGGCGAGAATGGCCCTGGTTCTGTATTTGAAATCCAATACCGATCTGGTACCAATGGTAATTGGGGAGCACCTTGGTTAGGCGAAGGAAATGTAAGCAATGTATTTACCCGTAGTCGTGGACCTTTCAATGGATGGGGCTTTTTGGTACCTACCCAAAGTTTGGTAGATGAGTTCGAAACGGGCGATCCTCGTTTAGCAGCTACGGTAGTACAATCTGGAGACGTGGTAGGAGATTGGGGAGTATATGATCCTACCAAATTAGATCCTCCTTATCAGTATGCGCCTCGCAAGTTTTTTATTGATATGGCGGAAGTACCTACTGGCGAAAACGAACATTTAAATGGCCCTGGCAACGATAGAATTTTGCGATATGCTGACATTTTGTTAATGCACGCCGAAGCTGCTTACCATAATGGAAACGAGGGGAGTGCGCTTATGTCGCTCAATCAGGTAAGAGCCCGGGCACGTGGAGGAAACAACGCCATTTTGCCTGATGTAACAGCTTCTGGACCAACTTTACTGAATGCCATTTATCACGAAAGAAGAGTAGAACTAGCTTTGGAAGGACATCGTTTCTTTGACTTGATCCGCTGGGGAACCGTAGGGAATGTGATGAGAAGCACTGGAGTAAACTTTATAGATGGAGTACATGAGTTATTTCCTATTCCTCAGTCTCAAATCGATGTAACCAACGGTACCCTGGTGCAAAATCCTGGATATTAATGGTTGAGAGTCTACGAACCACCTCATAAGTGAGGAATACCAGACAACACTGGGCAGGTGTAGGCCTTAGTTCAGCACTCATATGCATCGCTAGGTATGAGCATATACCTTACACACTGTAAACGTGAACTATGGGGTGAATCACTCCATAGTTCCTTTTTCAGGAGTAATAAACAAAACCATCTTAACTTTTAATCATAAATACCATCATTGTGAAACGCATAAATCTTTGGTTAGTACTGTTATTTGTGTGTTTGAGTCTAATCACCGCCCAGGCTCAAAACGCCTCTGTATCAGGTAATAACGATTTGTCTATAGATGAAAAAGTAGAAAGACTTTTAGACAAAATGACCCTTAAGGAGAAAGTAGGACAACTTTCCTTAAATGTGGGCGATGTGTTCAACACCGGACCTACGGTAAACACCAGACCTTCTAACAAATTTGATGAGCTGATTCGTCAAGGAAGAGTAACCGGGATTTTTAATACCCACGGTACCGCTTATTTGAGAAGGCTGCAAAAAATTGCCATGGAAGAATCTCGCCTTAAAATTCCTCTAGTATTTGGAGCAGACGTTATTCACGGTTTTAGAACGGTATTGCCTATTCCTTTGGCCGAAGCCGCCAGCTGGGACATGAAAATGGTAGAACGTTCTTCGCAAATTGCGGCGACCGAAGCCACTGCTGCTGGGATCAACTTTAACTTTGCGCCCATGGTAGATATTACCCGTGACCCTCGCTGGGGGAGAATTGCGGAAGGCGCAGGCGAAGATCCTTATTTGGGTTCTTTGGTAGCCGCAGCAAGAGTGAGGGGTTTTCAAGGAAACGATTTAACGGCTCCTAATACTTTAGCGGCTTGTGTTAAACATTTTGCGGCTTATGGAGCACCTCATGGGGGGCGAGAATACAATACTGTAGATATGTCGGAGCG
>DMXI01000126.1 GCA_003483885.1 Microscillaceae bacterium
CCGTAAAGTTTAAAGAAATAATGTGATTTTATAGAGATTCATCTTGCTGATGACGTGACTGAAAAAAATCCTGAACTACCTTGTATATCATTTGATGCTCAAGTTTGTGTGGATCAATCGAGAACAATACTTGACTGGAACTTCCTAAGGGATTATTGAATCCAAAAATGGCCTCTAGTATATCTACCAAATCACATATTTGGTGCAAAGATGATTGGGAGAAGTTCTCCAGGGAATGTTTGGCGGTAATGTCTTTAATTTCAGTTTGACATTGTGTATAAACCTGCGTCATTGTCTGCAATTTTTCTTTTGAAGCAGATAAGCGATACAATGGATTTTTTAGTTTGATGTTGAGACGGTTTGCTTCTTTTCTCAACTGACCCCAGCGTTGTTGTTCCTCTTTTTCTTGGGTTATGTTGGTATGAATTAGCTGGATTAGCTGATATATTTCCTCTAGTTGATCTAGGTTATCTAAAAATAAGAGAGTATAAGAAAAGCGAGTAGAGAGCAACTGTTTTACTTCTGTCAAGGATAGTAGAGAGCAATCTTCTAGAATTTGTAAAACGAGTTTGGAATCATAGGAAACTTTCATGTGAACTTGTAGAGAAGCTTATATCCCAGGAACTTGTTTAGTCTGAGCAATGAGTTGATTGTATTTATTCCAAAAGCTTTCCTCGCTCAAATCATCATAAGTATTCCAGAGTTTTTGACCCTTCTGGGCAATGCGCTCTATAGCTGCAATTGCCTTATCCGATAGTTTTTGGGTGTTTAATAATCGCAACACATGATTTTTTACCAACTGTACCAAATGCTTAAGTTGCTTGAGTCTTTTCTGGAACTTGGGCAATTTCGTAAGGTTATTTTGCAATTGCTCGCATAAGGTAGGGTACTGAATATCAGTTTGAAGGCGGCAGGCCACCATATGCAAAGCTTGTTGGTTAGCTTGGGTAAGACGAGTTATTTGCAACTCAATCGCTGAAAGCTCTCGTTCTAGTTTACGAATGTTTTGCAAATGGCTGGTATGTGGGTTTTGCCAGATCAGCACTTGTTGGTGTTTAATGTTTTGTAACCAAAAACCAATACGTTGGCAGTGCTTATTGAGTTCTATTACTTTGTAATTGACCGTAGCCAGGGAGTCATCCTCATTGATCTGAATAGCCTCTTCTATAGTGGAGCGCTGATTTTTGACGATGATAATCGTTGAAATGACCGCTATTCCTACTGCGTATAATTCAGTAAAATGAGAAAGCCAATAGGTATTGGTAAATGCAATTGTAGTGACTGAACAAGAAGCAAACAAGGCAGCAATAAAATAGATAAAGCTATCTTTGATTTTGGCTTGCTGATCCAAAAGGTTATAAAAAATCAGAAAATACGTAATAAGCCCTGCTAAAATGATAATCATTGTGTATAGTATTAGAATGTTAAAAGTTGAGACAACTTTTCAATCTTAATATAGGAAAAAAAGAGGGGAATGACTAGAAAGACAGTTCCCCATTGGGTATTTAAACTACAAAAATACTTGTATTTAGCCTGCCCTTTGAATTGTGGCACTTTGTTTCTGTTGCTTCACCTGATTTCGGTATTGTTCATATTCTCCCCAAAATTGCTCTGGGTTCATTGAGTCATACATTGCCCAGATTGATACCACACCTTGGTTGGCTTGTTTGGCGTCTTGATAAAAATGCCTCACCCTTGCAATTTGATCATTGACTCCCTCGAGTTCCTGAATTTTTTGAGTGACTTCCTGCCACAAATGATCTGCCTGCATCTTTAATTTTCTGGTAGTATCCTTTACTATGTATTTGTTGCCAGACAACCAACCGAGCAATTCTAAAGGCCATTTAACCAAAGTGTTTAATCCTTGCAAAGGATTATCTAGCTGTTCCTGAAGGGACTTTTTAGTATTTTGGTAGCGATACTTCAAGTTGACAAGCTGAGCCTGTTTGGTAGAAAATACTTCCGCTTTTTGCTGGTATGTATCCCATAAATGCTCTTTGATGATTTGAATGGCTTTTTCTTCTACCTTTACAATAGTATCTAACAAGTTTTGCTCAAACTGTACCAATAATCGGGTAGCCGCCTTCAAGGTTTGCCTAACATCGGCAAGCTTCGAGGTTTGGGTAAGCGAGAACTTTTGGAGACGAGCAACCATTTGTTGGTGTTGATTGGTTTGTTGACGATAACCCATCGATTCGGTTTGTAGTGCTTTTAAGCGATCTACCGATTGTTGTGTCTGAATTACCAAATCCAGGCCAAGACCAGGAGCTACATCTTTGGCAGGTTGTAATCTTTGGAACCTTTGCTCTAATGTCTGGCAATGCTGAAACAACTGCCGCACCTCTTTGCGCAAAGTCATTATCTGGCTCGATTGAGGTGAGGAAACTTGGTTTTTTGAGTGTGCTACCTTGGGTGGTTTCACAGAGGTAGACACGGCCCGAAGGACTTTTTTCGTTGTGATGGATTTTAAACGAATATTCACCCCATTCAACTTTCTTAGCAAATGAGCCAAATATACACTAACTACTGGTAAAATAATGGCTCCAAAAAAGTAACTAAACGAAATCATTTTTATAGAAGCCAGCATAGTAGTAAGCCCTCCACCTATCAGGGTAACAATCCAGAATGCTTGAGGCAAGCTTTGCTTAGGATGCTTAACAAAAGTATACAGGGCTATTGCCAGAAGTACAAGTCCATAAATTGCTAAAAGTATCATAGTTTTATAAGTTTGATCGTAGTGAATTTTGTTTCAATATTTGGTAACTCTTGGTTAACCCGCTTTTTGAATCGTGGCTATACGTAAGCGTTTCATTTGCATTACGGTATGTTCATAACGACTCCAAAAGGCTTCTTCCTGATGTGCCTGATAAGAAGTCCAAATGGATAAGTCCATAGTAGGAGTTCCCCCGTAATGTGACTTTTGGTAGGCAAGCCACTGCTCACTCACTTGGGTATCTTGTTGCTGCAGAAGCTGTTTTTCATGGGCCAACCTTTGTTTTAAATGTTTGGCTTGGGCCTGTAAATCCCGAAGTTTGTCCAGTGTCGTGGTGTTTTTTTGTAGTTGTAGATAATGAGCCAGGCTATTCACATCAATTGATTGTGGGGTATTAAGGCCATGAGCTTTGCCAAGGTCTTGCGTCAATACTTGTAATTGATCTTTGGTCTGCCTATACGCTTTCTGGGTATTGATTACTTGCTGCTTTTGCTTGGTAAATGCAGCAGTTTTTTGTTGATATGCATTCCATTGACGTGTTTTATCAGGCTTATTTTTCTTTTGTTGTACGAGATGTAACCAGTCGCTCAGGTTTTGTTTCAAGCTTTTAAATGTATATAAAGTATGATGAAAGATATGCGTAATTTGGTCAAACTCAGGGTAGTGTATAGAAGATACCTGAATGAGTTGTGCCAACTCGGCCTCATACTGAGTTTGTATCGTATGGCAATGACGAACCTGGGCTTGCAAACTCTTGATGTCTTTGATATAATTTTCCTGCTGCGATTGCTGGTTTTGAGCGTGATCATCGGTCTGGAAGCCAACAATTCTCAGGCGCTGATACTCACGTTTTAAAGACGTTGAAATCTTTTTCCACTCATTCGCCTTCTCGAGCAGCACACCGATTTGGATAAGCGGTGTATCAGGAGCACTTACTTTAGTTACAGGATTGGGTGTTATAGATGGAGTGGCAGCAGAAGAAGATGATGAGCTTACCTTCATTACCGTATCCCATAAGTTTAAAATGATAGACGATGTTACTATGTTGGGGATAGGCATCAACATCATTCCTGCGACATAGTAAGGGTGTACGACCTCAAAAAATGCCAACAGACAGGTTAATACAATCCCTGAAATATAAAAAGGAAGATATAGTTGTAAAGAAGGGGATTGATTACTGTTGTGGTCTGCTACCAAAACTATAGTACAAACCACAAAAAATATTAAAATGATGCCCATGATGTATATCGTTTGATCGCTTACGCTAACTTTCTAAAAAATATAAGATTTTGCTAAGAGCTTGTTTAAACTTACTTTATATAAGGAAGCCGAGATGACTTCAAGCTCTAAAGTGCTCCTAAAACAAAGAAACTTTGTTTTAATGTATTAGTTGGATTTAACCAGCCAATGGCATAGGAGTATTACGTTGTTGTTTTGCCTCTGCAAGTATTTGCTCGTATCTGCTCCAAAAGGCTTCCTCTTCATGTTGCAGATACAAAGCCCATAAGGATGCCTCTCGGGAAAAATGAGTAAAGCTTCGACTTAGAGTTTTCCTAGGTTCTTGAACTAACACTTGACGTCTTTTCAGAGGTGGGGTAGCGGTACCTTTTGTAGAGTGTTTGGCTATGGGGGCAGTTACTTTGTGAGCACCAGTACCTTTTTTGAGAGCTTTGCCTGTTTGGGTAATCAAAATTACCGCAATGGCAGTAGGTATTGGAAGCAATAACATCATAGTAAAATAATAGGAGCCAATGATACCCAATGAGGCAAACATGGCAACAATGATAAGTCCGGTAATATAGAGCGCAATATAAAAAGCACTGGAGGGAGTGGGGCCCTTACGGTATTCGTGTACAAACGACGCGGTCATCACGACGAAAAAGAGAAGAATAATTATCATAATGTATAAGTTTGATCTATAGTATTTGCTTAAATATACGAGACTTTGTACAAAAAAGGTACATCAAAGCCTCTGAAGCGCCAAAAGTTGATCGCTGGACTAACTCGCCATTTGAATGGTAGCTCGTCGGAGCTTTCTCATTTGAGTAACCAAGCCTTCATAGTCTTTCCAAAAAGACGCTTCTTCCGAAAGATCATAAGAAGCCCAAATAGATAGGAGAGAGGCTTCATTTTTAAAAGGTTGCACCAGTTCCTGATAAGCATTTTCGAGTTGTTGGGTTTCGAGCTGCACTTTCTTTTGTTGTATTTGTGCTAAAGCATCTCCTATACCTTTTCTAAGCATTTGTAATGCCTGAAAACCATCATCTAAGGCAATGGCAGTATCATCATATTGAGCTTGATCAGGAGAATGTTTAATGAGGGTGTAAAAAGCATTTTTGTATTGTTGATACACGTTCATATGTTGTGCTGTTTCAGCTTTCAAGGCTTGTAGCTTCTCCAGGTAAATTTCATAGATGAAAGCCTGGCTTTCATCATTCTCATTCTGAATAGGTAGAGCTAGTTGTATAAGTTTTCTTTGTGATTGCCTAGTAATTGTATGCAAACCCTGAATATTTTTAGACAGCAACACAGCTTGAGTAAGATATTGAGAAGAGGTATCAGCTATTTGAGTTTTTACTTGTGGGAGTGGATTGATATGAGACCTAATTTTTCTTACAATAGTTTTACAGGTAGGTACAATGGTATCATTGAAGTTGAGCAGAATTATTAATAGAAGTATATATGCAAGGTAGCCTAGTATAATAATCAACGAATCACTCATCATAGTCTTATTTGTTTGATCACTTGCTTAAATATACGAGAGATTGGGTGAAAAAGGTACACTGAAGCTTCTGAAGCAAGAAAAGCCCGCCAAGGGCGAGCTTTCAACATCTTTCAATTTTTTTCTGGAATTAGTAAGAAATAGGAACTCTTACACGAGTTTTGCCCCATCCCATTACCAAGGCAGAAGCTTTGCCACCTTGTTCGGCGAAACGGATAGAAAAGTTTTCCAGGTTGTTTTTAGCATCGCTTTTTACACTACCTTCTACTTTGGCTACATCCTTACTTTCGTCGTGCTGATAGGCACCCCAGGTACCCAACTTAGAGTTCAAAATAACAGTCCACTTGTCTTTTCCAGGAATGGTATATACACTATAAGTCCCTGCTTTTACTTGCTTGCCACCAAAAGTTACATCTTGAGCAAACATGATTTCAGTAGTTTCATTGGCACCAGTACGCCATTTTTTGCCAAAAGGAGCCAATTTACTGCCGTCACCAAATACAGAACGACCATTCAAAGCTGGACGGCTATAGATTACACGCATTTGCTTGGCACCGCGGCGAGGAAAATAAGCCATGTCTAAAGGGCTTTTATCCAGCCTACTCATTTTTTTCTGAGCAGTAGCTAAATCAGTAATGAAAAGCACTGCTACCAGGCTAAGTACAGATAGAATGTTTTTTAACTTCATGGGTTTAAAGTTACTCTAGTTTAAAAATTGTTCTCAAAGCGTTTGCATATACGCTCCAAACAAAAGTAAAGACTTCCTCATAAAAGATGTACCTACATTTTTTATTTAACAGATTTTTTACGTTTTGTTTTGATGGTTGAATTGCCCTATTATGAGTTCCTTTGGCTCAAAACAGCGTATTGAGCGATGTGTTACGAAACAATGGAACAATCCAACCATAGAACAATGAATTAAGCTTCTACTTCTTTGCCCAAGCCTAGGTTATCTTTGATCATATTGTTGAAGTCTTCTACCTTCATGCTCTGACGACCTGCCCAAAACTCTTTGGCATCCTCGCCTGCAATAAATCTCAATTGATTACTTTCGCTAGTAGCTGCTTCATAAATCACTTCAGCTATTTGTTCGCCACTAGAGTAGCTGTCTTGTCTGGCTGGATCCATAAAAACCTTCAGAGTTTTTTGTAGGATTTCACTATAAGCATTTTGTTCAGCAGGGTCCATAGTCATTACCAATGAACGACCCGCAAAGTCGGTGCGTACTCCTCCTGGCTCTACCAGGCGTACTTTGATACCCAATGGTTCTACTTCATAAGCGAGCGACTCAGTGAACCCCTCTAAGGCCCACTTGGTACCATGGTACAAAGAATTAAAAGGTAGGGTGATTAAACCTCCAATAGACGTAATATTGACAAACGTTCCTGCTTTTTGCTCTCTGAAGTAGGGGAGTGCTTCACGCATTACTCGCATAACCCCAAACAGGTTAGTATCGTATTGACGAGCGATTTGCTCCTCGGTAGCTGTTTCAAAAGGGCCTGCTAAGCCATAGCCAGCATTGTTGACGATGACATCTAAGCCGCCAAAATCTTTGATAGCACTTTGAATCGCGTTTTTGACTGATTCGTTACTGGTTACGTCCAGGGCATAAAGCTTTACATTTTCCAATTGGCCCAATTCGGTTTCGTTTTCAGGGCGGCGCATCGTAGCCGCTACTTGCCAGCCATTTTGTTGGAAATGTTTTACGGCAGCTTTGCCAATTCCTGAAGATGTTCCGGTGATCAATACTGTTTTCATAAGACGATATTTTTTAGTGTGAATTTTGAAAGTGAATATTTATTCATTTTGAGTTCAAAAAAAATTAAGCTTTGAGTGCATCCCAATTCATTTGAAAAGCCTGCTCGACGATGTCTTGCGACAAAGTAAGCTTTTGTTCAATATGGGCATACGACAATTGCCTAATAAACCCATAGGTGATAGCCATCAGTAGCGCATTATCTATCGGCTTGATTACCAGCTCTTTCTTGCCTCGTTCCAACAATTCTATAAAAGGTTGCATTTGAGTAGAGGCCATTTGTCGGGTTTCGACAGTAATATAAGGAGAGTGATAATATTGCTCCATAAAAACCGACTCTTTGAAGTGGCTAATTTTATTTTGTAAAGAGTTGAGCCACAGTTTTTTAAAACAAACTTTAAAAGGATCTTGCAAATCTACCCCCTGGAATAAATCCTGGGTAGTTTGTTGCTTCAAGTGCAAATACAGCTGAGTGATCAATTCTTCCTTGTTTTTGAAGTATATGTATACCGTTCCAGTGGCTAGATTGGCTTGTTTGGCAATCTTGGCCACGGTTATCCCGGCAATCCCTACTTCTTGAGTCAGTTGAAGTGTAGCCTGATAAATCACTTCTATTTTGCGCTCATCTTTAACTCTCACGATGCAATTATAGTGAACATTTATTCATTATGCAAATAAAATGAATAAATATTCATAATAAACTCAATTTTATGCCTTTTTTGGACTAGAGGCTTCATAATTCAGGCTGAATTATTAATGCAAAGGGAGGGAGGAGTTTCAAGTTTAGGTAAGTGATCATACTATTAGACATTTTTCGTTTGTGGAGACACAAACGAAGGCAACTACGCCGTTAGCCATGTCCTCACGGCCAACTTTAGCTAAAATGTCTAGTAGTATAGTAAGTGATAAAAGAGGAATAAAGAAAAACCCAAACAATACATATCGCATCATTTGGGTTTTGTATTTTATAAGATTGACAATCCTCCAAAGCTTGTGAGTTAGCAACGTCACACGGTGTGTTATTGCCAGGGAAAAATTCCAGGATGATTTCTTCCTGTGGGGTCAGCACGGCGTACTCTCATCAGGTATTGATATACCCACAAGCCTGAGTCTTGCTAAAATAACCTGCATAGATCAATACAAATCTCTGCATACGTCTACTAATTTATACTTGGTGGCATATACTAAAGAAATATGCCACAGTGGAGTTTTTTC
>DMXI01000682.1 GCA_003483885.1 Microscillaceae bacterium
CTACCAATTCCACCACGTGAGCTTGGGTTTATTTTGATAGGAACGCAAAGGTAGAGAATAATCCCTGTTTGCCAAAAAAATAGGTGTAAAAAGTAAAATAACGCGCGTTTAAATATAAAAAGGGAAGATAGAGAACTGGGACTATCTGAAGGTGCATTATTACTGACTCAAAGTCAGTTCCTTGGTTAAGAATTTCCGGATAGGTAAATTAAAAAATCACCCATAAGATTATATCCAATATTTTTAAACATTCACCACGTCTAAATGTTGTTTGTATAGTGTAGCGTGCTTATACTGAACTCATTACACACATATGTGAGTGATAATATTTATTTTGATAGTATTGCTTGCATTTTAAGGCATATTTTGTATTTTTCGACGTTGAGCGACTTTCCTCCGCCATATCATCTAAAATAATTCCTGCTTTCGAAAATCATCACAAGTAAGTACTTGATTATAACTACCTGATATTTTTATTCCTTCAACCCCAAAAAGCTGATTTACCTTCAGAAGCTCTCATGGCTTTTGAAGTGTTAAGCGAATTGGCTGTATATCAGGGGTATAACCGATATAATAAAAAATATGCTACAACAATAGGTGATCATTTGCCAAAACCAGATATGATTTTTGACATATACCCAATAATACGATGAACTATGAAACAAATACCTATAGTAACTTATTTGCTATTCATGAGCATTTGTTGGGCTTGGGCACAAACTGATACATCTAAAAAAAGTTGGCTAACCGCCAAACCAGCAGCACTTCTGCGTCTGGAAAAAGTGAAAACCGAAACAGAAGTACTAAGCGCGAGCCAATATGCCCAAAAACTGGAAAATGTTCCTGCAAATGTAATTGTAGTCACCCAAAAGCAAATTAAAGAAAACAACTATGAAGATTTATCTGATTTGTTGAAGGAGTTGCCAGGGTTTGATGTAGTAGAGAATGCAGGAAGGTTTGGAGAGTATTACACCCTGAGAGGCATTAATGGCAACGATCGCTTTTTGGTACTCATAGATGGCCGAAAGTTGAATGCGATGAGTGGAACCTTTTTGTCGGTAGGCAATTCTATTTCTTTACGCTTTGCTGACCGGGTAGAAATCGTGTATGGATCAGCCTCAATTATCTATGGTTCTGATGCGTTTTCTGGCGTGATCAATATCATTTCTCAAAACGTACCTGCCAAAACAAGCTATTCAGTCTCTGCTAACTATGGTAATTTCAATACTTTGGATTTATCTACAAATGCTCTCATCAACGTAAATAATGAGTTGTCTTTTGTGTTTTTTGGCCGAAGTTATACTTCCAATGGTTTTAATAACGCCATGGAAGATGGATATGAAATTGTACAAAACTACCAGCAACCCATAGCCGATGAGTTTTCTCAGCCGATTAACGATCATAATGTATTCATAGAAGGACGCTATAAGGACTTCAAACTTGGTTTTTTTAGGCAGCGTTTCAATGAAGGAAACGCCAGAGGGTTGGCTCCCAATATTTACATATATAGCAAAGAAAACGCCTGGATACTAGATAAAAATATTTATTGGCTTAATTACCAAACAACGCTTGCTTCAGGGGGAATTATTACGGCTGATGTGTCTTATACCCAACACCTCCAGCATGAAGATACGCGCTTTTTTCGGTTTACAGTCCCAGGAAATACCAGCCAAACTCAAACCCAGTTTTTGACAGGGCAAGATTTAACCCTCAAAGGCTTTTTTACTTATAATCAAAAAATTAGAAATAAGCTGGATTTTATTGTAGGGGTACAATACGAAAACACCAATAGCATACCTGCCTACGCCAACGACGAGGTGATCGGACTACCACTCAAATATGAAGGGTCGGTAGCTCATCAGATTCGAGGCCAACTGACAGTGCAAGAGCAAAAAGTGGGACTCTTTAGTCAGATAGCCTACACACCATTTTCTAAACTTAACATTACTGTGGGAGCTCGTTATGATTATTCTCAGCTGTTTCAAAATACGATCAATCCCCGACTTGCCATCATTTACAAACCATTTGAAAACAGCATTGTCAAGTTTATTTATGGAACTGCTTTCCAAGCCCCCTCATTATTTTATCAATATGAACAATTTGGTACACCAACCATTGTCATGATCCCCAATAGCCAACAGGACTTTACTTTAGATAATCAGCGCATTCAATCTTATGAGATAGACTTTACGCAGAAGATTCAAAAAGAGGTTACCGTCAATGTCAATGCTTTTTATAACCTGGCCTTCAACTTAATCGAGCGTAGGTTTTATTCTCCCAGTGTATTCAACAAATATTTTAATACCACTACCGGAGGGCTCAGAAACGAAAATATTGGGAGCTTGGAAGTATATGGAGCTACTATTCATTTGTTGTGGAAACCACATCCCAATTTCGATGCGTATGCACATTACACTTATACCAATGCTCAGCAAAAAATAAGTGAAACTAGTGAGGCCATTCCGCTGCCTAGAGTAGCAGAAAATAAAGCAGCCTTGGGTTTTACCGTCCGAAACATCTTGAAGTACTTTACAGGAACTACTCACATTCGCTGGATAGGCGCAGTGAATACCCCCCAACAAAGCCAATTGTATCCCGAAGACGAAAGAGCACCTGGTTATGTGATGGCTAATTTCTCTTTATCGGTCAATAACTTATTGCCCAGGACTCGATTTTACGCCCGGGCTGAAAATATGATTGGAGGTAATCATCAGCATGTAGGAATTTTTACTGGAGGCATTTATACTGATGTTATTCCACAACCTAGGTTTGTAGGAAGGCTTGGTGTAGAATTAAATTTTTGAGCATGAACAAAATCAGTAATAAACGTTTGTTTTCCATATGGGTTGGGTTATGGCTGTTTTCTGTTCAGGTGAGCGCCCAACGTAATATAAACCAATTACTTACCAAAGTGAGTAAAGCTACAAGTGGTGAACAAAAACGCGCATTGTATGAACAATTAGGAACAGAATATTATACCAATAAGGTGTATAACAAAGCCATTGAATATTACACAAAATCAGTAGTTTTGGCTAAAAACAAAGAAGAGAAGGTTACGGCTTGGCAAGGAATGGGAGAGAGTTTCGTAGCCATGAAAAAATACAAAGAAGCTCAGAAAATATACCAGGAGTTACTTTCGGTTCATCGCCAAAAAAATAATGCCCAAGAAATACTGACAAATCTGAAAAGGCTATCAAGCGTATACACTGCTCAGCAAAATTATGAACAGGCGCTGAACTACAACAAAGAAATTTATGCAATCAATAAACAAGCGAAAAACTATTATGAACAAGCCAATACATTGAATAATATTGGTTTTTTGTACCAGAAGTTAAACCAGCCAGCTATGGCACTACAATATCTGGAAAGTGCCTATGAAAATCTCAGAAATAGCAAAAGAAATAATAGCGAAGAGCAGGTAAAAACATTGCTAAACATTGGGGCCACTTATAACTATCTCAAGGACTACAAAAATGCCCGGGATAATTACAAAAAAGCCCTTAAAATAAGGCAGCAGCAAAACCAACCAATAGGAGAGGCACAGGTGAATAACTATCTGGCGATCAATGACTACCTCTACAATAAAAATGAATTAGCAGTAAAACGTTTGCTAAAAGCCATAGATTTGGCAGAAGCAAAAACCAACGAACCTGCTGCAACAGAAGCCTTACTGGTGAGTTATCAATTACTGGCTGAAATCTATCAGAAAAATAATGATTTTGAGTCCTACCAGAGGTATAATACCAAGCGTCTAAATTTGAAAGAAAAATTGGCTGCTCAGGAGCGAGACAAACAACAACAATCGCTGGAACGTCAAATAGCAGCTGACAAAAAAGAAAACGATTTTAAAATATTATTGGCCGAAAGAGACCGACAGACTTTGTCGCTGAAACAATTAAAACTTGAATCAGAAAAAAAAGAACAAGATCTCTTGCTAAAAGCCAGGGCTTTGGAGTTGCTCAAAAGAAATCAAGAGCTTAAAAACGCCGAAATTCAGAATCAATTATTAGAAAAAGATCGAATCGCCCAACTATTGGCCCTGGCCAAACAAAAGGCGCGAGCGGATCAACAAAAGCTTGAGGCTGAGAAGCAAAAACGAGAGGCTGAAAAACAAAAACTGTTGGCTGAGAAGCAAAAAAGTGAAAATGTTCAAAAAGCCAAGGCCTTGGAAGCCTCGAGAAAGGCAGAATCATTAAGAGAAAAACAACTGAAACAAGAAAAGAAACTGAGACAGTATGGTACCATTGCTTTAGCGCTGGGGAGCCTATTGTTTTTGCTTATGTTGGTGTCGTTTGTAGGATCACAACGGGCTAGGAGAAAATTGGTCAGAAAAAATGATGAAATCCAACAAAAAAGAGATGAAATAGCCGCTCAAAACGAAGAATTACAACAAAACCAGGAAGAAATAGCCGCGCAGCGAGACTTGGTAGAACGACAAAACCAGCAGCTTTTCCGACGCAATCAAATGATTTCTCAAAGCATCAAAGCTGCCCAAAACATTCAGCAAGCTGTGCTTCCTTCTGAGGTAAAAATGACTGATTTATTAAAGGAATATTTTGTGGTTTATCAGCCCAAAGATATAGTATCGGGAGATTTTTACTGGGTAAATGAAATACAGGGACGAGTATATCTGGCTACGGTTGATTGCACAGGCCATGGAGTACCAGGAGCCTTTATGTCACTGATTGGGAGCAATATACTCGATAAGGTATTATATCGCCATCAGTTTCAAGACCCAGCAGCCATTCTGGAAAAAATGCACCAAGAGATCATTTTGAAACTGGAACAAGAGAGAGTGCAAAATTACTATGGGATGGATATGTCGTTAGTCGTAATAGAGACCAAAAAAACTGAGGTTGAATTGTCGTTTGCTGGAGCCAAAAATCCTTTATACTACGTTTGCCCCAAAGAAGAAAAGTTAAAGATATTGAAAGGAGATCGTAAATCCATTGGTGGTTTTCAACCAAATGGCGCCTTGTTTACTACGCAGCAAATAGTACTGCCCAAAGGTACGATGATTTATATGGGAAGCGATGGATTGATAGATCAGAATAACGACAAACGCAGAAAGTTTGGCAAGAATCGCTTAGAAAAGGTTTTAAGCGAGATAGCAAGTAGAGACATCAAGGCGCAACAAAAAATGATAGAAGAAGCACTGGCTTCGCATAGACAGAATAGCCCTCTGCGTGATGATATCTTATGGATGGGAGTGCGAGTATAGCACCCCCATTCAAATAATTTTTAGCATACTATCAGACATTTTGGCTAAGGTTGGGCGTGAGGACACGGCCAATGGCATAATCGCCTTCATTTGTGTCTCTACAATAGCCGTCACTAAGCAAAGTCTATCTCAAAAATTACTTCTTTCCGCCTCAGTTTCGTGTCTCCAAACTCGAGGTTTTTATCAGCTTGAGTCTCACAAACTGAGGCGATGACATCGTTTTTTAAAGATTAAACCTTAAAATAGGAGGAGAAAATCTATAGCCATTAGGTTATGGTGTCTCCACAAACGAAAAATGTCTAATCGTATGATTTTTAAGTAATCGTCTACTGTTTGTGTTTGGTAAAAAACTCCCGTACCGTTTCATGGGGGCGTCCTACTACTGCCTCAAAATCAGAATCTATATTAAAATCCCCCTTGTAAATGGCCTCATAGATGCCAGAGATTATTTTCCCCAAATATTCGCCCAATTCAGCAATGCGATCTTGTTCATAAGCCTCCACCGTCATGGCTTCATAAGTAAGGTTTACACCATAAGTTTCATTAATGATATCTACCAACTCTTGCTGGGTAATGGCTGGACCCGTAAGATTGTAAATTTTACTGCGATGCCCCTCATTGGCGATCATTTGGGCATAAGCTTGTCCTAGTTCTTCCCGCGAAGTATAAGCACATTTGGTATCTCCGGCACTGTTCGAAACCTTCCCTTCTGTGATATAATGATTGACTGACTCAAAATCAGGCTCAATGTATAAGCCATTGCGGCCAATGGTCCAGTCAGTATCACTGTTTTCCAGCAATATTTCGGTTTCTTGCATAGTTTGTACTATAGGGCTAAAAGTACCTCCTCTAATTCCACCAGCAATACTGGTAAAAACTACCCGCTTGGCACCCGCTTCTATAGCGGCTTCAATCACGTTTTTGTGCTGAGCCACTCGGTCATCAGGAGCAGCATTGCTCGAAACCAACAATACCACATCCGCCCCTTGGTAAGCTTCTATCAGTTGGGCTTTATTATTATAATCACCTGCTCGGGTTTCCAGACCCAAACGGGCGGCTTTTTCAGGAGTACGGGCCACCGCAATTACATTTTCTTTGCCCAAAATTTTTGCGGTAGCCTGGGCAATGGCTCCGCCTAATCCGCCACTGGCGGCGTTGATGGCTGCTTTCATATTTTTTTTAGTCTACAGTCGACCGTCCACCGTCGACAGACAAATGGTTGATAGTACACGCTCGATAATCCCTAATACACACTCGATGGTGAATTAACGACTGTCAATGGTCGACTGTGGACTGTCGACCATCAACTAAATTACTGCAATAATCGAAAAAAATGCATTTTCCTGCCCAATTTTTGCGTTCAGCAAGCCAAATCTATCTTCGTTAATTTTAGGACGGTTCATTATGACAAAATATGCCATTATAGTAGCGGGTGGAAGTGGAACCCGTATGAACAATGATACCCCAAAGCAGTTTTTGGAAATCAATGATAAACCCATTCTCATGCATACCATTGCCCGGTTTTATTTGTATTCCCCATTGACCAAAATCATTGTGGTATTACCCAAAAGAGAAATGGACTATTGGCAGCATTTGGTAAGCAAATACAATTTTGATTATGATTATCAGGTGGTAGCAGGAGGGAAGACTCGTTTTCAGTCGGTAAAAAATGGGTTAAATGCCATTGAAGCCGATGCTGAAGGTACCGCACCTGCCATGCAAAGTACCGTAGCTATTCATGATGGGGTAAGGCCTTTGGTACCCGTAAAAACCATTGCGTTGAGTTATATGGAGGCCTCCAACAACGGAAGTGGGATAGCGGCTATTCCGCTCAAAGATTCTATTCGCTCCATACAAGAAGATGGACAGACTGAGGCCTTGAATCGTGACCAGTTTCGCCTGATGCAAACCCCCCAAACCTTTCAGCTCAATGCGATCAAGGCCGCCTACGAAATAGAGGAAACCCCTGATTTGACGGATGATGCTACCGTGTTTGAAAGAGCTGGAAATACGATCAATTTGGTTACGGGTGCTTTTGAAAATATTAAAATTACTACCCCCGAAGATTTAATCATTGCCAAAGCTATACTAGATGAGTCGCGTAAATAACGAAGACTTAGGTTGGGAAATATGTTCGGTTTGTAAGCTCCCGATTCCAGCGACCAATGTGCAACAGTTCATTGTAGAAAATGCGCCTGGGAGTGTTACAGTACAATTTTATTGCTTTGACAAAACACTTTGCCATCAGTTTATAGACTTACCGATTGAGCCACCTCATAAAGAAGAATAGCCAATGACCAATGGTCATTTATTTTTCAACTATTTTTCTTTCCAGTTGGTTATATGTATATTTAACTATGATTTTCACACAATCAATGGTCTATCGGCGGCATTGTGGGATCTTACTTGTTTGTGAAGTATCGACCATTGATCATCAATCATTCATCATTAACAATTCATATAAATGCTCATCAACTTTTTTTACCTCCTGAGAAACAATGGTTTACCGGTAAGTCTTCGCGAACACTTGACCTTGATGGAAGCCCTCAAAAAACGTGTCATTGATTATAATGTAGATGATTTTTATGCCTTGAGCCGCTCTATTTTGGTAAAGCACGAAAAAAACCTGGACAAATTTGATCAATTGTTTGGGTTGTTTATGCAAGGTGTACAAAGTCAATCTATTGAGGAGCTGGTAGAAATTCCCAAAGAGTGGTTGGATAGCCTGGCAGCGAGAAACTTTACCGAGGAAGAAAAAGCCATGATAGAAGCCATGGGGGGCATTGAAGCCTTGATGGAGCGTTTTCGCCAATTGATGGAAGAACAACAAGAACGCCATCAGGGAGGAAACAAGTGGATTGGAACCATGGGAACTTCTCCGTTTGGAGCGCAAGGGTACAACCCTGAGGGTGTGCGTATTGGCCAAAAAGCGAGCCGTCATGGAAGCGCAGCCAAAGTATGGGACAAACGGGAATACAAAAACCTGGACGACAATGTAGAGCTTAATACCCGAAATATGAAAATGGCGCTGCGTCGTTTGCGTATTTTGACCCGAGAAGGTATACAAGATGAGCTAGATATTGATACCACCATTCAGAAAACTTCCAAAAATGGGGGATGGCTTGACATAGAAATGGTACCCATCAAAAAGAACAATGTAAAGGTCTTGATCCTGTTTGATATTGGTGGATCTATGGATAGCTACATTCACTTATGTGAAAAATTCTTTTCTGCCGCCAAGTACGAGTTCAAGCACCTTGAGTTTTATTATTTCCACAATTGCTTGTATGAGTATGTTTGGAAAGACAACAAGCGCCGCCACGAAGAGCGTGTACCTACCTACGAAATTTTCAATAAATACAACAAAGATTACAAAGTGATTTTGGTGGGAGATGCCACCATGGGACCTTATGAAGTAACCGCCCAATATGGCAGTGTAGAACATTACAACGAAGAATCTGGCCAGGTTTGGCTGGAGCGTTTGATAGAAAACTACCCCCATTTTGTTTGGCTAAACCCTACCGATCATAAATATTGGGAATACACCCCTTCTATTGAGCAAATCAAAGAAATAATGAAAGACCGTATGTATCCATTGACTTTGGATGGCATGACTCAGGCAATGAAAGGCTTAAAAGATAAAAAGCTGAAGTTTGAGTCTAAATAATGGTCAATGTTGAAAGATGAGTGGTTAATTTAAGGGAGTCTCGAGAAATATTTGAACAAAAACACCTACTTATTCAAAGGTTTTTCGTTAAGAAAAATCAACATACTAAAGGCTCACCTCATATTCACTGCATTGAACTCCGGTTGACTGTTTTATCGAATGTGGGTGCCTTCAAAGAGGTGTATTGTATTCAATCACTCCTAGCCTAAAAAGTTGTATAAGAGTTTCTCTGAATACTCCTAATAATGAATTTATTTGCTTTTTAACTATGGGCAAGAAATTATTGACTAAAAAAACGTTTATTTATTTAACAGAACAGCAACTCTTAACCACCACTTAATAAAAATTATCATGCATTCAAAAACTAACCCCGAACACATCACCAAGATTCGTTCGTTGATTTATAGTCAGCAGCAAGCCAATATCGAGATAGCCTATCAATTGTTAGTCAACGTAGTGAAGGTAGATGTGGCTCAGGCCCTCCGAATTTTATTTGTAGAACTCATCACCCTCCGGGGCCATCTGGGGAGTTCAGGCAAAATGGATGATCCTTTTGTGGACTTTAAAATCTATGATTTGCAAATTCGTTATTTCTGGGATGTAGAGGGAGTATATTACTACACCCAAGGTCAACAACATTGCTTTTTAGAACTAGACCGTTATCACTTGCCCCACCCTAATAGAATCAAAGACATGTGTATTCGCCATTTTCACCAGCATATATATGAGTTTGAATATTTGGTAAAAATCGCAATGAAACCTAGCCAGGTAGTCTAAGAAGCTGTTCGAGTTCTATTCGATATTTTTGTTATGCGTTCCCTCAATTCTTCGGTATAGATTTTTGCGCCTGCTTTTCAGTGGATAGACTACTCAGCAAATTACTCACCGTTTGCTGATCGGCTTCATCGTGGAAAATGTCTTTAGGTAAGTAAATAAATTGCCCTTTGGCTATATACAAGAGCCAATATTGAGGGCGATCAACTACTCTAAAAACGTGTTTCCAAAAAATCTCATTGTGAGCACCATCCTGATCTATGCTCGTAATCTTATCTTCGTCCAAAACCATTTTTCTTTCCATAAAAAAGGCCTGGTTTCTTTGAGATTGGGCCCAATAATACAAATAGCCGAATAACAATGGAGGGTAGGCAAAACCAAAGATGACCATAAAACTAGTAAGGTCACTTTGATGAAAGTCCTTGAGAAAAAATAAGGCAAATGCAAAGTAACCTAAGTACATCCACCAGTTGCGTCTGAGCCGATTGGTGGCCATTATTTTAAAATAAGTATTGGGTTGAAGCTTAAAAGTTTGCGTTTCTATATGATTCATATAATGCTTGAATGCTATGAAACAACAAGTTATCACTTTGCTTAGGGAGGATGTAAGAAATAGTCTCTCCATTATAGCTAGTAATTTTGCGTACAGATGAGGCTATTTTTTACGCCCATAGCAGCGCTATGGGCAATAAAATAACGAAATATGTTCGCGAAAGAACAGCTATCAATTGGGTATGTTATTTTTTAGATACTCCCTTACTTCTCCCCAAAATATCAGATAGAATTCAAACCACTACTACACCTTGACAAACCGCCCATTTTTAATCAAGAAAGTGCAGATATGAGTTTGAACATTTGGTAAAAATGGTGATGCAGGAATCATCTGTTAGTTTGAAATGACTGTAAAGCCTGGTATATATTTGTAACAATTCTGAGAGCTAGAGATTTGCTGCAATTTTGGAATACGAGGTTTGTTATAAGTATCTATTTGTTTGACCAGCTGTTGGGGAGTTACTTTTTTCATTGAAATACTTTCACTTGTACGATCTCCTATTTTGATTTCTTTGATACCTAAATAAGCCGTTTCATCATCCTTACCAATGGCTATCAGGGCTACTTTTAGACCTTTGGGAAGCTTCCAGTTGGTATTTCTATAGCTAATCAAATCAAAGTTACCCTGTTTGTTTTGGGTAAGACCTGCCAAGGATTGCTCTTTCAAAAACACCATCGTTACTTTTAGAACTTTTGCTTTGTCAATATTTTGTGGAATCACAGTAAGTGGTTGCTCCTGAGCATTAGGATTGTTTAAAAAACGATCGTAGTTAATCCAGCCCAAAGAAGTAGTAGCAAAAGTATTGCGGGTGAGCCGAGCTACGCGTTGTTTTCTGCCAAATTTCTGAATGCTTTCGAGGTAAGCCTTATCCAGCTTACGGCCATTTTTCACTTTGGTTTTTCGTTGTTGCATCATGAGCTTAAATGCATTTGCTACCAGATTTTTTTCTTTTTGAAGCAACACAAAAGCTAAACTATCTATCTCCCACATATTCTTTTCTATATTTTGCAAATATAAGAGTAAAACCTCCTCGTTACAGGATTTATGGATGTATCGCATCCGATTTTCAAATTCGAGCGTGGCAACCAAGGTTTTGTTGAATTTTTCATTGTATAGCGTATCTACTAGCTTTTTAGAGATACCATAATAGTTTGCATAGGTAATAGAATCTGCATAATCATGGATGACAACCTGTTTTTTGAGTGGCTTAGGGTAAAAATTTAGCTTTTTGACGGGGATAGAAGTCAAATGCTTATCGGTAGGAGTGGGGTTATTCCATTGTAGTTGTTTACTTTTAGAAAATTTGCCCTGAAAAGCCTGAATCCCTTCTACCTGATTCAAAGAAGGAGCATCTATCCAGATTTTGCCTCCTTTTTTGATTTGAAGTGGCTTTCCTCGTCCATCCTTCGCATTCAAATAAATCATGCCATCAGTTTCTAACAACTGCCCATTGCTGGTAGTAGATGTCAGCCCATTCTTAATCATACTGGCAGTAGCCAAAGCCTCTACTAAGTCTACTTTTGCAATAGTTGGGGTATTGCCTTGGGCATCTGCCAAGGTGTTTTTTTCAATAAAAATGAACGTACCGTTTTTTCCCCGTAGGTAATTATCTTTGGTAGGATCAAGGTCAAAAGTTTGCGGTTTTCCGGCAATACTTTCCCAAAATTGAGCATTGACATCATCGCCAAACCTAGAAATAGTATTGACAGGTACAGAGTTACAAGCGTTTAAAAGACCAATGAACAAACCTGCCATTGCCCAAAGCAGTTTGGGAATACGATATCTCATAAGGTAGTTATTTAAAAAGTTTTTGATCATACTACTAGACATTTTAGCTAAAGTTGGCCGTGTCTTTACGGCCAACGGCGCACCCCAATAACTTCCTCAAAAATACTTTCTGTTGAAGTTTCGATCAGCTTGTGAGGACACCAGAGTCGTCAGACTAATAGCTAGTTCAGATTTGCAATCTGAACTCTCCCTGTGCTGAATTTTTAATTCAGATACTCAGGGATTAAAAGTCCTAAACAGATAACTTTCAGATTGCAAATTTGAAAGAGCAACAGCTTAAAAGTGTGCATTTTTATATAATTCATATCCTGGTTGCATGTGATGAAACAGCAAATAATCACTTGGCTTACTTCTCTGCTAAACTTTGACAAACCGCCCATTTTTAATCAAGAAAGTATATTTTCCAATCTTTATTTTTTCCCCTTCACGTAGTTTCATCAGATTTGTGATGTCTGCCTCAATGGTATGAATTGAGCCACCTGTAGCTCTTGCCAAATCAAGGTATTGGGTATTGATTCCAAAATAAGTTCCACACAAGATAATTTTAACGGGTTTATTAATTTTGCTTAACAAACGATAATCTCGCATATTGGCCCAATTGTCGGCAATTAAGATAATATCTTCACAATCAGGGCATTTTTGTAGGCCACTCAGTATGGCTTCTACATCATTTTCAGGAGCATCACCCCCAAAGCCATTGCGTATACAAGTATCTGCTACTGTCATCAGCTGTTTAAAATTACTTGTTTTGGTGTGATAGATTCCCCCCGTTTTTCCTACTTTTTTTTGAGCGTCAGGAGTGTTGTCTCCATCATTGAAAAAGACAAAATACTGGGCTTTCTTTTTGTCGATATTGAGTCTGTGCCATACAAACAATTGAGCAGCATATGGCATCATACTACCAGTAAGATCACAGTGAATGAGCATTTTTTTCCAATTTTTATTCCTATCCAGCACGGCAGTCACGGTGGTATCTTTAACATATTTTATATAATCAGCGCCACTAATAGTAGTCACACTATCCCGGGCATACCCATAAACATAATCTCCCCCACTTTCGGATGCCTTAGGTTCCACATCATCGAGGAGTTTCTTGATCTTTTTCTTAAAATCTGCGATTTCCTTTTTTCGGGCGGCCATAGTAGGAGTGGGGCGATAATACAACACAAACCCGTGTAATAGTTTAGCTGCACTGGCTTGGTCCTTCGCTTCATTTTGATTGATTACTTGCCAGTGGATGGTAGTATCTTTAAATACTGCGGGTAATTGCTGGTAGAGACTATAAAAGCGCTCTCGGTTAAACTCATCCTGCTTAAACTTTGCCTCTTTTTTATAGTCAGAATACGCATACGTAATGTATTTGATACGAGCATCCTTCAATTGTTTAATGAGCGAGGTGTCTTTTAATTGGTTTGATCCAAAATCAAATGAGAGCATGAGAGATTTGATACCGGGAGTTTTCACTGTCTGATACTTTGCCATTGTTTGTGGGTTCTGTAAAATTTTGTCAAAGTGAGCGGCTAAATCGGTAGGGACTGTGCGTGAACGACAACTGTAAAAAGTGAACGCTATCAGACTTAGATAGAATAGCTTTTTCATGAAAAAAGGACAATGTTGGTAAAAAATATATTCAGAATGCCCAAATGTAATCACTCAAAACCTATTTCTTAACCACTAGTTTACCAACAGTTACTTTGAGTTTATGAACAGTAACAAATCCAGGCAATAATCGGTATATTTTAGAGTTATCTTTCAAATTCTTTATTCTTCTTTCTTCGAGGTCATCTCGACTTTTAGTGTTAAATGGTCATTTTACCATCAAAAACTTTCTTATTTACTAAATCAATGAAAAACACATTACTCAAGGCCTGGGCACCAGGGATTTTAATAGCATTTTTGATTACGAATTTTGCACAAGCCCAACCCTTTAGAGGCTGTGCCAGCGGGGGCGAACGAGTACCCGCAGTGAATGCGAACTTTGAAAAAGAAATATTGCGTCTGGTCAATGTGGAGCGCAAAAAACGAGGCCTATCATCGTTGACTTGGAACGCAAAAATGGCCCGCGCTGCGCGCTACCACGCTGCCGACATGGCTCATGACGATTATTTTAACCACGCCTCGTTTGACAAAGGCGGCAGGCAGGTGTGTGCTACTTTTGCCCGTATCCGTAAATTTGGCTCCGGAAGTGCCGAAAACATTGCCGCAGGTGGCAACTCGCCTACGGGCACCATGCGCCAGTGGATGAATAGTCCTGGCCACAAAAAAAACATTTTGAGTGCGGGTGCTAAAAGTTTAGGAGTAGGTTACTACTACAAACCTGGCCTCAAAAACAAATGGCGACATTATTGGGTGCAAAACTTTTCCCGAGAGGTAACGAATGGCTCTTCAGGAGGCGGAAACTCAGGCTCAGGAGGTAATTCTGGTAGTGGAGGAAATTCGGGTAAAGGAGGTGGTAAATTATCTACCGATCGCTCTTATGTGAGCAATGTAAAAGCCGTTTTGGAAGTGAGAAATCGTACCAATGGTGTGCTTAAGGGGTTTTGGGTGGATTACAAAGGCCGTGAGCGGTTTTATTTCAACCTGGCTCCTGGCAAATCTCACAAGCAATCTACTGGTACCAAAAACCTATGGCGTATCAAAAATGCCCAAGGGCGAGTAATGCGCAAGGTATTTATGAAAAAAAGATATCAATCGGTAACCATTGGCCGCAATCGCAAAGGAGGTAGTGGGGTTGGCAATGGCAAAAACGTAAAACGAAATAAGTCGTTGCCTAGCACGACCAATGCTACGCTCAAAATTACCAACCGAACCAACGGAACCCTCAAAGGCTATTGGGTAGATTTTAAAGGAAAGGAGCGTTATTATTTTACCATTAGAAGGGGAGGAACAATTACCCAAAAAACCTTGACCAAACACTTATGGCGTATCCGAAATGCCCGAGGAAAAGTAGTCCGACGTATTTTTATGAATAAACGATATGAAACCCGAGTGATAAAATAAAAATAATTTTGCTCGTTAGTGAATTCTGTGTGGTAAATAACCCAATCACCTTTGGTCTTACCAAAAGGTGATTGAGTTATTAAAAAATGAATAGTGAATATCAATTAACGAACGTCGAATAATTAAGGAAAAACTTTGAGTGTTGAATGAAGGTGTATTAGTCTCCTTCTTTATTCATTAATCAAGATTCGTTAATCAATATTCTTCCACTGACTTAATGACATTGCCTTTCGGTAAGCCTCACAAACTAGGAGACTATCAATCCATCCAAAATATGCTTTGTGGTTATTTGAGTGCTTTCAGTTGTTTTTGCGCCTGTTTGTTTTTAGGGTTTAATACAAGGGCTTTTTGATAGCATTTAATGGCATTGCCTTTGTCATTTTTGGCCTGATATACTTTGGCCAATCCAACCCAGACACGATCAGATTGAGGGTAATGTTGGGTGGCGTAGTTGAAATAAAAAGTGGCCTTCTCTAAATCTGGATGAGCATATAAAAATTGATAACCAAAAAAGCGTAGCAACCCTTCAGACAAACAGATTTTGTAGCCCAACCTGCTAGACAATGCGTCGAAGCGAGCCGCTATTTTTTGAGGAAACGAATACATTTCATCGTAATTGATCATGTGCCCTCTAAAGATGTACTTCAAGCCCTCCATAAAAGCCCTCAAAGGCATAGAATGATGATTCTCGGTTTTATAAGGGTATTTTTTAAACCCGAGACCAATAGTAGTAGGCTTGTCTTGTTCAAATGCCTGGATAAATCGCCAGGTAGCATTGTATTTTTCTGGATACACTACATTATCGACCCGCTCATTGGTAGCAATAAATACATCTTTGTGGCTACCTTTATATTTTTTGAGAAAATTGCGGGCATTCTTAAGCATCACCTCTTGGTCCCACCAAGCACTAAAATCTATGATAAGGTATGAGCTAAAAACTTGCGGCATGGTAAATAACGCATGCAATACCGGAAGCCCGGTAAAAGAATAGCCTGTAAAAGTACGATGAGCATTGGTACGATACTTTTGGTCGATGAATGGAATCAATTCATTTTTGATAAATTTCAGAAAGTTATCAGCACCCCCAGAAATCTTCAGTGCCTGGTCTTTTTTTCCATTATAACCAATCAACGAATTAGTAGGCGAGGAGTCACGGATACGATCCTGGCTAGTAATGCCCACTACGATCATTTCGGGTATTTGAGGACTGGCATCACTACTTAATTGAGCAATTGCTCCAGTGAAAGAGTGAAAAAACTTTTGCCCATCCAGAAGATAAAGTACCGGATATTTAGTATAGTTATTGTCCTCATAAGAGGACGGTAGATAAATTAAAACCTCTCTTTTTGCCTTTAAATGAGCAGATTTGATCTGTAGCTTTTTTCCTATGACAATATCAGACGTTTTTTGGGCCTGTACAAAGTAATGAGCTGAACAAAAAATAATGAAAAAGACAATCGCGTTAATCTTCATTTTATAATAATTCGTTTGAATAATTGATACCACTACAAGACAGCGTTCTGCTATAAGAGTTGCAAGCTAGTTACCAATTATCTATATACCTACTTTACTACTAAACATTGAAGTCATCTCGACTTTTAGGATGTTTTTGAAAATAGCTGCTTTTGTTCGCTAACAAAGCGATTTTCCCCCGACTCGTCACAGGGCTGTTAAGTTCTGACAAAGAAAGAAAAATATGTGTAGCTTTTTTCGTTGTATCACGAGCGGGAAGGTGGTCAGCATTGCGAGGGGACTGGCCTTGCGGGCAAGCTTATGCTGTCCTGCCTTT
>DMXI01000692.1 GCA_003483885.1 Microscillaceae bacterium
CATTTTTTGAGAAACAAGCATTCGGGGTTTGTGCCTTCCTAGGAGAAAAGATGGGGATCGCTAAATCAAGCATCCGACTGTTTTTTATATATTCTTCTTTTCTAACCTTCGGTTCCCCCATTATTATTTACTTGTCTATTGCTTTTGTAATGAATATGCGCAAACATTTCCGCAAAAGTAAGCACCCCTCTGTTTGGGATTTTTAAGGCTTTTATAGGAATCCTACCAAGAATATTCGCATTAAACTACTTCAATATTTAAGATAATTTGTGGTTTCAAAGGTTTATTAAAATCGTAAATCTTTGAAAGTCTTTTTCTTTTTTAGAAAGTAAGCAAAAACTAAACTTTGTCCAAACATTTGAGGGTGTAATGCGAAATTTTTAACTTTCTGTCTTTTTTTTCTCCAAAAACCAATACTTCGGTAAAACTGCCAATAGGCCTTGGTAATCGCGAATGCATCCTTGCGCTGACCTATCAATAAAAATCGCCACCAGGCAATGCCATCCAGCCAAAAACGCCACCACAAGGTAGGCCAAAGTTTACGGGCAGGTAGGTTTTTGTAGAGCAACACGAGGTTGTTGCGAAAGTTGAGAAAAGTTTTCCTCGGGTTGGATTTATGCAGGGTACCACCCCCTACATGATACACCTCACTGGCACCTACATAATACACCTGATATCCAGCATTTTTGAACCGCCAACACAGATCTATTTCTTCCATGTGGGCAAAAAAATCATTGTCTAGCCCTTCCATTTGCCAATAGTGCGAGGCTCTCACAAACATACAGGCACCAGTAGCCCAAAAAATTTCTTGGGTATCATTGTACTGCCCCTGGTCAGTTTCAGTATCGTCGAAAATACGTCCTCGGCAAAAAGGGTAGCCCAGACGATCTATAAACCCTCCCGCGGCCCCTGCGTATTCAAAATGCGTTTTTTGATGATAGGCTTTAATTTTAGGCTGGCAAGCAGCTACTTGTGGGTGCTCACTCATAAATGTTACCAAAGGATCAAGCCATTGGGCTGTCACCTCTACATCAGAGTTGAGGAGTACATAGTATTCAGCTTCTACCTCTTTCAGGGCAATGTTGTATCCTTGGCTAAAGCCTGTATTAGTGGGCATTTTGATAAGGCGAACCGTAGGAAAGTTTTGCTCTAAAAATTCTACAGAATCATCAGTAGAGGCATTGTCGGCTACAATCACCGTATGAGAGGTACTGTATTGCAATACCGTGGGTAAAAATGTTTCCAGGAAGTTTTTTCCGTTATAATTGAGGATAACAACGGCTACTTTGTCCATAAAATTGAGGGCTTACAAATGGGCAATGTAAACCTCCATCGTTTCTCTCTAAGTTTTTAAATCCCTACTTATCAGGGATTATTGGGTAAATAGAAACAGTGGAGGTGTGGAGTGAAAAGTGACAGTCTATATTTAGACCATGTTATTGAGGTCAAAACCGGGGATGTTAGGCATCATGCCTTGGGTAGCTTCCGACATTTTTTCTTTGGCCATAACATCGGCATCTTCCATTGCTTTATTAATGGCAGCTACGATCAAATCTTGCATCATTTCCTGGTCTTCGGGCTTCACCAAATCAGCGTCAACTTCAATTGAGATGACTTGTCTTTTGCCATTTACGGTAGCTTTTACCATTCCGGCACCTGACTCGGCTGTTACTTTTATTTGGGCAAGGTTATCCTGAACCTCTTTCATCTTATCCTGCATCTCCTTCACTTTGCCCATCAAATTATTCAAGTCAAACATAATTTCTGCGATTTATCTTTTTACAAAAATAGCCAAAAAGAATTGTTTTCATAGTAAGAAAAGGTTTTTACCTCCTTGATAATGAAGTTTTTACTATACAAGTTTGCTTGGTAAAACTAGCGTATGAGTGTAAAAGTACCTTTGGTTTTAAATTCGTTTCCTTGAGTGTCTACCAATTCTATAGTATAAACATATACATCCGAAGAAGCTTCTTTGCCATTAAAGGTGCCATCCCATCCTTGGGTAATCTCTTTGCTTTGGAACACCACTTTGCCCAAGCGGTTATAAACCACCATATTATAAGACTGTACAAAGATGGCTTTGGGTTCAAAAGTATCGTTGAGTCCATCACCATTAGGGGTAAAAGCATTGGGGACAAAAATTCTGAATTTTCGCTCTACTTCTAGGATGTTAGAGTAACTCACCAATCCAGTAGTACTGTTAATATTGGTTTTGATGCGGTAACGCAATACCTGTCTTTGTAAATCTTGTTCGGTGTCGGTGTACAGTGTATCGGTAGAGAGCGGAATGGTTTGGTATACGGTACCATCTTCCTCGAGTTTTTCTAGCTCATAATTTTCAAAACTATTTTCCGCATTTCGGTAACGAGTCCAGCCTAGTCTGGTTTGAGTGGCAGTTTCTGATAACTTGGTAAGTAATACAGGACTGGTAATCAGTGATTTGTTGGAGCTATTGCCACATTGATTGGTATAAAAAATCTCGTAAAAATATTGTTGGTTATCCACATCCAGATTTACATCCAAAGCCTCAAGTTCGTTGGTAGTCAATCTTAGGGTATTGTCAGTACGAGTAACAAGGTACTCAGTAATTTTTGGAAAAGTCTCAATCGTCCAAAATACCCTTATTCGTTTGTCCTCATCTACAGTAGAGTTAAACACGGTGATAGTAGGGGGAATATCTTGCGAAAAAGCAATGGCACAATCGGTATTGGAGGTAGAAGTAAAAGTGGTGGTAGTACCTACTGTAGCCTGAATGCTGTAGCAATACTGCTCAGTGCAGGTTACCGAAGTATCAGTATAAGTGGCGGTGTTGATATCGTTGATGGTTGTAAGGGGAACTTCGTTACGATAGAGGACATATTGCTGAAAGTTAGAGCCTTCATAAGGAGTCCATTGTACTACGTTTTGGTTGTTCTGAGCCTCCGATGCAAGACGTAGATTACATAAAGTATCCGAATTTACACTATTGCCACAGAGGTCTTTGGTAATGACGGTGTAACAGTACGTAAGCCCCTGAGTATTTAGGTTTTGGATATTTTCGGTAATGATATCACCAGTGGCATTGGTAATGGTTCTAATGGTAGTAAAGTTGGTTTCATTACTGGCTTTTTGAGCAATTTCGTATTGAAAGTTTGAATTAGTAGTAAAGGCAATTTGGATAGAACCATTACTAGGATCGCTGGTAATGGTATTGAGCGATTGTATACGTGCTCCAATGATGTTGGCAATTGGGTTAACAATAATCGCATTGCTACCTCCACAACTTCCTGGATTATAGTTTCCGGTTACGGTAATGGTAGCAGGGGCAAAATTATATCGATGAGGAAAAATATTGGTAGTTCCACGATTTACAGTATCTATGAGGCCATCGCCCCAATTCACCACGTATTGTTCATAGTTTTGGTCTGGTATTGAAAGAAATACTTCATTGTCGCTACAAAGTTTTACATCAAATACAGGTTGGGGAGAAGGCAATACCTCAATAAAGTTTACCCGTTCGAGGGCATCGGCTTGGGCGTCTCCCGCGTTTTGGGCAAATTGAATCACAGTATACAAACCAGGAGTTGTGTAGGTATGGCTAGAGTCGGTAGTTTGAGCTGAACCATCTCCATAATTATAAAAAATGGTAGCTGCTCCTGAACAATCGGTGAGTTGTACGGTAAAAGGAGCACATCCACGGGTTACGTTGTTTTTGGCTTCAAAACAAGCCGTGGCAGTTTGCGCATTGGCTTGAGTAGAAAAAAATAGGACTAGCAGACAAACACTAAAAAAATTACGAATGTTAAGAAGAAGAGACGTATGAAAATGAGAGCTATGCATGTTTAACACCTTGTAAACTAATGACTAATACTAGAAAGCAGTGAAGTTAAGACTTATGACGATTAAGAATCACCTATAATGATCTTGCAAGATAGTGTAATTATTTGTGAATCTATTCGGTATTTCTGCTTCAATAAACGTTTGAATAAAGCGTAATTATACATGTAACAATGGATTTATCGTGTTTCGGGTAAAAACTGAATGAGTATGAATTTTATATATAAACTACGTCTTGATTCAAGGCTAATATTTTGTTGGTTGACTTGTATGGGGATAGCCCAATGGGTAGGTGCACAAAAAATCGTAAAGCCTCCCAAAAAACTAAGCCCTATCACTATGACCACCTTCAAAAACGAGCGAAACTATCTGAAGGTTACTTATGGACAACCCTCCAAAAGAGGGCGTAAAGTTTTTGGGTCTTTGATCCCATTTGGTAAGATTTGGCGTACGGGAGCTAATGAAGCCACCGAGATTACTTTGGTAAATGATGTCAAGGTTCGTAACAAAAGATTTAAGGCAGGAACTTATACGATTTTTACGATTCCGGGAGCCAAAACCTGGACGATTATCTTTAACCGGGAACTGGGACAATGGGGAGCTTTTGATTATCCCAAATATAAAGATCAAGACGAGCTACGCTATGAGGCCAAAGTATTGATCACTGAAGATGTGTACGAATCGTTTACGATTTTTTTTCGAGAGCGAAAAAAGGGGGTAGACCTTATTATGGTATGGAGTAATACAATGGTGCTGGTACCACTTGATTTTGTTTGATCACAAAAGTACGAAACATGATTATATTTTTAGCACACTGATCATCAATGGAAACCTGTCCAATTGCTGTGGTCAGTGTGCTAATTATTTCAATAAGAAACGCTTTATTCAATCATTATCACCACTTTATTTTTGGTGGCGGCATTGCTTCCCACATATAAAATGATTTCACCTGGCTCAAGGGCATACTTTCCTTCATTGTCATAATACATCAAATCTTCATAGGCCAGGGTGAACTCTATCTTTTGGCTTTTTCCAGAGGCTAATTTGATTTTTTTAAACCGCTTAAGTTCGCGAACTGGCCTAGTGATGCGTCCCACTTTATCTTGAGCGTATAATTGTACTACTTCGGTTGTGTTTCGTGTTCCTGTATTGGTAACTTCTATAGTCACGTTGATGCTTTTTCCTTTACTAAGTTTTGTATTAGATACTTTGAGTTCACCGTATTTCACTTTGCCATACGATAACCCATAGCCAAAAGGAAAAAGAGGGGTATAACCCAGGTCTAAATAATGAGATTCATTGCCTAAACTGCTTTGCCACGCGCCCATCGGAATATCTTTGATACCCACGAATTTTTTAGGATTAGCAGGTCGGCCTGTATTTTTGTGATTGTAGAAGTAGGGTAACTGACCAGCCGCTTTAGGCCAACTCACGGGAAGTCTGCCGCCAGGTTCGGCGTTTCCAAATAGCATTTCCTTTAAAGCGGGGCCACCCATTGTGCCGGGGTGCCACATCATGAGGACCGCCTGCATATCTTTAAGATAATTGGTAATATTAATAGGTCTACCAGCCATTATTGCCAATACAATGGGTTTGTTGAGTTTTGTGAGCTCAGCCAATAATTGTTCCTGAGCACCAGGTAGCTTGATGTTTCCGCGCGAATGGGCTTCTCCCGAAAGTATGGCTTCTTCTCCTCCTACAAAAACAATGACGTCTACTGTACGGGCTGCGTCCAATACTTGTTGAAAATTGTCTTGGCTTTGATCTCGACTAAATGAAAGCCCCTCTACGAAAGTAGCTTCTGGCAAGGCTTCTTTAGGGGTAATAGAAGGATCGCCTTCGCCATCAAATGTCCAGGTGCCCAATTGCTCTCGACCTTTATGGGCTAGAGGGCCAGTGAGCAATATTTTAGTACCTGGTTTTAAGGGTAATACATCATTATTTTTCAAAAGTACGCTGCTTTCTATAGCCGCTTCTTTGGCTTTAGCGAGGTGGGCTGGAGCGTAAAATTTACCAGGATGATTGGCTGGAATAAAAGGTTTTTCGAATAGATTGAGGCGAAACTTGATGCGTAAAATATTTCGTACATAAAAATTCAATTGGGTTTCGGGTACTACCCCTTGTTTAACCAATATTTCCAGGAATTTTTCATAGGCCCGAGAAGTCATCTCCATATCCATACCGGCTTTAGCGGCCAATTCGGCGGCCTGTTTTTGGTCACGGGCAAAACCGTGCGCAATCATTTCGGTGACTGAGTTCCAGTCGGATACCACAAATCCACCAAACTTGAATTTGCCACGGAGTATGTCAGTCAATATCTTTTTATTGCCAGAGGCAGGTACCCCATTTACCTCATTGAACGAGGTCATAAAGGTGGCCACCTTGTTTTTGACAGCTTGCTCAAAAGGGGGTAAATACAAGTTATGTAACAGTTCATCGCTGATAATGGCGGTGTTATAATCCCGACCACCAATGGCTGCTCCATAGCCAATAAAATGTTTGGCGCAAGCCGCTATCCGGGTAGGGTCTGAGAGGTTCTCTCCTTGAAATCCTTTGATATAGGCACTGGCCATGGCTTGAGCCAGATAAGGATCTTCGCCAGGAGATTCGGCGATTCTACCCCAACGACTATCCTGGCAAATGTCTAACATAGGAGCAAAAGTCCAGCGAATGCCTACCGAGCTTGCTTCCAGCGCTGCAATTCTGCTTCCTTCTTCTACGATGGCAGGATTCCAGCTGGCAGCTTGGCCCAAGGGAATGGGGAAAATAGTCTTGAAACCGTGAATAACATCTCGGGCAAAAATAAGGGGAATGCCGTGTTTACTTTCTTTGACCGCAATTGTTTGTAGTTTTCGGATGTGGGCAGTATCCATTACATTCAAAAAAGCCCCTACTTCTCCATTACGTACTTTATTCAGTAATTCCTCGGGTAGCGAACCTTTTACTCGGCTACTGGTGCCTCGCAAATTCAACTGACCTATTTTTTCCCGAATACTCATTTTGTTTAATAGCTCGTCGATGCGGGCTTCGGTTTGCTTGTCTACTTTGCTGCTTGGTAGGTTTTGGGTATGATCAGTATTTGTTTGTTGAGCAGTGTCTTTGGTTTGAGAAGGAGAACAAGCGTTTAATAAGAGGCAAGTAATGAGGCATACAATGATGGACTCAATTTGTGAAATTCGCTGAGGAATGGGCGTACTATAAGACTTCATATTGAACGGTAATGGGTTAAAATTAGATGTTTTGAGGTTTTGGTGTTCAATATAGTGGTATTTTTGCGTAAAAACTGTCAATCCAAGCTTAAAAGATTTGTTGACCAACAGTTTTTAATTTTTAATGCAAGCAATAGAAGTTCCCATCCTGGCTTCTGATAATGCGTCTCTGTGTGTGTTTTTGAATACTAAAAGATCACAAGCGAGGACGCTTTCGCCAGCTTGAATACTTATCTTGATTTTCATGACAGAAGTCAAAAATTACCCACTATACATTGAATAGGGTAACTTTTTTTTTATCTTGTATATCAATTCTCCTGCACAGTTTTTAACTTAATCCTATTGCTAAATCATGAAAGCTACAATATTAGAAAGCCCACCTGTAGTCCAACAAAAAACAACACAAAACGAAACGGTTGGCAACAACATACCATCAATACAAGGGCAAAAGCCACCCATTCAGGCAAAAGGCTTCAATGGCAAACCATTACAACCTATTCAAACAAAATCAAAACCTCCTGTTCAGGCAAAAACTGCCTGGGGCGAGGCTCAAACAACCATTCAAAGAAAGCCCAATGATACCGGTTTGCCCGATAATCTCAAATCAGGCATAGAAAACCTTTCTGGCTACTCTATGGATGATGTAAAAGTGCATTATAACTCTGACAAGCCCGCACAATTGCAAGCCCATGCTTACGCTCAGGGAACCGATATCCATGTAGCTTCGGGACAAGAAAAACACCTCCCTCATGAAGCTTGGCATGTAGTGCAACAAAAGCAAGGCAGGGTACAAGCCACTACCCAAATGAAAGGAGTAGGTGTCAATGACAACTCAGCACTGGAAAAAGAAGCCGATGTAATGGGTGATAAAGCATTGAATAGTCAGGCTACAGCTACGCAACAGCCTACCAATGCCTCAACTAACCATACGCTAAAAACAGTACAAACCAAAAGCAAGGTAGCCCAGTTAATCAAAACTTCGGGTGGTAAATGGGTTACTGGCAAGTATGAGCTGCGAAAAGATAAAAATGCTTATGGAAAAAAGATTGATAAGAGTAGGGGAGTGCGGGGAGTGGACATGAAGCTAAAATTTCAGCCTAACCAAACTGTTGATGCCACGAAAATTGGGCTGGTTCAATCAGTACAATGTTATGTAGATGGAAGCCCCTCTTTTACCGATGATCACAAAAAAAACGAAAGATCTATTCCATCTAAAGATTCTTCTTCCTTGGATACTGGGAAAGGGGAAACCAATGAAGGAACTTCTATAGATAGGGTATCCAAGAGAAACAACCCTATTTATGGCAGTGACAATTTAACAGATAAGCAGGGATTGGAGGATACTCCAATGGATAATAATCGAACTAAAGAGCCTACCAGGGTGGGTCTTGGTAAAACATTTTGGGGCAAAGATTACAATGCTACTTATCAGCTGGGGTATCGTTATCAAGATGGTAAAACACTCAGAAAACAAAATGCTAAATTATATGATGGACCTACCAGGGGTGGAGCAAGCAAAAACTCTCGCCATGTTTTTGAAACCACCGCAGTGGCCATCGATGGAAAACAAAAGGGTACTTATTATGGCTCAGTAAGATGGGGATGGCGCACGGACTCTAAGGGAAAATTTACTAAGATACCATTCCAAGTGGTTTCGCAGGGCACTCCTTCAGAAACGTTCCAAAAGGCATCCGAAATATGGGGCAAAAGCACAGATAATAAAGGTAACAAATCGAAACCTCTGCCTGATTTTAAGAAAGAAGAAGAATAACCTTACTGATAAACCTCTCTGTTCTGGATAAGATAGAATAGAGAGGTTTTGTTTAAAAATACTGCAACTATGTGCTTGTCATACCGCTATTTTTCACCTCTAAAGACATTGATTGTGTGGATAATAACTGCTTTCCTGGTAAGTGCCTGTTCACCCAGAAGCAATCAACAAAACAAAACGATGGATACACCTTCTCAAATCCTTGCTCAGCAATTGGAGTTTCTGGGCTATCATAAACTTTTCCTGGCGGGTAGTCAGGAAAAAGCGCCTGAAGTTTGGCAAAAAGGCGCTAACAAAGCATTACTTCTTGAGGTCATCAATTCACCATCATCCACACCTTATTCAAAATTTTTAGCTGCCGAAATATTCCATTACTCCAACGAAGCACTCCCTGAGGCAACCCATAAGCCGTTAGCCAGGGCCTATGCTTACACTTTGGCACATACCAGTACTCGTAAAAAAAATAGCCTGCCTCTGAATGGGAATGCCTGGGGGCTACTATACGAAGAAGATGACCCAGGGCAGGTTGGTAAGCATTTTATGTCATTGGGCAAAGCGACTATCCCATCCTTGGTGGAATTACTGGAAGATAGTGATGGAGAGGTTCTTTATGAGGGTAGCGAGGAAGCTTTGCTAGGTAGTGGTTACCAATACCGCATTAAAGATTTTGCGGCATTTTACCTTTCCAAAATTACGGGTATTCCTATCACTTTTTATCAGAATATCAAAAAAAGAGACGCCGAGATAGAACGGTTTAAACGAGCCATTGGTAAAAAGTAAGGGAATGGTCACCGATGAGAAAATTGAATAGGACTGGATGCTTTACTTGCTCAGGCATACCTTTACCTGTCTTAAGTATCCAGTGCCATCGTTTGACCTTTAATAATTCAACACCCAAGGTTCATTCATTCATTACTTACGCTCCCCCGATAAAAAATCGGCTCACAGTTCCGATCTGTCAGAGGACTGTGAGCCGATGCATCGCGCAACTATTTAGTTGCAAATCCCGATTTTCATCGGGGCAATAAGCGTAGCGAAACAATGTAACAATTAAAATAATTAATAACTCCCCTGATACTTTCTAATCACCCATTCTATCGTGGCCAGGGCCATCAATACAAAGAAAATCCACTTGAGGTGAATCATTTCCTGAATTTCTTCGCTGCTGTGGAGTTTGTTAGGGCGGCGCGTATCCAGCACTGCCTTTTTGAGGGCCGCGGTTTGATTCATGTTGAAGAACTTCCCCGCTGTTTTTTGCGAAAGTTGACGGAGCAAGTTATGATCAGCCGTATTGTTCAAAGCCTCGAGTTGTAGGCTTTTGATGGTAAATTCTCCCGCCGACACTTCGTTTTTATTTTTAATAGTAGCCGTTGCGCTGTATTTGTATACCCCTTTGCCCAAACCACTGATCTCAAAACGGGCACTGCCTTCGGTAGGCGTAAATGAATAAGTAGAAGCTTTGCCTTCCTCGTCGGTGATAGATAGGTTCACTTTTACATCATAAATGCGCTCATACAATTCGTTGTACATTTCAGTTTGGAATACGACCTTTTCAAAGTCATAAAATTCGTTGTTGATAGGGTATACCCGCAAACGACGTTTGTCTTCTTTGGTAGAGAGGTATTGCACCACTTTGCTTACCAGTTCGTCTATAATTTCGTGCTTTTCGTTCAGGGCATATTCTTCCTGGCGCCATTCCCACATGCCTTCACCCGCCAAAATAGCCGATTTTACCCCGTTCAATTCATTGATCACCAAGAGCGGTTTTTGCGTTTCTATGCTTCCTACCCGTTGGTACAAAATCACCTGAGCACTGTTGCTGGCAGCATAGTTGCCAAATGGTACTGAAGCTGGAGGGAGTTTTTTGAAAACCGATATTTTCTCACGCTCAAAGTTGAACGTATTAAACTTATCATTGAAAATAGGCGTTACCGCGTCCACTTGTCGGCCACGGCGAATCACCCTTAGTCCAGTGTTTAAACTATTGAAAGCTCGCAAATCGCTTTGAGCCCCCAATACATAAAATATAGGCGTTTTTTGCTTGCGAAAGCGGGCCAATAAATCACGACCATTGCGGTAAATATTGGGAACTTGGTGGGCAATGACTAAGTCATATTTTTCGTTTTTGAGCTTCGTAATGCCTGGAATGTGCAAGTCAAAACTATAATTCTCATTTTTGGTAATGGCACTTTTCAAAGCCTTGATATCGGGGTGAGGAGTAGGGGCAATCACCAATATCTTTTCTTTCCCATCAATCACCTCAATGTATACATCACGGGCGTTGTTGTCTTTGGTAAATTCATTTTCCAGCGCATCTACATACACCATATAGCG
>DMXI01000690.1 GCA_003483885.1 Microscillaceae bacterium
GTAAAACTTTTGCGATTTTTGTTGAGTTAGCTCAAAACATTTACCACCATTCTGCCGAAAAAGAGTTTTCTATCATCAAAGGTAGATTGGCAGGAGCGGGCGTAATTATCGTACAAGACGGCGGAGATCATCTCAATCTTATTTCTGGCAACCTTATCGATAACAGTGTAAAGAAAGGATTGCTAGAGCGTTGTCACTATATCAACTCTCTGGACGAAGCTGCTTTGCGTGAGTATTTCAAAACGCAACGCCGTAACAAAAAGCCCGACGGAAGTACCGGTGCAAACATCGGGTTGATTGACATGGCGCGCAGATCTGGAAATCCATTAGAGTTTGACATTTCTGATGTAAATGATACAAATTCATTTTTTTCCCTTTCAATTAAAGTTGATAAAGCATAATAACTTAGAGCGAGCAAATTATTAATAGCGGTATGGAAAACTTTCACATCGAGGGGTCACATTATATACCCGAAGTTAATTTTAATGCAGAAACGGGAGTATTAGAAATATCAGGGGAATCTTATCACGAATATACCATAGAGTTTTTTCAGCCCATTTTCGACTGGTTAAAGGATTATACCAAAGACAGTGGCCGAAAAATCACCTTGAATTTTCGAATGAGCTATTTCAATACCAGTTCTTCCCGACGTTTTTTAGAAATGATGAACATTCTGGAAGATTACCACTTTAACAAAGATGGAGATGTAACCATCAACTGGTACTACGAAAAAACGGACTTAGACATGTTGGAAAGTGGTGAGGAATACGCTGACGACGTGAAAGTTGAGTTTAATCTAATTGCTTACTAGACTAGATGACTAGGTAATTACAACTCTCTACACTCTACATAAGGTTGACTAAATAAGAAATAAAAATGGTAGCATACTCTTAATAAAAGGATATGCTACCATTTTGCTTTAGGGCAATCACTTAGCTTTTGCTATACTATTGTGTCTGCCAATTTTTCGGCAATCAACCCTGCTACGCTTTTTATTTTCAATATCGGAGATTCAATATTTACGGCATTGGGATGAGTATCGGTAGACACTACATGCTCAAACAAACCGCTTTGCTGTAATCGTTCTATGGCATTGTTTGGAAATATACCATGAGTAGTAATGGCCGAAATTTTGGCTGCTCCAGCTTGTTTGTAGGCTTTGGCGGCATTGATTAACGATCCTCCAGTACGAATCATATCATCATAAATTACCACGTTTTTTCCTTGAACATCGGCATTAATACCCGTAATCTGGGTTTCGTCACCACTGATCCGACGCTTGAACACAAAAGCAGCATAGATACCCATATCGTTGGCCAGCGATTCTACCCATTTTGCCCGGCCAGTATCGGTGCAAGCCAATATAAAATCTTCTCCTCCCAGTTCTCGGGCTGCCTCAATCACAATATCTTTACAATAAATGTGTACTGGACGAATGTCTCCTTCAAAATAATGTTGTAAACCTGAAGTGTGTAAATCAAATAACAAGACATGATTACCACGGCCCGTAATTGGAATGGCGGAAATTAAGCGAGCACGGGTTTTGGCGGTTACTACTTCTCCTTTTTTGATGGCTCGTTCCATCGTAGAGTACCCAAAGTAAGGGATCACCAATGTAAGGGTTTTGCCTCCGTATTTTTCAATGGCACAGGCCAAGTCGTATAGCTCCAGGGTATCAGAATCAGAAATAGTACCCCCCACAATGATCACATCTTTGCCATTTACATCTGACAAGATACGTTGATAACGTTCCCCATCAGGAAAGAATTTGACTTCGGTTTGACCATCTTCGAAATCTCCCAGGGGTAGTAACTTTGTTTTAAGATAATGATAATTTTGGGTACTAAAGATAATTTTCATAGGAATTAATTTTCAAAACAGGTGGCATAAATGTGGCCAATTTTTTTGCAAGTGGTTTACAGTCAGTGATTTATAGGAATAAAAAGCACTTCAATTTTTAAATTAGAAAGAAATTGATAGGAATCCAAAGAACAAATCATGCATATGCGATTTTATCGTAAAATGCACCATAAGAGAAGTAAATTTTGTGCAATTTGCATATCATTGCAAAAATGAGTTACCCCAAATGCCTGTAGTTGAGTCATTATATCAAGCCCCCAAGTGGTTGCCCAATCCACATTGGCAAACCATTTATCCTAATTTGTTTCGTAAAATCAAAGGGATAACGTACCGTCGAGAACGTATTGACACGCCAGATGGTGATTTTTTAGACTTAGATTGGTCTAGAGCACAAGGGCAATCGCAAAAGCTGGTGATTTTATCGCATGGTTTAGAAGGTGGAGCAGATCGAGCCTATATCTTAGGAATGGTCAAAGCTTTTAACGAACAAGGTTGGGATGCACTAGCCTGGAATCTGAGAGGATGTAGTGGTGAGCCAAACCAAACGTTACAGTTTTATCATCATGGCATTACCGAGGATCTTGATTTGGTGATTGATCATGCATTGAGGGAGCGCAATTACAAGGAAGTGGTATTGATTGGTTTTAGTCTGGGAGGCAACCTGAACCTAAAATACCTTGGAGAAAAAGGGGCAAACCTGGATGCTCGTATTGTAAAATCGGTAAGTTTTTCTGCTCCTTGCGATTTGGCAAGCAGTGCTCCTTTATTACAAAACCGTAATAACTGGATGTACGAAATGTATTTTAAGCGAAAGCTTACCAAAAAAATGAAGCTCAAAAGCCAGCAGTTTCCCAAAAAATTACCACTAGAAATGTTAAAAAAAGTGGATTCTTTGTTAGATTTTATTGATATTTATCTGGCACCTATCCACAACTTTAAAAATGCTGAGGATTATTTCAATCAAGTAAGTGCCCGATTTTATCTGGATAAAGTCACGATTCCTTCACTCATCGTTAATGCGGTGAATGATTCTTTTCTTTCGCCAGAATGCTCGCCAGTAGCATTGGCCCAAACACATCCGGCCATATTTGTTGAAAACCCAATTACGGGAGGACATTGTGGTTTTCCACCAGGGCGTAAACAAGGATTGTACTGGTCCGAAAAAAGAGCATTAGAATTTGTACTTCAAGATGAATAATCGTCAGGCAACACACATATGAAAAGAGATAGAAAATTCTGGTATTCGTTTTTTAGTGAGCTGGGCTTTATTATTATGCCTTATGCTTACAATAACCAAAGCAATACATTATGGGAATGCGAGAGCGTATCTATAGGACAGGAAATACAGTATCCAGAAAGCGAAGGATTCAGGATCATAAAAACTGATAACTGTTTCTTTTTTTATCACCTGGATGAAATTATGCTGAATAAAGCCCTGGATACGATGCGTTATAGCGACTTTGTAATCCGTCGTAAGCTTCAGAAAGCCCGCATTGGTCTGAATACTAAAGCCCCCAAAAGCAAAAACATTATTCGATTTCAAAAGCATCCGTTGCTCAATGGGTTGGACCCGAAAGCTTTTTTTGCAACGATGGCCCACATTACCAATGAAATCGACCCGCTCAATCGCCGCAACAATGTGGACTACTTTCAAGATTATGATACCTATGGTTTTTTTGTGTTGGATATAGAGCGACGATAATCAACGAAATAATTGCTTGGGGATATTTGACCTGGGCATTGGTAATAAAAGGAAGCTTCTCAGGTTTGAGAAGTTTTTTTGCTTGAGGTATGCACCATAAAAAACATCTGCCAAGCTTACTAGATTAGCAGATGTAAAAACAAACTATTATTTAAGTTATGGGTTCAGGTTGAAAGCTATGACGGATCAGATAACGAATTTACGTGTTCTTGATCGTTCATTGCTTTTTCTTTGGCTACAAACTCAGCCAAATCTTCGTCAGATAATAAATTAAAGCCTAAGATAATATTAGTCAAGCGTTGCTTGTGCTGTTTCATGATTGAAAAGATTTTTATTTTGTCAAACTGCTGTTTGTCCTGTATTAATTCCCTCAGAACGTGGTGCAAAGGTAAAAGGAAAAAAACGGACTAAAAGCCGACAAATGAAGTACATGGTGAATTCCTAATTTACCATGGTGAATACGTGAAATGAATGAGAGAACCTCTGAGACAAGACAAACTTACCCAAATACGCATACAAAAGAAGATCCTTCGGTGATTTGAGGATGTACCCCTGCCGTATGAATTGTGAAAGAACCCCCTTCTCGGTCAATGATGCTATTGACAATGCTCAAGCCTTTGTTGATTTTATGTTCGTGAAATTTAAAATCTCCATTGGTATCAAATAGTGTTGGCTTAAAACCTTGACCATTGTTTTTGATTGCCAGCGTAATATTTTTTTTAGACTCCTGAAGCGAAAGCTCCAGGTTTACCGGATAGTTAGAAGATTTGTCTTTGAAGGCGTGTTTTAAAATGTTCTTGATCAATTCAAATGCACAAAACCCAATTAGTACAAATCGGTTTTTATCCAATGATTTTACTTCGTTTTGGATGTGTATTTTGTGTGTATTGCTTTCCTGAAAATGAGTACGATACAGGGTGTATACAATGGCCTGTAGTTTATCATAAATTTCTGATTGGGTCAGCGTTTGGTTGCTGCCATGAAAGTGATACTGTAGCAGGTTTTGCAATTCCATGGCCTCTCGTAGTCTATCCTTGGCACTGTTTACCAACTTTTGAGCATCAGGCAGAGGTTGAATATTGTCAAGAGCAGCGATCTTGGCGTATACCGCTACAAAATCGTTACCAATGCGATGCTGGTTTTCGTTGAGCAATAGACTGATAAGGTTGTTTTGCTTATCGATGGATTCTTTTTGAGCAACCAATTCTTTGTAGACTTGAGCGTTCTCGATGGCAATGGCTACATATACCGAAAGGCTTTTTAATAAATCGAAGTGTTGATTGGTATAAGCGTTTTTTTGTCTACTTAATATAGATAATACCCCTTTTATTTTTTGTTGTACAATCAATGGAATGTAAATAATAGATCGGGGGACTATGACTGGCTGATAGTTACTCATTACTTCTGATTCATTGGCTAAATCTTTCAAATATTTTTGATATTCCTGGGCAAAATCACCAATAATAATGGGCTGGCCATGATCAATACACCATACTGCCAATTGACTTTTATCATTCATATCTCGGGTATAAGCTTCCAACGATTGACCATTGACCATCGTAAGTTCAAAGTTGATTTGCTCTTTTTGAGAATCGTACAAGCCTATTCCGAAGTTGCTGGCATCCATTAGTTGGTTTACATGATTATAAATCGTATGCAGTATTTCATTTAAATCCAGCGAAGAGGTGATGTGTTGGCCAATGTTGGTAAGCAAGCGTACGTTTTGATAGGCGTGCTCCAGGTGTTGGTTTTGAGACTTTAATAACGTTTGATGGTGTAATATTTCTTCATATTGTTTGGTTAAGAGTTTACTTTTGTATTCAATGGTTTCGTTTTGACTTAGAATCTCTTCTTGCTGTTGCTGGAGCCTTTGGTTTTGGGTCAGAATCTCTTCTTGTTGCGAGGCAAGTTTCGTATTTGCTTTCTTTTTGGTTTGTAAATTTCGATACAACAAAATCAATATAACCAAGGCTACCATAAGCAATGAAAACAACAATATTTGGTAAGCTGTTTTACGAGAAGCTTTTAGCTCGTATATCTGAGTTTGCCTGGTGTATTCTCTTGTCCTTTCTTCTTCTCGAAATTGCTGTACCAGTTTTACTTTTTTAAGTTGATTTTCGTGGCTTTTTCCCTGAATAGAGTCATTCAGTTGGGTATAAAGCAAAAGGTATTTATGCGCTAGTTCAAATTGTTGGGTAACCCCATAAAGAGCAGCCAACCCTTTATAAACCTCAAGTCTGGAGCTTGGTAAAGGAGGATAGGTATTACATACATATAAACTACTGTCGAGGTACTGTTGAGCCTTTTCAAACCTTTCTTGTTTAAGGTAAGCATCAGCTAAGCTTGTCAAGGCATTGGCTTTACTACCCCATTGGTGATATTTATGGCTTGTACTAATATCTATCAGATATCGCTTTTCGGCTTCTGCATAATTCTTTTTGAGCATATACAAGGTGCCCATATTTCCATTAACAATGCCAATCCAAGCGGTATCTTTTTCACTTTTGGCTTTTGTAAGTGCTGCTTTGAGATAAAAGTTGGCACTATCTATCTCACCAATGTTTCGTTTAAGTAACCCAATGGAATTGAGCGAGTTGATAACTTGCCGGGATTTAGTTTGACTGGTTGAATAATGAATGACTTGTTTAAAATATTGTATAGATTCTTTGTAGCTTTTGTCGTCATATAGATTCGAAGCGATTTTATACAAAACCCCGGCTTGCTCGGTTTGAACCCCTAAATTTTCAAAGATTTCTTTTGCCTTGATATAATGCGAATAGGATTCAGGGTATAAACTATTGGCTTGGTAAATACTCCCAATTTGCAGATACATTTTCCCTTCCCAAGATAACAGACCCCACTCATGGGCTTGAGCCGCCAAGTGCTCGAGTTGATCAAGCGCTTGGATACTTAACTTGATTTTTTTGCGCTGGGCCATTAATGAGGCTATTTTTCCTTGTATCAAGAAATAACGATCCCGGTCTTTTGAGCGTTGAGCACGTTGCTCCAGGGCTTTTAGATTGGCAAAGAAGGAAGTGCTATCTAGCCCTCTTAAATATCCGGCGTGTTGGTTGATGAGCTTTTCAAAATTACCTTGAGTAGGAGCTTGCGATAGTATTTGCAAGCTTTTGTCAATTTTTTCTTGGAGAGTAGCGCTATTTTGAGCAAAAACAAGATGATTGCATAAAAGTAAAAAGAGGATGGTGGGTATAATACGAAGCGAATAAGACTGCATAATCCTTGAATAGTGAATTGGGCTTCATACAAGGTATTAATTCTTAGGCTTAAAAAAAACATCCGCCAGTTTTATGAAACCTGGCGGATGTAATGAAATTAAAGTGATTGAATATTTGTGGTTAATTAGGGTTAAGATTGATTATTATGTTTAGTGGTTTTGTCTTTCTGAGCCAAATATTTGGTTACATCTTCTACTATCACGGGTTAGCTCAGCGTTCCAAACTGGTTAATCTATGCGTTGATTTCTTCTTTTCTATTAAAAACCAGATTCCACACAGTTATTAATTGTGTGGGTGTCTTTTGCAAGACGCGATGCGAATGTAAGTGAAAAGAGGACACTAGAAAAATCAAGTAGCGAAACACATGGTGAATTACCCATTTGCCATGGTGAAATCGCATGCAGTAATAATTTTTGTACGTATAACTGGTGTTATTGCAAGATAATGAAGAGAAAAGAGTTATCTTGTAAAATAAATAATCAGGCACAAAACATAAAGAGGGAAGAACAGTGGAGCGCGTTGGTCGATAACACACGCATTGGGGGACATATAATTATGGAAAATCAAAAAAAAGTCTTAGTGATTAGTTGGGATGAGGGCTTTCAAGGAAGCATGGCATCCATAGAGCAAGTCGCCAGTAGCTTAAATCTGGTGATTGTGAATAGAGTAGCCAGTTATGAGCAAGCAATGGAGAGTATTCAGCGGGTAATGCCCGATTTGGTGGTTTGCGAAACAAGCCTTGGTCAAGAAATGGATGGCATAGAATTGATGCGCGTAATCTATAAAATATATCCAATACCAGTGTTTTTTATATTGAGTGAATACCAGTCAAACCTGGTAGAACGAACCAAGGAATTTGCCACAACTGGAATGATGCTAAAGCCACTAAACCTTGTACAACTCAAACTTAATTTAAAATTAGCTTTTAGTAAGATTGGTTTGTTTACCTAAGTAAATATTTCACTATTACAACAATTGATCAAGCACTTTCTTAAAGCTATCTGATACATTCAAAGCAGGTTTGATTTCTTGCCTTTCCAGTTTATTTAATTTATCCGACAATTTCTCTATGTCAATAAAGACCTTTTTCTTATCATAAGCTTTGATAAAGGCCAGGTTGACAGCAGCACTGCGATGAATTTGTTGTATGCGAAATTTTTTAAGTTCATTGAGGACTGAGCCAAACTTTTGATTGATGTTATATACCCTTTGAGTCGTTATTACATTGCAGTTGTTGTTGTCAGCCTCTATATAAATGATGTCTTTATAATCTACTTGATAGTAGTTGCCACGGCTTTTGAGCGTGATTTTGTTCTTTTGTAGGCTTTGTATGATGTTTTTGAGGTCAATGTCTAACTGCCGCGACTGCGTCATGATGGTGTTCTTAATGATGTAACTTTCAGGGCTAGTGAGTAAGGCTCGGTCTACAATTTCCTCTTCGGCGTGCATAGTCAGATAAATAATGGCTACTTGACCCATTTCTTTGAGTGCATTGGCCACATCAATGCCGTCCTTTTCGCTTTCGAGATTAATATCACATAATGCTACATCTGGGAAAGATTGTTGAGAGAGTGCTATTGCTTCCTCATAAGAGGCTGCTACTCCCGACACGTGATAACCAAAGCCTTGCACTAAGTTTTGGATGTATTGGCGAATGTCAGTATCATCTTCGAGAATCAGAATATTATATTGCTTTTTTTCTTCTTTTGTCATCGGGTATAAGCCAGGGTTAATTGCCAAAATACGAATTATAACCTTGCAGACAAAGTACTCGAAGATGATATAACCTTTTAGATTATAAAGTTGATAGAAGAAAAGTGCACATGTAACGACATGTACACTGATTTACGTCGTGAGTTCTAAAAATTTATACCTCTTCAAATAAAGCTTGTATTGGTTTTCTAACTTTGGGTAGTGTTTGGCTATTATCAGTTGAATGGCGATAACCTATAGTGGCAATTACTGAAGCCTGAAGCCCCTTTTCCTGAAGATTGAGTATGCTATTGTATGCGTCAGGATTAAAACCTTCCATAGGGCAAGCATCAATTTTTAATTCAGCACAAGCTGCCAATAAATTTCCTAATGCCAGGTAAGTCTGACATTTTAACCAAGTATTTTTTTCATCGTTGGTTTTTTGGTTTATTGAGTTGATCATAAATTCTCCATACCCCTCCAATTGTTTCAGGGGTAAGTTGCGGGTATTGGCCATATATTGGAGGTATTCTTTTACCTGTTCTGGTTGAACATCAACATAGTTACAAAATACCAACAGATGTGAGGCATCCACAATCTGGTTTTGGTCCCAGGAATGTTTTAACAAACGCTTGCGAAGGGTGTAATCAGTGATAATCAATACTTTATATAACTGTAGCCCATAAGATGAAGCTGAAAGTTGAATTGCTTTCTTGATTTTATCTAAATTATCTTGAGATACAGTCTGGGTAGGGTCAAATTTTTTAGTGGCATATCGCCAATTTAAATGATTAATCAATTCCATGTTTATATATCTTTTAGTTGATAGTTTGTCATTACAAATTGCTGGGTAAACCCAATTTTTTCATACATAGCTTTTGCCATAGCCGAGGCTTGCAAGGTGGCTAAAGTAGCTTCCGAATTGATGGCTTGGTTCAGCACCTGGTACATGGCCTGAGTAGCCAATCCTTTACCACGCATAGCAGGCAAAATACCCAAGCTATGAATGCCCGCTACTTTTTCCGTGAGGTATAAAATTACAGTTCCTACTATTTCGTTTTTATACCATATCAATGCATAAGAAATCTGATTCCAACTATTTTGTAAAGTTTCTACACTGATGTGATAGCCAAAACAAGCTTTAAACACCAAACTCCATCGCTCAGCATCAGCGAGGTTATGTACCTTGGTAAATGTCAATGGTTGTTCATAGGAGAATGGTTTGCTCAGGGACATACTCATTCCGTATTGAATTGATTTTTGCTCGAATCCTTGATTGATGATAGATAAATCAGCAACTGAAGATGATTGGTCAAAATGAGAAAATACCAAAGATTCCTTGCTCTGTTGTGCCACCTGTTTTATGTTTTTCAACAATGTTGGGGTGAACGGTTGGTATGTCCACACTCGGTTGGGCCATTGGGAGCCAGTAATGTAGCCAAATTTAACAGCCTCTTGTTCAAAGTAAGTATCAAACTGCTGACTGGTAGTTTGCCAAAGCGAACCAAGATTATGGAGGTTCGCTTGGGTTAGATTTTGGGTGATATCGGTTTTATGAATATTTTCTTGAGTCATCATATCTTATTTAGTGTTAATTAAGAGAATGCCTAGCAACATAGCTGCTACTCCTGCTATACGTCGAAATGTAATGGGCTCTACGGGTAGATTGAGCCAGCCAAATTTACCTGCAATGAGAGAAAAAATGATTTGGCCAAAAAGCCCGAGGGTAATCATGCGGGCAATGCCTAACTGAGGAATGGTATAGAAATACAAGGAAATACCTGCCATGCTAAATAGCCCTCCAATGAACCATAAGTGAATGGGTATTTCCCTGAGTGCACTCAATGGAAGTGAGCTCTTTCCAATAAAAATGATCAGGATACTTCCAAAAAAAGCACTGGCTACCGAAGTAGAGATCACAGCTAGCACAGGTTGCTTGAGAAAAGTACTCAACTGAGTATTGAATCCAGCTTGTACTGCCAGAAACACGCCTCCCATAAATGCCAGGGTATATAACAACATAAGTTTCATAATACAAAGTTGGGCAATCTAAACGCCTTGCGCCTTTACATATGTTGATTCTGGTTATTTTTCTGGGCTTTACTTGAGGTTTTTTCTGATCCGGCTCAACTGGGTAGGCGTAATGCCCAAGTGGGACGCAATGTAACGTAAGGGTACCCGCTTCTCGATGTTTGGGTGAGCACGTATAAAGTCTAAGTATCGAGATTTAGCATCTTGCATCACAATGGCTATTTCACGTTTTTCTTTGTCTATTACCCAGTTCTTTTCCAAATAAGCAATGTAAAAGTTTTTCAAATCTTCGTGATGATCAATGAGCTGGCGATATTGCTGGTGGTTGAAGCTGATCACGGTGGTGTCTTCTATCACTTCCAAAGCAAAGTGAGAAGGTTCGTCTTTCAAAGCAGATACCGTAGAACCCACAAAATCGCCTTCTAAAAAGATATTTTTATGATAAGCATCTCCATTGGCGTCTAAAAAATAGGCCACTACAATACCTTGATAAAGCATATGAATTGATTTAGAGGTTTGGCCAATTTGCAAAAGAAATTCGCCTTTCTTTAGATGTTGAACCTGGGCTATTTTTTGCAAACGAGCCAAAATGTCTTCTTTGACAGGATAATATTTGTTGATGAGTTCCTGAATGAATTGAGTGTGTGAGGAGGTGGTCATGGCAGTGTTAAGATATGTTTGTTTATCAACTAATTTAGAGAATTTAAGATTTGTGGAAAATGAGTTCTCTCAAAAATCAATTTTTGCCTTTATATTTGCTCCTGCAAAATCAATAAATTATTCTCAATGCCCCTCATTAAAACAACAACTTACCAATCGCCTGGTTGGCTTATCAATGGTCACTGGCAAACCATCTATCCCAATGTTTTCCGATCAGTAAAAGATGTGCAATACCAGCGGGAGCGCATTGATACGCCCGATGGCGACTTTTTGGATCTAGACTGGTGGAAGTCCACTACAAAACCAACCAAACGTGTAGTAATACTTTCGCACGGACTGGAGGGAAATACTGATCGGCCCTATATCAAAGGGATGGCTAAGGCATTTTATCAAAATGATTGGACAGTACTTGCCTGGAATTTGCGCGGGTGTAGTGAAGAAGACAACCGCTTGCTGTGGGCTTATCATAGTGGTTTTACGGTAGATTTGGCCACGGTGGTCAATCATGTATTGAGCTTAAACGACTTTGAGGAAATTGCATTGGTAGGTTTTAGCCTAGGAGGAAACCTAACCCTGAAGTATTTGGGAGAACAAGGCGAACATATCGACCCTAGAATTACCCGAGCGGTGACTTTCTCTACTCCGGTGGATTTATCTTCGTGTGCTGCCGAATTACACAAGCGACATAATTTTTTGTATGCTCGTCGGTTTTTAAAATCGCTTAAGCAAAAAGTAAAACTAAAGATAGATCAATTCCCCGATAAGCTTGACAAGGCCATTTTAAAACATATGAAAACCCTGAATGACTTTGACGAATTATATACTGCTCCTATCAACGGTTTTGAGAATGCTCAGGATTATTATGCTAAAAGTAGTGCTCGGTTTTTTTTAGATGCTATTGCCATTCCCACCCTTATTGTAAATGCTCAAAATGATACTTTTTTGGGAGCACCTTGTTACCCTACCGAGCAAGTAGCTAAACTTGATAAGGTCTTTTTGGAAGTGCCAACTCAAGGTGGTCACTGTGGTTTTACTTCTGCCAACGATGCAGGACGGTATTGGTCAGAAAAGCGAGCTTTGACTTTTGTTGAACAACCCGATGCTAAACTCTAATACCTACCAGGGTAATATCGTCTCGTTGTTCAGTAGTCTGTTGGTAGTCTTCCAGGGTTTGGATAAAAAACTGTTTTTGCTGAACCATAGAATAAGAAGTATATTGAGTAATCATTTTTTCAAATCTGCGATTACCAAAAGTTTTGCGCCTAGGACTGGGAGTATCTACAAAGCCATCACTAGACAGATATAGGCAATCACCTTTCTGGAGGGTGAGGGTCTGGCGCTCGAAGTGGCGATCGTCTCTTGACCAGCCAGCAATGGATTGTTTGTCTCCTTGGAGTTTATGTAGTTGTTGTTGGTGGGTATATAACAAAGGCCTTTTGGCACCGGCAAATTCCACTTTGAATTGGTTGTCTTGTGACTCCAGACAACATAAGCAGATATCCATGCCATCTTGGTTATGCCCAAATTGTTGCTTGAGGGAAGTTCTTACTTTATAGTGGAGAATGTCTAGGATCTGGTCAACGGCAAAAATGTGTTTTTCATTGATGATTTCATTCAACAAAGTACTACCAATCATTGACATAAAAGCGCCTGGTACTCCGTGGCCGGTACAGTCCACCACAGCAATGAATGTCTTTTTCTCGATATAACTCATCCAATAAAAGTCACCCGATACTACATCTTTGGGTTTATAAATCGCAAACCATTCTTGAAATACACGACTCATGTCATCTTGCGAGGGCAAGATGGCTTGTTGGATGTTTTGCGCATAGGTAATACTGGACATGATCAATGTATTTTTTCTTTTAAGAAGCGTGTTTTTATCATCCAATGCATCTTGAGTGGCTTGTAGCTCTTCCAGGTTTTGGCGGAGTTCTTCTTCCTGAGCCTCCAATAGTTCATTTTGCTCTAAGGTTTCGAAGGCCAGCAGTTGCGCTTCCTCTTTTGCTTTTTGTATATATCCTGAAAACAACAATACCATCGCAGTAAACAGACTAAAGACAAAGAATATAACTACCCAGCGAATATATTGTAGACTTTGAGCGGGTAGGATGATAGGTTCTATAAGTTGGTGAGCTATGGGAGATTCGAGAAAGATAGCCGTAAGAAAAGGAATAGGTAGGGTAAAATATAAATACTTTCTTTCTCTATTGGTGAAAATCATCACTGAGAGGCCGATAAGTAATATTAAAAAGAAATGTATGTCGGATAGTATACCTAGTAAACTCCTAAAAAAGGCAAAGATTGCTGCCAGCGCAATAATAAGGTATAACTTAGCAATCAGTGTTTTTTTGAAGTAATTGAGTAATAATACAATGAGCATGCTCCAGGCGCCAATGCTAGCTGAAACGAGTACACTAATTCTACCTGAAATCTTATAAAAAAGATAGCTAATGCCACAACCTGCTATAAAGTGAAAGAACGCAAAGGCATTGGTTAGTTTAATTTTTTGTTTTACCTCATCAGAATGTTCCTCAGAAACTCCAAGGCTGAATATTTGAATAAGTTTGCTCAAAAGTATTTTCCTCATAGATTCCATAGGTCTAAAAAAATTAGAATAAAAGCGTGTAGATTGAGTGTTTTGAGGCAAGCGAGGAAATTAGATGTAAATGAAAGCTGATTGATATAAGTTATGCAATAGAAAATAACGTAATATTGATTTTTGAAGTTACAATTGTACTTTGTTATTCGATTAAGCAGAGAGATTCATCGGTAAAATTGAGGTTTTGATCGTTTGACGAGCCTGGTATCAATGCAAAACTTGGCCTTTGGTTATTGGCTTTTTCAACGTCAACTATTGATGGAAGGAAATAAAAAAAATCCCGACCAAATGAATGATCGGGATTGTATATGCTTATGAAGAACTTCTATTCTAGAAACTACGAACTAAAACTCTCAACTATTTCTTAAACGCGTAATAACGTTGGCCAGGATCATTAGGATAAAGCCCTCCAATTGTAATAAGTTTACCTTTTTCGGTGTTATTCAGCGTTCGCTTGATATCATCTACCGATTTTACTTTACGACCGTTTACTTCTGTAATTACAAAACCAGGCTCTATCTCGGTACGGGTGCGTAAGGTACCAGCGTTCAGTTTACTTACCTTTACCCCACCATCAATATCCAACTGTTTTTTCTCGTCGTTGGTCAATTCTTTAAACTCAGCGCCCAAACTGCTAAAAGTAGCCGCAGACTCTCTTTTTACAATTTTTTCGTTGCCATCACGGTTTTTCAACTTTACAGTCAAAGTCTTGATTTTACCATCACGACTTAATTTTACTTCGGCTTTGTCACCAGGGCGTTTGCGACCAATGACTTCTAGCAAATCAGGAGAACCTTTGATTTTTTTGCCATCCATTTCAATGATTACGTCTCCTTCTTTGATGCCCGCAGCTTCGGCAGAACCTCCTTCTACTACTTTACCTACATAAATTCCTTCGGTAATGTTCAGGCCTCTTTCTTTAGCCAACTGGCGATTAATTTCACCAAATTGAATTCCCAAAACGGCTCTTTGTACTGTACCAAACTCTACCAAATCTTTCATTACCTTACGCACAATACTGGTGGGTACTGCAAACGAGTATCCTGCAAATGAACCAGTACGGGTAGCAATAGCGGTATTAATTCCGATTAACTCGCCTTTGGTGTTGATCAATGCTCCACCACTATTACCAGGGTTTACGGCAGCATCGGTTTGGATGAATGACTCAATGGCTGATAAATTACCTGCGCCTCTTTGTAGCATATTCAAGCTACGACCTTTGGCACTTACAATCCCGGCGGTTACGGTAGATTCCAAGTTAAAGGGGTTGCCTACAGCCAATACCCACTCGCCTACTTTTACTTTATCAGAGTTACCAAATACAATGGCAGGCAAGTTTTTAGCGTTTATTTTCAATAAAGCCAAGTCAGTAGAAGGGTCAGTACCCACTACCGTGGCATCATAAGTTTTTTTATTATTTAGGATTACTTCTACTTTGCTCGAGTTGTCAATCACGTGATTGTTGGTCACTATGTATCCGTCTTTGGTCACGATTACTCCCGAACCAGAGGATTGGGCAGGACGACTTCTGCGACGAAATCCTTCGCCTCCTCCACGGCCACCAAAGAACTCTCTGAAAAGATCATCCATACGTTGATTGCCTCGACTACTGCGTCTATTGGCACTTTGGGTAGATATAATGTGTACAACCATCGGGGTTGCTTTAGCGGCAGCTTGGGTAAAATCAGCAGGGGCATTAGAGTTACCTCCTTTGGCAAAGCGTACCTGGGGGAGATTCTCATCTTCGCCAGCCTCTTGTAGAATAATTTCGTTACGGTCAAATCCGGCAAGTTTGTAAACGCCTAGAGTAACGCCACTTGCGAGTAATGCTACCAACAGTAGCGACAGAAATCCTTTTTTGTTCATCATTGTGTTTCCTTTATTATTTTTAGCGAATAGTTATATGATACAATAAAGTTAATATTCATCTACCATACGACCAACATATATGATTAGATTGTATAGAATCCAGTTTTTAACAAATTTTAACAGGCCTTAACACTTGTTTAGCAGTATTTTGTTGAATGATCCTAAGAGTATGTTTTGGCCTGAAGGGTAATTTTTAAACATAGAAGTCGAGACGATTTCATACTCTAATATAAAAAAAAGGAAAGCAGCAAATACCACTTTCCTTTAAAAATTAGACTATAAATTATGAAATATTAATAGTTTTTGAACCTGTTTCTTTGGTAGTGTCTTGTTTGGGCACTACAATGTTGAGCACGCCATTTTCGTAACTGGCTGAAATCTCATTTTGTTTTACATCTTTGGGCAAAGTAAATGAACGACGAAACGATTGATAACTAAACTCCCGACGGGTGTATTTACTTTTTTCCTGGTCTTTTCCTTGCGACTCTTCTACATTTTCGGTTTTCTTTTCCGAGGCAATAGTCAATACATTGTGATCCAGCGAAAGCTTAAAATCCTCTTTGCTGAGTCCTGGGGCAGCAACTTCAATCTGATAATCATTTTCGTTGTCCTTTACATTGACTGCAGGCAACTGACTCCCTTTGGTAAACCAATCATCTTCAAAAAAGTTATTGACCCAGTTTGAAAATCTTGGATTTGAAATTTCAGGGAAAAATTGGTTACTATTCCATTTAATAAGTGACATAGTTTTTAGTGTTTTGTTGGTTTTAAAAATCAAATTTACTCACCTATGATCAAGGGCTGTACCAATTGGTTTTGAGAGACCAAATGCTTGATTAATAAGTCATTATGTCTTGTTTTTGTTAAAAAATGTTATTTTGTGCTGACAAAATTTCTGGATTTGACTTTTATAGCTGACAAAGAGGGGCAATAGGTGAAATATTCCAAGAAGAGCGAAAGATGGTGATTGGGTAGAAGGGGGCTCATAAATATAAAACTAGGTATGGTAGAGATGGCAATAGTAGTTTAATCAGACCTGATAAGTTTTAAAAACCACCAGGCCTAATAAAGCTAAAGCTGCCAGATGTATTTTCTTGCTATCACAATGCTACTTCTTCCGTTTCCAATGCTTGTCTTCTTTGCCAAAAAACCGAGTCTGGCCATCTTTTTTCCTGTTGGTAATATTGCTGACGAATTTTCAGGTATTGATCAAAAATGCTTAATATATCTTGATTGTAAGCACTTAGTGCTTGAGGTACATTGTTGAGCAATTGCGCCTGAATACAACGAGCTGCTTGAAAAGCAGAAGTAATCGCAAACCCAATACCCATAGAAGAAATGGGGTCAAAAGCACAAATAGCGTCTCCTACTGCCAAAAAACGCTCCTGTTTAGCTACATCTAGTATGTGAGTGGCAGCATTGCGTACCCAAGGTTTTTGTGCCATTAGATGGGCATTGGCCAGTTTGTGTTTGATGTGTTGCGTATTTTGCAATAACGCTTGCCACTTGTGAGGTTGCGTTAGCTTCTGGGCTGCAATAATGTCTGCGTCAGTAAAAAAAGTAGCAACTAGTTTATTGTCAGGCAACAAAGCTGCATACCACCATCCAAGTTCAGCCGCTTCGAGTATTTGCAAGGCAGATTTTTGGGCTTGATCGGTGAGTTGGAAAAACATCCCAATACCCATCAGGTTATCCATTTTTTGGAGTGGTAATCCCAAACTACGTCCTACGTGAATTTGCCGGCCAGTAGCGTCTACCAAATATTGCGCGTTTATTTCAAACACCCCTTTTTCGGCGTGTTGCAAAGTAACGTGCCATTCTTTATTTTCCTGCTGAGTAAAATTTAGACATTTAGTACGAGGGAATACTTCTCCACCTCTTTGAGCTACTTGCTCAACCAGCTTAAGGTCAAACTTAGCACGATCTAGTTGGTAGGTAGCTCCCTCATGAGTAAAAATGCTATGATTATGCGCAGGATGGGGGCTTCCCCAATAAGAAGTAGTGCCATAAGTAGGCATAATACTTTCTGGTTCTAAATCTTCTTTGGGTATTTTGAGATAATCGAGTAGATTAAAAATACTGGAAGATACGTGCTCCCCCACTCTAAGGCGATTCAAATCTGATTGTTCTACAATCCAAACACTTAGGTTGGTGTAGTTCAATAAACTTAAAGCAGCAGAGGTCCCTGCCGGACCTCCGCCTATAATTAATACATCAACTTTTTCCATGGGCAAGTTAACGTCGGTTACGAGTACCAGAACGAGGGAATCCAAGTCCACCATCACCCACTTTAATTGCTTTGAAAGCTCTTTCTTCCAGGAAGTTGAGCATTTTCAGTGCTTTGGCGCTTTTTTTACCACTCACTGTTTTAGTAGCATCTTCATCGATGTAAAAAACAGGAATCGTAGTTTCATTATCAGCTCCATTGCCACTTACCGTTCCTACACCTAATTCTTTGTAGTTGAACAGCTCATTGTTGCGTTCTACTTCGGTAAAGTAGGGGAAGTCTTCGTTGGCAGCGTTTTGGTCACGGATAAATGCCAGCGCATACCAATGCTCTACCATTTGTACAAAGTTGTTGATGCCACGGGCATAGTTCATTTGCTGACCAGAAGGCACATTAGAGGATACTTGTCCAGCTAAACTGTTTTCGCCAGCCAGTACATCCCAAGGGCTTTGTGGTGGCCACCAATAACTATAATAGGCAGGTGGTAAGGGTTGCCTTACTGGCTCTTCTACAGTATTGGTATCAAAATCCAGGCTTTGTATTTCTTGTCCAGGAGTAGGGGTATCAGTAGCATACCAACGCTCACTTACCTGATTGGTAATATTGGTATGGTTATAAGCCTTGTTGTAGTCATCATTGGTAAAATTGACTACTTGGATAGTACATTGGAAAAAGTCAGCCTGCCAGGGACATGCCATACGTTTGGTAAGATCACCTGGCTCACATCCTCCTCCTTCGCATTCATCTCTGGATGGAGTCAATCCAGTGCCATTATAGCCTCCTTTACCTTTTTGGTCACTAACCACGTAAGGAGCTGAATAAACATTGGAGTTTTGCATGCTCCAGGTTACCTCTATACCAGGGCACATAGGCAAACCTACGCAATTTCCTACGCTGGCTTCGTCTTTATCATCTACTGGATAAGGAGTGAAGCTAGGGTTGTTTTCAAACTTGCCTTCCGACCATTGCTTCATCAAAAAGTACTGGGTATCGTTGAGCGCCAAAAACTTTACAATGGTCTCGTTGCTTACCGAATTGCTCCCAGAGTTTAGAGGCATCATTGGGAATAAATTACTTCTTTCATTGTCTGGCAACAACTGCGTGTCTGTCTGGCTTTTTTGCTCTAGGGTATGGCTTGAGCCATTTCCTCCACCTTCATAAGCCAACTCTAGCTGTGGTTCCTCAGTCATTGCAGGTACCAACCCTTCCTTAAATAGGCGTTGCTGAGGTTGTCCTTGCTGAGCAATAGACTTGTCATTGGGCTCTCGGAAATAAGAAAAGAATTTCTTTCTCTTGTGTTGGTTGGTAGCCGGGTCAGTAAGCTCCCATATGTTATTGACAAAAGCCATCATGGATTGTACGTTGGCTACCCATTGGTAACGCCCCATTCGTTGGATAATGGGCAAAATATCTCGCTGAAAGTTTGCCACATAATCGTCCTTAAAGACGCCATTCTCACACATATCAGGTACTAAATCAAAATTTCTTACCCCTACATCAAACATGGTGTCGCTCAAGGTAGAAATGTTGACAATTTCAGGCGCAAAGTCAGGTGAACCAATAATTACCCAAGCCTGCAAGTTCAAAGGATCTTTGTCCGCAAAAGTAACCGTACAATACACTGGGCCATCAGAGATATCGTCGTGCCAGGTATTTGAACCTCCATAACTTGTAAGCGGTTCATCCCCACCAGCGTTTCCTGATCCACCAAAGACAATCAAACGGCCTTCAGCATCCGTTCTCAACTCTCCTAAAGAAGTAATAGGTAAGCCGTATTCTACATTAGAAGGAGGAAAAGAAACGTGAGGGTAATTTGCCAAGGCACTACTATCACAGAGAACTGGGGCCGCGTTTGCTCCACTTATGGTACGTGGGCCAGCGTCAATGATTAGCTTTTGTCTTTCGGTAGGGTCGGTTACGTTTTCGTTACGAAATTCAACCCCTTGGTTTTGGTAACTGTTTGCCTCTCCATATAGTAAATTACCTTTGAGTTCGCTGTATTGATACCAAGCAGCCTTTTTGTTGGCCAAGTGTACAGTCCACTCTATGGAGGTTACATTGGGAGTGTCCAGCGTGATTTCGTTGCCATCATCGTCGTACACTTTAAACAATTGGCCTTGTTTTTTGACGCGGCCACTATCGTCTTTAAAATTTTGCACTGGTCCAGATAAATCTGGTTTGTAGGGAAGCCCCCCGATTTTATCAGGTGCCAGGTAATACTCATTACTATTACCTAGTCTTGCTACGCCCACTGAAGGACTGATTTTAGATACCATAAATTTAATTTTTAATTGATTGAAAAATGATTGCTCTAAAAATGATAAATATGTATACACCTCATCTCAGATTGCTCTAGCTGTTTACATAGCAATTTTGGTCTCCTAAAATCAAAAGGCATTGCCCAATTTTTCAAAAAGGGTTACCTGTCATAGCATTTATCGAATGTTTACTAGTTAACATTTTGACTATTAATAGTCAAGCTTTTACAGGAAAAAAAAGAATATTTTTCACCAAGATTGTTTGGCAAGGCAATAAGGAGTGTGTACAGGGAGCACCTCGCTCGATTTAGTGAAAAACTCCACTGCTTATTGGCAAAAAATAATACTGTTTTTCTTTACACTCTATTATATTGCACTGTTATCGATACCTAAAAAAAAATCGCGATATGTCCGAAAAATTAATATTTCCCCCTGATTATGTGGATGTGCAAGAAGTACCAGTAGTGTTTTTGGCAGGACCTATCCAGGGAGCCCCTGAATGGCAAGCTGAGGCAACACAAATATTACAAAAATTAGCTCCAGAAATTTATATAGCTTCTCCCCGCAAAAAATACCTGGATGGCCAATTTGTGTATGCCGAACAGGTAGATTGGGAAACCCATTATTTGAATATTGCTGCCAAAAATGGGGTAGTAATGTTTTGGCTGGCCAAAGAAGAAACCCATTATCCAGAAAGAGCTTATGCCCAAACTTCTAGGTTTGAATTGGGAGAATGGAAAGTAAAACACGAACGAGACGGAGTAAAACTAGTAGTAGGCATTGAAAAAGGCTTTAGCAATGAGCGCTACATCCGCCGAAGGTTGGCACAAGATTGCCCACAGGTGGTTATGCCTGATACTTTGATAGCCACTTGTGAGCAAGTTTATAAACTTCTAAAATCTTAATGTGCTGACTTTAGTTTAGGCTGATGAGTCAACCAGTTTTTGGCCAGGGTTTCATTTTCAAAAGCCTCTATAATAAGTTCGTCGCTTTGATACATTGTTTGAGAACGTCGTTTGATATTTTCAGCTGCAAATTTTCCAAAGATTTCATTCTGTGGAAGCACTTGTACATGATACAAGCGTTCATGTTTGATATGTTTGACCATTCCTGAAAATAGATTTTCAATCACCCATTTTTGTCCTTCTGGAGAAACTACCCCAATTTTTCGAGTATCTACATAAAAACGGTTGGTCTGTAAGGTCTTGAAAATATCCAGTACCTTTTGATTGATGTGAATGAATTCCTCGAGAGGAGATACATTTTTGAAAACCAGGGAAATAGCATCTATTTCTGCATCATAAAATACATTGGCATATTGGTTTGAAAATTTGCTCATCATTAGTTGGTTAACTGTATAACATCGTACTGCATAGGTAACTCGCGAAAGGGGGATAGAGTTATTTTATTTTTTAAAAACAGTATTGCCATGTACAATCGTACGTAACACTTTGATGTTGCGCAGGCTTGATTTGCCTGCTTTAAGTGGATTTTGGTCTAAAATTACAAAATCACCATATTTCCCTTTTTTGATAGAGCCAATCTTATCTTCCATTTTGATTTGCCAGGCGGCATTGGTAGTCATGGTTTGTAGGGCCTGCCATATCGTAATGGCCTCTGGTGCGCCAAGACTTGATCCTTCTTTGGTTTTGCGGTTTACGGCGGTAGCCATCAGACTAAAAGGATCGCTGGCGTACATCGGCTGATCGGCGTGTAGCGATGGGTGCACCTTGTTTTTAAAGGCGGTATTGGTTTTTAAAATCTTATTTGCCCTTTCTTTTCCTAAAATATCATTTTTGAGCGACTCACCATAATAATAAACAAAGTTGATATGAAAGCTTGGTGTCATATTAAGTGTATTCATGCGCGTGAGGTTTTGCTCGTTGAGTAACATGCAATGCTCTAAACGATGCCGAAATTTCTTGACAGGTGTTTTTTTATTGGCGGTCTCATAAGCCCATAATACATCATCAATAGCCTGATCTCCATGGGCATGAGTAGCTATTTGCCAACCTTTTTTTTGAAGGTTCTCGATGATTGTTACCATTTGGTTAGGTTTAATCAAATACTTTCCCCGGTGTCCAAAGTTGATCCGAATACTTTTTCTAGTGAGGCGAGACATGAAGTATGGTTTACGCATATACATAGATCCAGCGAGTGGAGAACCATCGTACCAATATTTTACTCCTACAATTTTGAAAAAATCGTCCCCATTTTGAGGAGAATCAGGTAAGAGGTGTTGAGCATCATGACGTACATACACAAAATGTCGCACAGCTGGTTTGCGATCTGGAAAAATATTGAGTGTAGCAAGCCCTTGGCCAAAAAGGGTGGGTTTTCCACCAGAAAGGTGCTCACATAGTTTGACAATATTTTTTTTAAAGGTCGTTAAGCCAGTCGTGACAATGGTTGTATTACCAGCTTTTGCATAGTTGTCCATGACCATTGCTAGGTTTTTAATGAGCCTTTTTTGACCAATTTCTTTAAAAATACGTGTCTTGAAGGCTGTCATAGCTGCTTGCTCTACAATCATTCCGGTAAGTTTGCCTTGAGCGTCTTTTTCGTAAAAACTAGTTTTAGATGGATCTTTAGTTTGTGCGGTGATTTCTACTGCTTTAAAAGCTAGAGAGTTGGCCCAGTAATTATGGAGTGTTTGCGCAAAAATAAAGAGAGGATTGTTGGGAGCAATAGAATCTAGCTTGGATATATGAGGTGAAGCGAGGTTTTTGGTCAAAATAGGATCCAGGCCGCGACAAAATACCCATTTTCCCGGCTCAAACTTTTTTACTTCTTTGGCTAAATGTGCCCAAACTTCTTCGGGTGATTTATGAGTAAAACCACTCAAATCTACCATATCTATCAACAAAGCCGATACCAATGGGTGGGTATGAGGATCGATGAAGCCCGGCATCAAGGTTTTGCCTTGTAGATCAATCATCTCAGTGTCACTTTCTTTGAGTTGCATTACATCTGCTTTGCTACCTACCATCGCTATTACCCCATCTTTTACAAAAATGGCTTCGGGCTTATCAGTCTGGTTTTCCATCGTAATGATGGGGCCATTATAGATAATGAGAGAAGAAATTTTGCTAAAGTCTTGCTTGAGATAAAAATACCCTCCAACCAGCAGCAAAATCAATAATAACAGAACGTAGCGTAGTTTTTTCATATAATAAAAGATAGATGGACTGGTAATTTTTGAATATAATGATTTTTAGGAAATGAAAAGTTAGAGAAGGGTAATGATTTTCTATGAATCCAAAGAAATGGAGCTTTGAAAAATCGCTTGCCAACGAAGCAGCAGAATATAATTTAAATCTAAGAGAGGGTGATTTATACGGATTGATGATCAATAAAAGGTTATCTATACCCTTAGAAACGTTGAAGTTGGTAGGCTTACAAACCTGTTTCTAAAGAGTTTTTTAGACCTGACAGGTAGGGTGTTCAGAGTTTCAAAAATTGACAGAAGCTCAGGTTATTGATAATATAACCTTTTGAGTTCTGTAATAAAATGGGTGTTGTGAAATACC
>DMXI01000689.1 GCA_003483885.1 Microscillaceae bacterium
ATTTCTCTGAACAGCCCTAATTGATGAATTATGAATTATTCGCGATGCGTCGCAAAACTATGGACCATCGACTATTGACTAAAAACTCCTAACTACCAACTCCCAACTACGAACCCAAAAACTGCGGACTAAAAACCAGCTAAGGGCCAAAAGCTAATAACCAACGGCTGTCAGGCGCTACGAACTACCCACTCCCAACTAAAAAAACTATAGAAAGATATAACCAATTGTTAAAAAATAAAAAATTCTTTGCTTTACTAAACACTGTTCATTAAGTTTGCGTTGTTAATAAAAATTACAAAAATATCAGATAACAAAACACTATAAGGACACTATGGGAATAGCCGAACGAAAAGAAAGAGAAAAAAGAGAAATGCGAGAACTGATCATTCGTACGGCGATGAATTTGTTTGTAGAGCGAGGATACGAAAAAACCAGTATGAGGGCCATTGCAGGAGCCATAGATTATAGCCCAGCTACGATCTACTTATACTTCAAAGACAAAGACGAGATTTTCTTTGCCATTCAAACCAAGGCATTTTCTCATTTATTTGCCACAATGCAACCTCTACTACAAATACAAAATCCTATGGAGCGCTTAAAAACGCTTGGAAGGGTGTATGTCAAATTTGCGATGGATCACCCTCAGTATTATGACGTGATGTTTATCATGGATTCTCCAATGAATGCCGAAACAAACCAGGAAAAGTGGGAAATTGGCAAACAGGCACATTCTTTTTTAGAAAACACGGTACAACAGTGTTTAGATGAAGGTTATCTGGAGGGCAATGCCGAAAAAATAGCTTTTTTGATGTGGAGTATGGTGCATGGGATGGCTTCTCTATTGATTCGCAATCGCCTAAAAATGTATGATTGTGAAGTATGGGGAGATTATCAGGATTTAATGAATGCTTCTATGGATGTGATGTACAAGGCTTTAGAAATAAAAAAGGAATAAATATCCTTTTTTTTGACCTTTCAATAAACACTGTTCACTATTTAACAGTTGTTTATATAAATAACATTTAAAAGTAGGCGAAAAAGAAAAACAAAAAAAACGCTGGATAGAAACCCAAAAGGTCTCTTCCATTTTTTTTAAGATATAAATAAACACTGTTCACTAAATTTTAATTGTTAATAATACCCCAGATGAGAAAAGTAATAGTCGCCTTTGTAATGAATACTTTGCTGATTGGAGTTCAGCATACAGGTATGGCGCAAAGTAAAGTAATGGAGCAGTACATTGAGGAAGGGCTCAAAAATAACTTGGCACTTACTCAGAAAAACCTCTCCTGGCGAAAAAGCAGGATGGCTCTCAAAGAGGCAAAGGGCTTATTTATGCCTCAAGTATCGTTTGAAGCTTCCTACACTCGCGCAGGGGGTGGACGTAAGATTGACTTTCCGATAGGAGACCTCATTAATCCAGTGTACAGCACACTGAATCAATTGACAGGAAGCGATCGTTTTCCAACCATTGCCAATGTAAACGAGCAATTTTTGCCAAACGATTTTCACGAAACCAAACTACGTTTTGTACAACCCCTGTTCAACCCTGATATTTACTTTAACCGACAGATTAAGCGGGAAATGGTCAGTGTACAACGAAACACCGAGGCTGCTTATCGCAAGGAATTGACTAAAGAAATCAAGGTTGCCTATTATCAATATTTACAAACCCAGGAAGTATTACGCATTTACGAAGAAAGCAGAACCTTGCTGAAAGAGATATTGCGGGTAAATCAAAAATTGGTAAAACGTCATAAAATCACCAAAGATGCCATTTATGGGGCCGAATACCAGATTAGCCAATTAGACGCCCAAGTGGCTCAAACCCAACAACAAGCCCAAGCCGCAGGTGCTTATTTTAACTTTTTACTCAACCGCGATTTGGCCGAAAACATTGAGGTGGATGCTACAGTAGCCAAAAAAATCACAGCTCCTACCCTGGAACAAATGGCAGGTATGGAAGGCAAGCGCGAGGAGTTATTGCAAATCCAAAACGGCATTAATGCCAATAACCAATTTATCAAGCTTAATAAGTTTAACGCCTACCCAAAAGTAAATCTGGTGGTAGATGCTGGTTTTCAGGGGTTTGGTTATCAGTTTAATGAAGACCAGCGTTTTTGGCTTATGCAAGTATCGCTTAGATGGGATTTGTTCAAAGGTTTTCAGAACAAGGCCAAGATTCAGCAAAGTCAAATTGAGCGAGACATCTTGCAAACCCGCCTCAAAGAAACCCAAAAGCAGTTTTTGCTACAACAACGTGTGGCTCGTTATGCGGTTTTGTCGGCTTACCAAACCATTACAACGAACGAAAAAGCCCAACAGCAAATCAATGAACAACTCAAGATTAGCCGCAAAAGACACGCCCAGGGGCAGATTCCTTACTACGAATTGCTTCAAACCCAAACCAACTACACCAATAACAAAATTCAGTTGGCGGTTGCTCAGTACAATTTCTTAATCAAAAAAGCAGAATTGGAGCGAGCAGTAGGCTATAGTAAGTGAAAAACGATTCAAAGCAAAGCTTTGAAAATGAAAAACTAAAAGTGAAAAGTGAAAAATGGCGCGAAGCGAGGCTTTTTAAATTAAAAATGTAAAACGTAAAATGAAAAATGAAAAATGAAAAATGAGCGCGAAGCGATTTTAGGAACAAGGATTAGGGAGCAAGGGCGCTTTTTAAGTGAAAAATGAAAAGTGGGCGCAAAGCGAAGAGAGGAACAGGTATCAACGAGCAAGAGTAGCGCGAAGCGGATATAATTGATCAATTTATAATTCATAATTGGCTATCACATTTGCAAAATTAACAATAAGCCGAAGGAACTAATTGATAATTCATCAATTCAAAATTGAAAAAGTAGTCTTAGAAACGAAAAAAAATATAACAATGAATATCATCAAAAAATCTTCCCTCTTGGTAATCGGAGCTTCTTCGCTGGCCCTCACGGCTTGCGACAATGAAGAAGGTAAACCTGAAGATAAAGTAACACAAACTCAACAAAAAACAACGGTAAAACAAACCATCCCAGTAAAGCTAGCCGAGGTTTCTCAAATGACCGAAGCGCAGCCTATTGTCACAAGTGGGGTGCTGGCAGCCAAGGCCGAAATCAAGCTTTCGTTTAAGATAGGTGGCATTATTGAGCAAATGTACGCCCAGGAAGGAAGCTACGTGCAAAGAGGACAGCTACTGGCCAAACTGGAACAAACCGAGATTCAAGCTCAGGTGAGTAAAGCCAAAAGTGCGCTTTCGAAAGCCAACCGAGACCTCAAAAGAGTCAAAAACCTGTACCAGGATACCGTGGCTACTTTGGAGCAATTGCAAAACGTAACCACTGCCAAAGAAGTGGCCGAATCGGATATCAGAATTGCTCAGTTTAACCAAAAATATGCCCTGATTTATGCCCCGGTTAGTGGCAAAATCCTCAAGAGATTTAGTGAATCCAACGAATTGGTAAGTCCAGGTAATCCAGTGTATATGTTGGCCTCTAGCGAGCAAGCCCAAGTGATTCGGGTAGGGTTGGCCGATCGCGATGTGGTAAAAATAAAACTGGGAGACAAAGCCAAGGTAAAGTTTGATGCCTACCCTAATGAAGAGTTTGAAGCAGTCGTGTCTGAGATCGCCGAGAGCGCTGACCCTCGCACTACTACCTTTGAGGTGGAGATTCAAATGATGAACCCTCAAAAACCCTTGAAAAAAGGTTTTGTAGGGAAAGTAAACATCGTTCCTTCGCAAGGGTCTAAGGGTTATAAAATACCGATGGGGGCCTTGGTAGAAGCCGACAAAAAACGGGCGTTCATTTATATTCCCGATGCTCAACACCAAAAAGCCCTAAAGGTGGCCGTAAACACTCGCAAGATTGGCAAGGACTATTTGGTAGTTAACTTTCCTGAAGGGCAAAAACCGGCCAAGGAAGTAATCGTAGATGGGGCTTCGTACCTCGAAGACCAATCTCGCATCAAGGTGGTACAATCTAAAAAAGCCATCGCTAAACGATAATCTCTAGACCTGACAGGTTTTTGAAACCTGTTAGGTCTGCACCAACACTATTTTTTAACACTTTATATATTCTTTCAGACTCAAAAAGTCTACAAAAGCCAAAACAATGAAACTTCCAAAACTCGCCTTAGAGAATTATCAATTTGTACTAATACTGGTGGCACTTTCGGCCATCACTGGGGTGCTTTCTTACCTCTCCATGCCACGCTCTGAGGATCCAGTGCTCAAAGTCCCTAATTTTAGTGTAGCAGTGGTATATCCAGGCGCCAATCCTCAGGATATTGAAGAATTGGCGGTAGACCCTATAGAGGATGCAGTCAATGAAATAGAAGATATCAAGCTCATTAAGACTGTCATTCAAGATGGTTTGGCTGTTATGCGCGTGGAAGCGGAATTTGGGGTAGATGTCAACGACAAAGAAGACGAAATCAAAGCCGCAGTGAACTCGATTCGCAACGATTTGCCCAAAGAAATTTACAGCATTGATGTTAAGAAGTTTAGCCCCTTTGACGTACTGATTGCCCAATGGGTGGTTACTTCCAAAACAGCACCTTACCGTCAAATGCAAGAAATTGCCGAAGACCTGGAAGATGAGGTAAAAAAGGTAAAAGGGATTCGTAAAGTAAAAGTACAGGCCTATCCCAAACAACAAGTACGTGTAGCGCTGGACTTTCCCAAAATGGCCCAAATGAATATTCCACTTACTCAGGTCATTGGGATTTTACAAAGTAATAACCTCAATATTCCTGGTGGTGACATAGAAAGCAAAGACAAATCTTTTTCTATCAAAACCAGTGGAAGTTTTAAAAACCTTGAAACCATTAAAAATACGGTCATCAATGCCGCTCAAGATCGCGTAGTGTATCTCAAAGATGTAGCAGAGGTATATTTTGATTATGAAGACGATCGCCATATTGGGCGCTATAATGGGCAAAAAGCCGTTTTTCTGGCCATTACCCAAAAAGAAGGGCAAAACATTTTGGATATCCAAAAAGGTTTGGACAAAACTCTAGCGGAGTTTAGCACTTCTTTGCCCCAAAATATTCAGGTAAAGCAAGCGTTTGTACAAGCACCCGCGGTAGAGTCCCGTATCAATGACTTCTTTGTCAACTTATTACAGGGAATCTTATTGGTAGGAGCCATCATCTTTATTTTCTTAGGGGGGCGCTCTTCATTAATTGTGATGACCGTAATTCCAACCGCTATTATCATCGCCATTACGACCCTGGATTTTGCTGGATTTGGCCTACAACAAATTTCCATTGCCGGGTTGGTGATTGCCTTAGGGCTTTTGGTAGACAATGGTATTGTGGTCATTGAGAATATTAGCCGTTTTCTGAAAGAAGGGTACCCTTTGCGCGAAGCCGCCTATAAAGCCACCTCTGAGGTAGGTTGGGCAATCGTAAGCTCTACGGTGACTACGATCTTGGCATTTTTTCCGATGACCCAGTTGCCTGGTGCTACGGGCGAATTCTTAAAAACCCTGCCTTTGATTGTAATTTTTAGCTTATTGGCTTCTCTCCTACTGGCTTTGACTTTTACGCCATTATTGGCGGGCAAATTTCTCCCCAAGCCCAAAACCAACGCTAAACCCAAGCTAGTTGAACGAGCACTGAATTGGTTAATCGCTAAGATGTATTTGCCCGTGCTCAACTTTTCGGTAAAACGCCCTCTGGTCATTTTACTCATCGCGATTTCTACTTTTGTGGGTTCTATGGCTTTGTTTCCACTGGTAGGCGTAAGTTTTTTCCCCAACGCCGACAAGCCTTTGTTATTGGTAGATATCAACTTACCCAAAGGTACTTCGTTGGCCAGAACTGATTCTGCGGCCCGGTTTGTAGAGCGAGAAGTAGCCAAAATACCTTTGGTAAAAGATTTTACAACCAATGTGGGCAAAGGAAATCCTCAGGTTTATTATAACCGAGTGCCTAAGAACTTTGACAAAACCCACGCCCAATTGATGCTCAACCTTAAGGAGTGGAACCCGAAGAAATTCTACGCGATGATTGAGGATTTAAGGGCCAAGTTTGCCGAGTATCCTGGGGCCAAAATTACGGTACAAGAACTGAAAAACGGACCTCCATTTGATGCCCCCATCGAAATCAAAGTATTGGGTAAAAACTTGGACACTCTCAAACGTTTGTCCAAAGAAGTGGAAAATATCATTGCCTCTAGCGAAGGGATCATCAACCTGGATAATCCTTTAGCCATCGACAAAACCGAACTACAGGTAGACATCAACCGCGACAAAGCCGGAATGATGAACTTACCCTTATCGGACATTGATTTGGCCGTGCGTACGAGCTTATCAGGATTCACCGTGGCTGAGGTAAATCTGAGCAGTGGTAAAAAATACGATATGGTGTTGCGTTTGCCTTACGACGAAAAGTACTCTATTGATGATTTTGACAAAATTTATGTCGCCAATCGTCTGGGAGGACAAGTGCCATTGAGCCAATTGGCCAAGCTACGCTTTGAGAGTAGTCCCGCCCGTATTGGACACTATAACCTCACCCGGGAAGCTACAGTGATGGCTGGGGTAAAAGAAGGTTATAATGTGGCCAGCATTACCCAGGATATCATCAAAAAGCTGGATAAATTTAAACTACCCAAAGGTTACAAGTTTGCGGTAGAGGGAGAGTTCAAAACCCAACAAGATTCGTTTGGCAACCTGGGGCAAATTCTGGTAGTAGCCTTGTTGGGAATTTTTGCGGTGTTGGTCTTACAATTTCGTTCGTTTAAGCAACCATTCGTGGTATTTTCAGCGATTCCTTTGGCTTTTAGTGGGTCCATTGTGGCTTTGTTTCTCACTGGATATTCATTTTCCTTTTTTGCCTTTGTAGGTTTCACCAGTTTGGTCGGAATTGTGATCAACAACTCCATCATTTTGGTAGACTACACCAATCAATTGCTGGCGGCGGGCAGTACTTTAAAAGACGCTATTTTCAAGGCTTGTTCTACCCGCTTTACCCCGATTGTGTTAACGACTTTGACCACCATTTTAGGACTATTGCCCTTGACACTGACCAATAGTGGTTTGTGGTCGCCGCTGGGCTGGACCATTATCGGGGGAATGATCTCCTCTACTTTTTTGACGCTTTTGATTGTACCGATCTTACTCAAGTGGTTCACTAAAGCGCCCCAGTTAGCCAAAGAAAATGTTCAAGTTTAGTTAGGGTGATCAACTTGTTAGTTTAGAGATGTAGAGTTTAAATAGTTTGTTAAGAACAATCCCTCTTTAGAGATTGTCCAAAATACAAAGAGGGATTATTATTTTGATCGCAAAAAGAGGTGCTTCTGGTGCCTCTTTTTTGTTTTTTAGGGGTGTTTTCTAGTCAATCGTTTATCTAGTTTTTGCTGCATTTCAGTCTCAAATGGACTGGTGGCATCACAAATACTCGTATAAAAAGTATTCGTAGGCAATGTTGAATCCTTGGTTAAGCCACTTTTGGTCCCAAAAATAATGTAAGATTTACCCACTGTAAAAGGGTAACCACAATCTCCTCCGCCAGCGCCACTCATTACTTTCACCACTTTTTCTATCTGCTTAGCTTTATAGTAATACTTTACTTTTACCGTGTATTCATACCGAATATACATGCGGCCTGTCACTTCTCTCGATGAAATAACATCGCCAATCAAAATAGCATCAGTATAGTCAATGTGTTTATCTAACTTTTGATATACACAACTACAAAAGAAATCTTGGTTAGCTACACACAAAAAAGGAATGATCAATAATAAATGTTTCATAATATTTTAAGTTTGATGGTGTTTAAATATAAAAACATGATGACAAGGCTTTTTATCCTAACCATTATTTATTTGATCTGTGTAGGATGTAGTAAGAAGATAATCCTCTCACAGCTTTCCCCCTCTCAATATTCGAAATACTGGGAAAAATATACTTGGCAACAAGTCAAAGATGCGACTTATAAAGACACCCTAAAAATCAATTTCCGTACCCCAGAAGGCAATCTAGATAATGATACACGAGATTTTTACCTAGAGAAAATTTCACTACTACTCAACGATCTTAACGATGATTGGGGCAAAGCAGATAGTCTTTACCCTCAAGTAGCATTTGATGCCGTTAAAGTTACCCAATTGGGTAAAAGCCACTTCAAAAAAGTGCGTTATATGAACCAGTCGCAAGTCAATACTCTTCTGGAAGTACTCAATAATCCGCTCAACTTTTACTGGTCAGAAACTACTTTTGAAGCTGATATAAAGGTGGAATTTTTACACAACAAAAAGGTAGTAACTGGTTTCCAATTGATGGATGATCGTTCAGTAGTGATGCTTCCAAAAGGGTGGGAGATGTTCAAAAAAATGAAATTTGGCACGCTCCACGAAAAGCCTCATTTACAATTAGTCAAACTATTTGGTCAATTAGGCTTTCAGGTTTTCAAACAAAAGCAATAGCACTATTTGTCATATATTAACATTTTTTTGGTTCCAGCCCGTAAAAATGAAGCGCCTCCAGATTTTTCTGCAATCTGATCCGAGTGAGATACTCAAAAATTTGAAAAACAAAATTTCTTAGGAATACAGTAGCAGTCAAACCAAAGCAACCCAAGAAATAAAAACAGGAAAAGGCAAGGGAATAATTTTCGGCCTAATTCTAATTTTGCTAGAGCTGCTTAAGGAAGCAGTATTTGTCTACAGTCCATAGTTTTGCGATGTTATA
>DMXI01000546.1 GCA_003483885.1 Microscillaceae bacterium
AATTCTCGAAATACAAACCAAGTCTAGGATTAATGGTGAATGATAAGTGATTAATTTTTCCAACAGCTCTTGTGCTAAATCAAGGATGGCGTAGTCTTACATCATCAAGTAGTTGTAATGATTCCTTTAAAATAATCTTTTTGATTACCAGTGAGTTAGCCAATGGGTACCTCTTACCACCTTGTATTTGTTAAGCATTCTTGCGATTTTTGTATAAAAAATCTGGGCTTCTGCATACGCCTAAAACAGCAAGTATTTGTTTATCAAACGCTTAGCTTTTTTGGTGTGCCATCCCCTAATTTTCGATGCTTTTTACCGCTGGCAAAGAGGTAACATTTTTGTTATTCGAGGTGTTAATCCCTCATCTATAACAACTATTTCTATTAATAAGCTAAACCAGGTTTTGCCCTTTGTACTGGGCGCATTATTTAATCTAATAAAATTAAAAAATATATACGCGATATGAGCAACACCATCAATGAACCATTATTGGAAGATGTAGATAACCGATTTGTAATTTTTCCGATACAACAAGACGACATCTGGCAAATGTATAAAAAAGCCGAAGCTTCGTTTTGGACTGCGGAAGAAATAGACCTGGCCCAGGACCTAAAAGATTGGGATGAAAAGTTGAATGACGATGAGCGCCATTTTATCACGCATGTATTGGCGTTTTTTGCAGCAAGCGATGGTATTGTGAACGAAAACCTGGCTGTAAACTTTTTGGAAGAAGTAAAAAGCCCGGAAGCTCGTTGTTTTTATGGTTTTCAGGTGGCCATCGAAAACATTCACGCGGAGACTTATTCGTTGCTAATTGATACTTACATCAAAGACCCAGAAGAAAAGCACCGTTTGTTCAACGCTTTGGAAACAGTACCTTGTGTAAAGAAAAAAGCGGAGTGGGCTTTGCGCTGGATTGACAAAGGGAACTTTGCCGAGCGCCTGATTGCCTTTGCCGCTGTAGAAGGAATTTTCTTTTCGGGCAGTTTCTGCTCTATTTTCTGGTTGAAAAAGCGTGGCTTAATGCCTGGATTGAGCTTCTCTAATGAGTTGATTTCTCGAGACGAAGGGCTACACTGTGACTTTGCCTGCTTGTTGTACAACCGTTATTTGAAAAACAAGCTTCCTAACGAAACGGTGGTTGGCATTATCAAAGATGCCGTAGAAATCGAGAAGGAGTTTGTAACGGATGCGCTACCAGTAAGATTGATTGGGATGAATGCCGAAATGATGACGCAATACATTGAGTTTGTGGCCGATCGTTTGTTGTTGGAGCTTGGTTGCGAAAAACAATACAACGCTGAAAATCCATTTGATTTTATGGAAATGATTTCGCTACAGGGTAAAACCAATTTCTTTGAACGTCGCGTAAGTGAGTATTCTAAGGCAGGAGTAGCCAATAAGCCTGCGAGTGGTCAGAGTAATCACAGCTTTAGTTTAGACGAAGATTTTTAATGGATCGAAAAGATTATTTATAACCAGGGAGGCTGTCTTAGCGATAAGGCAGTCTCTTTTATTTTAGCTAGTTTCAAAGCAGTAATTAATATGCTTCCAACCAATCGTTTTAAAATTATTTTTCCTGAAATAAATACTGTTGACTATTTAGAACTAAGTTTTCCCGAAGAACAGGCATTATCGGATGACGAGTTTTTTCAGTTTTGTCAAGAAAATGAGTTAATCAAACCAGAAAGAAATAAAGAAGGGAAAATTCTCATTAGGACATTACCAGGACTAAATACCTCAAGAAGAAACGTCCATATTACTGTTGAACTTACTCTATGGAATCGGACACATAATTTTGGTTTAGTATTACCTAATGTTGGATTTTATTTGCCTGACGGGGCTATGTTTTCCCCCAACGTAGCAGTACTATCTCAGGCTAGTTGGGAAAATTTAACTAAAAAAGAACGGGATCAATTCCCATATGTCTGTCCTGAATTTGTGGTGGAGTTAATGTCTAAAAGTGATCAGTTGAAAACCTTGCAGGAGAAGATGCAAAATTGGCTGGCTAATGGGGCAAAGTTAGCCTGGCTCATTGATCCAGCAGAAGAAAAAGTCTATATTTACCGCCCTCAGCAATCGGTAAAAATTGTTACTGGTTTTGATCATATCATTTCAGGAGAAGAAATACTGAAAGGATTATCGTTTGATTTGAAGGTATTAAGATAATCCTTTGTTGTCTTTAGCGTCAGCCAAAGAAACCGATCACTTCCGACTTCCCAATTCCTCCACAATGTTTTTGAAGTTGACATAATTGATGGCCATCAATAAGAAAAACAAGATAGGGAATACTATCCGGAGGCTTAAGGTTTGGGTTTTGAGAAATACAAGGGCCTGATCGGCAAGCATTACTAAAAAGGAAAGTCCTAGTAAGAGAATTACCAGTTTCAAGGTTTGCATTTTTTGTTCAAGTTGACGGGTAGTCAGGTCACTTTTGTTTTTTTTCATCGTCTGTGGAATTAGTTGGTTAAAAATTATTCATATCAAAAAATACGAATAATTTCGGAAAAGGGTTAACGATCCCTGCACCATAAACAGACATTTAACGATTCGATAACGGCGTATTTTTATTAACATAAAACGCAAAAACAAGAATAATATTCTGGCTTAACGCCAATTATCACAATTTTACTCCGATTACCAAAATATCATCCAATTGAGATTGGTTACTCTCTTGCATCCAACTATCAAGTGCTTCTTCCAGTATTAGTTTTTGCTGATCAATCGGCTTGGTATAATGGTCCAGCAAAAGTTTCTTGAAACGTTTAATCATAAACTTACGATTTTTTGGGCCTCCAAACTGGTCTTGGTAACCATCCGAAAAGAGGTAAAAAGCTTCAATGCCTTCAAGTGGTATTTCGTGGCGGGTAAATATTCTCTCTTTTTCCCGTTGATCTCCTCCCACTGGCATTTTATCTCCTTTCACAGTATGTAGCTCTCCTTGTTTGATATACACCAAAGGGTTGCGAGCTCCAGCAAACTCTAGCATTTTCGTATAAGGGTTAAACACTACCAGTGACATATCCATGCCGTCTCGGTTGTTGTTTTCTTTTTGATTGAGCACTCGACGTATCCCTATGTGAAGCATTGTCAATATTTGCTCGGCCTGGGTCACTTTTCTCTCATTTACAATGTAGTTCATTACGTCGTTGGCCACCATACTCATAAAAGCACCTGGTACCCCATGTCCCGTACAATCAATTGCTGCCAATATGATTTTTTCATCTCCAGTACGTACATCGCTCATCCAGTAAAAATCACCTGACACCACATCTCGAGGCTTAAAGAAAATAAAATGCTCAGGTAATGCTTTGTTCAGCATTTTTTGGGAGGGCAAAATGGCTTCTTGAATGCGTTTAGCGTAGTTGATACTATCGGAAATGTGTTTTTTCTGAATTTCCAATTCCTCCATTTTCTCCTGAATCTCTCGGGTACGCAATGCTACTTGATTTTGTAGTTCACGGTTGCGCGCTCTGATCTGATTGGTGCGGAAACGAAATAGGAAATAAATGGCTCCAAGCGCCATTATAGCCAACAGGATATAAAATAACGTAGTTTCGTAAAAAGCGGGATCTATGGTAATAGTCAAGCGATCTCCTTCTTCGTTGAATACTCCGTCGTTGTTGGAAGCAATCACTCGAAAAGTATAAGTGCCTGGTGATAAGTTGGTATATTCAATAGAGCGTTTGCTGCCCATATCTACCCAATCATCGTCGTACCCTTCCAGTTTGCACTTAAACTTTACCTTTACGATGGCCTGGTAACTCAAAGCAGTATAGTCAATCTGAATACGTTTGCTCTTTCGGTCTACTTTTAATGCATTGAAAGGACGATGCTGTATTTTTCCATCTACTATGATTCGGGTCACGTATACCGGAGGCTTCAAAGCATTTTTGGGAATGTCGTTGGGATCTACCTTTACTACGCCAAATACCATAGGAATCCACAAATACCCTTGCGAGTCTTTTAGAATATTGGCATTGGGAGTAGTACTAGAATTCAGAATACCATCAGAATTGTCAAAAAACTGATACGCTATTTTTTTCTTATCCTGAGCAAAGCATTCATTCAATTTTTTCAAATTCACTCGAATAATACCTTCGCCAGTGCTCAACCAAAAATACCCATGATCGTCTTCGGCAATTTCAAACAAGGTGCTGTTCTCAAGGGTAAACAGGTTGGGAATGGTTTTGAATACGCCTTGATAATAACGGCTCAGACCTCCATTGTGGGCAATCCAAATGGCCCCGTCTTTGGTTTGATGAAAATTGAATACCACGTTGTAGTTTTTCCCGTGCTTATCCAGCATTTGTTCTATGGTACCATCAGGTTTAAGCAAATTTACCCCTCCTCCCGCAGTAGCTATCCATAAATTGCCCGTTTTAGGATTTTCAAACACCCTTAAGATAAAATCGTTGCTGAGGTTATTGCTTTTGGTATATACGGTAAATTTTCCAGTAGAATCTCGCCGAAATAGCCCCGTACGAGTGCCCACCCACATGTTTTTGCGGGAGTCTTCCACGGCAAAGCGGGTAGAGTTATTGGTGAGTTCGTTGCTGGTGTCAAACAACTTATAATCAGTTATATTACCTTTTGTAAACCTATATACTCCGCTGTAGGTGCTAATCCAAATGTTGTCGTTGGAATCTTTGTATAAATCCCGAATTCGCTGATTTTTGGTGATATTGCTCAAAGGATGAATTTTGATACCTGCTTTGGTGATACAAAATACCGTCCCTAAATCATTGGCCAACAATATAGAGTCCTTGGCTACCTCTAATAAGGTGTTGATGGCATTGCCGTCTAATCCGTTTGACTGACTATATTCGTTGAATTTTTTGGGTGTGAGTTTGGATAAACCGCTGCGATAGCCTGCCAACCATAAATTTCCTTCTTGATCGAAACGACTGGATACCACTTGAGGGGATTTTTTAAAAGCGAATTTGTCTATGACTTCTCCTTCTGCATTGACTACATACAGCCCCAAGACTGTAGAAATATAATAATACCCTTTGTGAAAATTGATGTGAATGCAATCTACTCCTTTGAGGGCAGGCAGGCTCGTTACTTTATTGTTAGCAATGATGTCTAGTCCTTTGTTGGAGCCTACCCATAGGCGATCCTGGGAGGCATCGTAATATAAGCCATTGATGATTTTAGATTTGAGACCTTGTTCTTCTGAAAACTGCCGAATATTATCGCCATCTTTTAGAAACACTCCTACTTGCGGAGACGCAAACCAAAACTGGTTATTTTTGCCTTGTACAATATCACTAATGAATGCTTTCTCGAGGATGGGTGGGCCTTTTACTTTGGTAATTTTACCATTCTTGTAAATAAATAACCCATCGCTTCGAGTACCTAGCCAGAGGGTGCCATCTTTTTGGTTCAGAAAACTCTCGATGTAAGGAGTGAAATCTCCCTGGCCTTTGAGCTGAGTAAACTTTCCATTCTCAAAATAAAATACTCCATTTCCTGAGCCTAACCAGATTTTGCCGTCAGCTCCTTGCGAAATATTAGAATAAACGAGTTTGTGTTCTGGAAAAATATCGGCATAGTTTTCAAAATAAACGCCGTCGAAGCGTACAACCCCTCCGTAGGTACCTATCCAAATAAAGCCATCTTTATCTTGAATAATGTCTTGTACACTCGAGTTTGGCAATCCCTCCCGCAATGTCCAGGTTTTGGTAGAATATTGAGACAGCGGGCGGTAATTTTGAGCCTGTGTCCATCCACTGGTCAGGAAGAAAATACAATAGAGAAAATATCTGAAAACTTTCAATGCCATGAACGTACAGTTGCCGAAGTTCGAATTTGTACTACCTTTATACAAAAAGTACAGTATGCCTACTATGTCTTTGTTAAACTAACAGTTTTTCAATTTTTTACCCAGTATTGCGGCAAATAATTATGATTTATTACAGGGCACTCCCGCAAAAAGTATTCTAGATGTTCCGATATAAAGAAAAACTCTCAGAAAATCTTATTGACTGATGTTACGCATAAATGAATATCGAACATCGATTAACGAACTGTGCATGCCTGAAATAG
>DMXI01000214.1 GCA_003483885.1 Microscillaceae bacterium
TTTTTTGCTTCGTTTTTTTGGCTACAGAAAAATTCACAATCCCGACGTGTCGGGGAATGAAGGGCTTTTAAGGCTATAAGTACCTGATTTTTAAAGAGGTAGTTCCTAGTTTAAGAGATCTAGACTTTTAAAAAATAGAGTTAAGCAAAGAGCTTAAGTTGACAGGCCTATGATTCCATCGGGGCAATGAAACAATAAAGCCATTGAACAATAGAACAATCTAGCATTAGAAATTTAAAAATGAAAATACACTATACCATTGCCATGCCTGAACCTCATACCCACTATTTTGAGGTAAGCATTGCAGTTTCCGAAATCCAGCTTCCTTTTGTAGATTTTAAAATGGCAGCCTGGACTCCCGGTTCTTATCTACTACGCGAGTACGCTCAACACGTAGAAACTTACAGTGCTAAAGCAGGCCGAAAAAAGGCAAAAGTGTTTAAAACGGCCAAAAACACCTGGCGCGTGATGGCTGAAAATGCCTCCAAAGTTACTTTTAGCTATCGCATGTATGCCTTTGATATGACGGTACGCACCAATTTTCTGGACAGCAACCACGGATATATCAATCCGGCCGCCCTATGTATGTTTGTAGCAGGCCATCAACAAACCCCAGCTACGCTTACCATTCAACCCTACGAAACCTGGGAAAAAGTAACGGTACCTTTACCACCAGCTAACACCAAAAAACCATTTACTTATCAAGTACCCGATTTTGACACCCTGGTAGATTCTCCCATCGAAATTGGCAATCATCAGGTATTCAGCTTTGAAGCCGCTGATGTGCCTCACCATCTGGCTTGGTATGGGCTGAACAAATACAATGAGGAGCAAATTAAAAAAGATTTTACAGCGATTATAGAGGCTTCTACTGATATTTTCCAAGAGCACCCTTGCCAGGAATATCTCACGCAGGACTACACTTTTATTGTACATATTTTAGATCGCAAGTTTGGAGGGTTGGAACACCTCAACTCTACCAGTTTGCATTTTCCTCGAGAAACATTTGATACCAAAAAGGGCTACGCTCGTTTTCTGAACCTGACGGCCCATGAGTACTTTCATTTGTGGAATGTAAAGCGCATACGTCCTGTTGAGTTAGGGCCATTTGATTATGAGCGGGAAAATTACACCCGTTTACTCTGGGTAGCCGAAGGCTTTACAGTCTATTACGAAAACATCATTTTGCGTAAAGCAGGACTTATCAAAGATGGTAAATTTCGTAAAGGAATCGCCGAAACCATTACTCGGGTAGAAAATACTCCTGGCAATCAAGTACAATCGGTTACTGATGCCAGTTGGGATGCCTGGATCAAGGCCTATCGCCCCAATGAAAACTCGCCCAATACCACCATTTCGTATTATTCTAAGGGTGCTTTGATTGCTTTGATGCTCGATTTGCACATTATTTACGAAACGCAAGGCGAAAAAAACCTGGATGATGTCATGCGGCATTTGTATCAAAGTTATTACAAAGCCCAACAAAGAGGATTTAACGAAGAAGAAATCAAACAAGCCCTGGAAGAGGTTTCGGGTAAAAACCTGGATAGCTTCTTCGAGAAACATATTTATGGAACGCAAACCCTGCCTTACAACCGATACTTGGCCCATGTGGGATGCAAACTAACCCCAACTATCGAAGAAAAAACCTACCTGGGGGTAAGTACCGTACGTGTAGCCAAAAAGCTACGGGTAACCCGGGTACGTAAAGACTCCCCAGCCTATCGTACTGGTTTGAACGTACATGATGAAATCGTAAAAATCGATGATCAAAAGGTAAAAGATTTGTCCAAATTTATGGAAGATAAAAAACCAGGAGATCAGGTGAAGGTAGAAATTTGTCGGGATGGAAATGTAAAGAAATTTTTGATTGTGCTGGAAGAGAACCCACACACTACTTATAAGCTCACGATGCAGAAAAACCGCACTGACAAACAAAAACAAGCCTATAAAAAGTGGCTCAGAAAAACCTAATTGGATAATTCTATTGCTCTATTGTTCAATTGCTTCGCGGTGTACTGCGGAACAATTGAACAATGAGCCAAAGGCCGAACAATAGAGTAGACAACTACCGTTCTAAGGTTTTGAAAGTCTTCCTTTCCCCCATCAATACGCCTTGTCCATATTGCACAAAAGCTCTTACATAATAAACTTTACCAACCTCTAAGTTGGTAATCATATGCGTAAAAACGAGGGGAGCATTCACTGCCCCTAACGATGCTTTTTGTTCGGTTTCCAGATCAAAAACATCACTATCAGACCATAAAAAGCCATAGTCTAGAATAGGCTGTGAACCAATAGAAATGATTTCTCCTTCGATGGTTGCCTCGGTTGCTTTAACACTCGATACCTCAAGTGTTTTAACCTTGGTAATTTCATATACTTCAAATTTTTTGCAGCTTGAAACCAAGGGAAAAAGAAGTAAAGTAAATACCAGACTTCTTTGTACATTGCTTCGCGTTGAAACTTCAACTAAACGATTGAATTTCAATAACTTTGTGGTTAACTCACTGGTAGCAGCCAGGAGTTTTTGAAAAAAAGACATCTAATTTAACAAATGATATTTAATAAGCCTGAGTACCGCAAATATAGTAAAAGTTGCATAACGCAATCGGTTTAACAAGGGAAATCATCTAATTCATTAGGTATTTTACCTATTTACCCCCTTTATCTACCCCGTCTGGTTTTCGCAAAAAAAATACATGAAAATCTTTTTAATTGGTTATTGCCCTATATTTGGCAAATGGTTTGATCTGCCAAACCCCTGGAAACTATCAACAAAACTGAATAAGGAAAGAATTTATGTCTGGTATAGCTGGCTTTTTGACCCACAACCAATTTTTTAATGAAACTGATCTTGATTTAATGGCCACTCCTCTGGCAAAAAGGGGCAACCAAAGTTGTCACCGTTTTTACAATGAAGGAATTGGCATGGTTCATCAGCGGCTTAGCTTTGTAGACAAGTCACCCCGAGCCCAACAACCTATGCAATCACATAATGACCGTTTTGTGATGGTAATGGACGGGCAAGCCTACAATTACAATGAAATCGCTCGTGGATTTCTGCAAGAAAACTTTAAGACCGACTCTGATGTGGAGATTGTCTTGGAAAACTTTGTGGAAAAAAACATTCGCTCGATCTATCAAATCAATGGCATGTTTGCGGTAGCCCTCTACGACCAAATAGAAAAATCCCTGTTTCTATTTCGTGATCGGGTAGGCATTAAACCCTTGTATTATTATTGGGACGAAGAAAACTTTGCCTTTGCTTCTGAGTTAGAAGCGTTGTTTCAACTGCCACAAATCAAGCGACGCCTGAACAAAAAAGCAGTAGCGGAATTTTTGCATTTGGGGTACATTCCAGCTCCCAATACGCTGTATCAAAACATTTTTAAACTGGAAGCAGGGAGTTGGCTTAGGTTGCATCAAGGGCAGGTGATCACCAAAAAATACTGGAATGTAGCCGAAAAGATTTACGACGCTCAATTACGCAATCGCTTGCCTTATTTAAACATAGAAAGCAATGCATTAAAGCATTTTGAGAAGATTTTGCATGAATCGCTTGAGCATCGTTTACCCGCTCATAATTCTTACGGTGTATGGCTCGACCACCGTCCAGAATCAAGTTTGATTGCGGCCTTATTGGCCCAGGAAAAAGGCACTCAGTTTCCTTGCCTGGCTATAGCCTATCCTAAGCAAAAAGCTACGGAGCAATTGATGGGAAGCAAAATAGCCAAACATCTCCAACTCCCCTACGAAGAAATATCGGTGGCCTTTGACGATATCAGAATCTTTGTAAACGATTTGCCGCATAAGTTTCAGGAGCCAATTGTAGATTTTAATCAATTTACTTATGCCTTGCTTGCCCAAAAAAGCAAAGGGTTGGCCGAAATCATGTTTACTGCCCACGGCGCGGAGGCTTTATTTTATGGAAACAATGCTTATCGTTGGGCTCAAAAGCTGGACAGTGGCTTGTTAAAGACCTTCAGAAAACCCTATGCGGCCCTGCTGAGGCTCAATAAAGCTACCAATGCCCGCCGAGCCAGCGCCTTGTTGAGCTACCCGCATAAAGATGATATGCTAAGCCATATTTATTCACAGAATCGTCTGTTGTTTTCGAAAAAAGAGTTACCACTTTTACTCGCACAACACAGCCCAGTTGCCCCCTACCCTTTGATTGAGGATACTACGCTTACTCGGTTTGAGCAGCAAGCCTTGTTTGACATTAGTTACGATTTGGCCGACAATTCGCTGTTTTTATTAGATCAGGCTTTGATGTCTCAAACTATAGAAGCTCGTACTCCTTTGCTGGACTTTAGGGTCATTGAGTTTGCCATTAATCTCAACCACCAGCTCAAGTATCGGGGAAAACAACCAAAGTATCTGGTAAAGCAATTGTTGAACAAGCGTGTTCCTGAAAAAATTTGGGCAAAAAATAAATCTACCTCCGCGCCCTGGCTGCTACAATGGATGCAAGAAGATTTGGGAGATTATTTGAACGAAAAGGTAGTCAACGAATTTGGTTTGGTGAGGTTCGAGGTAGTCAAAAACTTGCAGGAACTCTTCAAAAAAGGGCATTTGTATTTATATAATCGCTTGTGGGCACTTACTGTTTTGCACGTATTTTTGGCCGATGCTCAAGCTAAAGGGTTGGAGATAGAGTAAGATTTGTGTTATTAGTTTCTTCATTGCTCTATTGTTACATTGTTATGCTGATATGAGCTGGCGCACGTCGTCCTCGCGTGTGCCTATTGACTACAATGGACACAGGCCAGGAGGCTTGCGCCAGCACTAAGAGTGAGCAATATTTAGGGCCTCTGGCTCGATAAGTTCAAGGCTTGCCAATAACAGACACTCAGCAGAGCCATTTTTAGCTCCCAGGCACAGTTAGCTTCCCGTATTTTTTAACCACTCCCTAAATTTATATTCCTATATTCGCACACAAATAATTGTATAATCTGTATGTGTGGCATTACTGGATTTTATTCTCTTTCGCAAAAGTGGACTCAAGCCCAACTTTCCCAAATGACTCAGGCCTTGAGGCATCGTGGACCCGAGGCTGAGGGGTATTTTCAGGACGAACGTTGTGGATTGGGGCATCGTCGGCTCAAAGTGATTGATCTTTCGGACGCGGCCAATCAGCCTATGTTTAGCCACGACGAAAGGTACGTGATGGTTTTTAATGGAGAGGTGTATAACTTTCAGGAAATTGCCAAAAAATATGACCTTTCTCTCAAGACTCGTTCTGATTCGGAAGTGATTTTGGAGCTTTTTGTCAAACTCAAAACCTTGTTTGTCGAGGAACTCAACGGGATGTTTGCCCTGGCTATTTACGACCGTGAAACCCAGGAGTTGTATGTCTATAGAGATCGGTTGGGCATCAAGCCCTTGTTTTATTATTGGGACGGCCAAAACTTTGCCTTTGCTTCGGAAACGAAAGCTTTGCTCGAGTTAGGCATTGGTAGAGAGATTAATACTGAAGCACTGCAAGACTATTTGTTTTTAGAATATGTGCCCGATCACTTATCTATCTTCAAGCATATTCAAAAACTGGAAAAAGGGCATTTTTTAAAAATCAGCCCAAACAATTTAGAGAAAAAAGCCTACTATAATTTACTGGATCGCTGGAACCCTCAGCCCGCCCAATCGCTGGAACATTACGTAGAGGCTTTTGATGACCAACTCACCCAATCGATTCGCTACCGTTCTATCAGTGATGTACCAATGGGAGCTTTTTTAAGTGGCGGCACCGATTCTTCGCTCATTTGTGCCAAGTTTCAGGAACTTTCGCCCCAAAGCATTCAAACCTACACCATTGGTTTTGATGTGGCTAGTTTCGATGAATCTACTTATGCCCAAAAAGTAGCCGAGCATCTCAATACCCAACATACCTTGGATCGCATATCGGCCAAGGAATCAATTGACACCGTAGAGCGAATGGTGGCTCATTACGACGAACCTTTTGCCGCCAACTCCTGCATTCCTAGTTTGTTGGTGTGCCAAAAGGCCCGCGAAAAGGTAACAGTAGCCCTGAGTGGTGATGGGGCTGATGAATTGTTTATGGGGTATGGGTATTATCATTGGTACAACCGGGTAAAAAAAATATCAAAGTATGGAGGGTATGCCGCCCGTAAGATCACAACCAAAGTGCTTAGCTGGCTAGACCAACGCAATCGGCATAATCGAATACCCGAGCCGCTCTTTGTTTGCGTTGGTCTAGCCAGCTAAGCACTTTGGTTGTGATCTTACGGGCGGCATACCCTCCATACTTTGA
>DMXI01000133.1 GCA_003483885.1 Microscillaceae bacterium
TGGGTGAGTTTAGCCATCAAATTACTAAAATGTTTACGTCTATGGCCGAAGATGACATGGACAAAAACCACGAGGAACTTTCGGTAAAACGTAAGGTATACCACGTAATGGTAGAGACCCTACAAAACATGAACAAACACTCTGATGAAATTGCTGAGCAAGGTTCTATTGGTAAAGGTTTGTTTATGATTGGTAAAAAAGATGAAACCTATTACGTGATTACCTCCAACAAAGTATCCAGAGATAAACAACCCGAACTGGAAAATATGCTTGAGAAAATCAATGCCGCCAGCAAAGACGAGCTAAAAGACATGTACCGTAAACAAATCAAGGAGGGTAGGATTTCTGCCAAAGGAGGTGCTGGTTTAGGTTTGATAGATATTGCCCGCAAAACTACTGGAAAACACGACTTTCATTTTTTACCTTACGACGAAGAAAATTCGTTTTTTATTTTAAAGGTAGAAATCAATACAAAAAGAATTCGAAAAGAAATCCGAGAGTTTCACGCCATGCAGCAAAACAAAAGCTAAAGACTTTGTTGCACCAAAAAAAGCCAATTATGAATCTGCATAAGATTTGTAATTGGCTTTTTTATTCCCCCTCTCCCATTTTATTAACACTTTTTTACAAGTCTTCCCCCCTACCTGTCGGAACGTTTTTTCAAACACACTTTGTTGTATTATAAATTGACATAAGAGTCTGTTTAAAGTTCATTCTTTAGGTTAAACACGAAAATTTAAATTGAAAATGCCGATGCATCGGTACAAACTCTAAAGCACAGAGAATCAGGTGTTAAAAGCGTGTTAAAGCTTTTTAGGGGATTGCTTGCTTTCTCTATCCTTTGTTCTTTGTGTGGCATTCATCTACTCTCAAATATCAAATAAAATGAAAATTTACTACACACTTATTGGAGTTGTTTTGATTACTATGGCATTGGTCAGTTGTTCCGCGCCTACAAAAAACGACGACAACGAATCGGCTAACAATACTGAAAATCAAAACAAAAAATCTCAGGAGGACACTGATAAAAAAAACGAGCCTAAAACCAAGGAACAGCAAATCATAGACGCTGTAATCGCTCAACACGGAGGCGACAAATACAAAAAAGTAAAAGTATCGTTTGACTTTCGCAAGAAGCACTACAGCTATATGAAAAATGAGGGTAAGTTTCAGTTTGAACGCAGCTTTGAGGATGACTCGTTGGGTAAAATACACGATGTATTGAATAATGAAGGCTTCACCCGCAAAGCCAACGACAAAGTCTTAGATATTACTGAAGAATGGAAAGGAAAATATAGCAACTCGGTTAATTCGGTTATGTATTTCACCTTTTTACCTTTTAACCTTAATGATGGAGCAGTAATCAAAAAATACAAAGGAGAAGTGACTATCAAGGGTAAAACTTACCATCAAATCCAGGTGACTTTCAAGAAAGAAGGTGGCGGAGAAGACCACTCAGATGTATATATGTATTGGTTTAATAAAGACAAAAACACCATGGATTATTTTGCCTATTCTTACGATGTCAACGAAGGAGGGGTAAGATTTAGGGAAGCATTTAATCCTCGAGTGATAGAAGGTATTACCTTTTTGGACTATAATAACTACAAAGCAGCTAAGGGAACTCCCTTAACCGATCTCCCTAAGATGTTTAACGAAGATCAATTGAAGTTGCTTTCAAAAATAGAAAATGAGCAGATTAAGGTAAGCGCAGTAGAGTAATTCAAATAGCAATTGTTGGAGGGCTAACTCTGAACTGCCCTCCAACAATTGCATTATCATCATTTCATTTTTCTAATCCATTCTTTCAACAAAGCCAACCCCTCTTTATGCACCAACTGTCGGGCAATTTCGGGCATCATAATTCCAGGATCGGTAGATTCCATTCTATACACCAAAATAGATTTTTGAGGTTTTCCGGGTACAATGTCAAAATGTAAATTTCCAGCAGCTCTCCCTGCCGCAATTGGCGCTTTGTTGATTCCCAATGCAGTATTATTTTGTTCATGAATATACAAAAACAACCCTGAAGTATTGGCTGGTCCGTCGGGCCTATGACAATGCCCACAATTAATATCTAACCAGGCACGAGCTCTTGCATCCAAACTTCCTGTGGTGGGATCGTTCCAAACTGGTAAACGTGGTACCTCTGTCAATTTAGGTAGTCCCTTCAAAATTCCTTGTTTTTGCCAGTAAAGCAGTTGATTCATTGGCCCACTTTGGTACGCAAAATCACCATTGAGTTGTCGAGCACTTGGGCCAATAGGAACCATTTTTTTACCTCGTTCATGGCACCCTTTGCATTGGTTCATATTGGGGATAATATATTCAATTTTGCGTTTTTTCCCCTTTGCATCTCGCCAGTTTACCTTTTTCGTATCCCCTGCTACGTCCAAGCTCGCCTCAGTTTGAGCATCGTTCCAAATGTAAGGCAATGCCACCCAACCATCGCTTTCGTGAATCAACAAACGGGTTTCCAAAATCCTTTTACCCTTTTGCGGCTTGCGATCATCTTTATGATAAAAGAAGTTCTTGATCAAAATAGTGCCTACAGGGAAATCGAAGACTTCTTTGGCATTATAACTCACCGACTTGCCTTCGGGTATTTTGACAAAACGAGCCTTAGAGGCATAATCAGAAAACAAAGGGGTATTTAACGTATAAGGAATCACGTCTTTGGCTGGCTTCAAATTTGCCAAATTACCTTTAAAAAAACCATATTCTGAAAGGGTTTGCTTATAGTTTTGTACTGACGCAAAAGGTGACTTAAAGGTAAAAGCTATAGTGAGCAAAAACACTCCAATGCTCCCAGATAATAAGTAAATTTTATTCATCGAATTTCTTGCCTTCATTATTTAAATTTCACCTTGGCTTCGTCTAATCTATCCCGTGAACAATCAAACCCTTGAGTATCTCTCACGATATTTTTAAACCCGTTTTCGGCATCTATACTGGCAAACAGTGGGTTTCCATTGGCTTGGTTGTTTCGTATGCAAATCGCATATTTTGGCTTCAGCTTTCCAGCAGTATCTTTAATTTTTGCATCTAAAATGCCATCATAAATAATGTGAGGTACTTTCTTACCAAACTTTAGTTTGAAGTAAAACATCTTACCAAATCGTCCTTTAAAGGTTGCTTTACGATTCATTCGTTTGTATACATTATCATGGATGTTGATCTTGGTGGGATAAGGATAATAACTAGAATCTTTGATCGGGATTTCAGTCATATGATAACTAATGATACCGGTACCCAGGGTGCGATTATTGATGATTTCATTATTAAAAATTTCTACATTACTGGTCGCCAAAATAATCACTCCAGTACCAGGTGGTACCTTTCCTACAATGTTGCCTTTGGGTGCAAAGTTTTTGTAATTATTATTGAAAATTTTGTTTTTGAATACCCTTACAAATCCTCCCTTTTTTTGTACCAAATCGGGTAAATCAAACACCAATACTCCTCCTGTATTGTTGGTAGCAACGTTTTCGTATACATCAGCCCTCAGCGAATTTTCTATCTCTATACCAGCCACATTAAACTCCGCCTTAGAGTATCTTACAATAATGTCTTGTGATTGCCCTACATAAATTCCGGCATCTGAAGCCCCTTTGGCCTCACAATGTTCAATAAGCACGTTTTTGCACATCACAGGATACAAACCGTAGGCTCCATTGCTTTTCTTAGGTTTCCCGGTCCATTCTGTTTTTACTTTTCTAAAAGTAATGCCGTTGGTATTTTGTACCTTGATCGCATCTCCTTTAGTGTCTTGCACCGTAAGGTTTTCAATGACAATATTTTGTCCATTGGTAACTTTAATCCCTTCAGCCCCTTCTTTTTGCCCTTTAAAGCTTAAAATGGTTTTTCCCATTCCTTTACCTACAATGGTTACATTCTTACGATTGTCCATCCACAAGCTCTTGGCCAAGGTAAAAGTTCCAGCTGGAAGCTCTATTTTCCCGCCATCTTTGACCATAATAAATTGAGTTTGCAGCTTTTTCTGAATATCCTTTTGAGCAAAACTGTGGATAGGTATTCCCCCAATCATACCCACTATGACTAGGGGAATTAGATAGTATTTTTTTATCATAATTTTGTATTTTTGTTAATAAGCACACAAAAAGTTTTATTAAAAATACAAAATGACAAATAATAATCTAAATAATATTGAATATATACAATGAAGTATTAAATCCTCTCTTTGCTTTTGAATTCATATACGTGTTTGTGACGATAATCTTGCCCCATTTTAAAACCTGATTCTTCAATTTCATAATCATCCTGGTCAAGTTTATAGATCGCAAATTCAATCATTTGACCAGTCAACATTCTTCGTTCTAGTTTTATGAGGTTTTGTCGTTCATCATATTCCTGAATGAGCATATCCTGGGTATTTACCTCTTTAATGGGCAAGTTAAGCGCATTGTATTCATAGGTGACCTCCGCAATCAGGTGCTGTTGATTATCGTGCTGCTGTTCTTTGGTCAATAATCCTGCATCGTTGTAAGTTGTAGAAGTGATCATCTCTAAACTTTCGTTAGCATCATACACCTCTCCTGTGATTGTTTTAGTAGTTGCATCATAGGTATGCACTTAGTATTCTATCATTTCTTGTTCTTCAAAAAACCGCACCTCAAAGTTAAATTCATCTCCCACAAACTCCTTTCTATTCACTTCTACCCCTTCTTGAAAAGTAGCTTCTACATGTCCGTTCTCTTGCTCCTTTTTTATTTTTATTTCAAACAATTCACCAGAAATAAACAAATAATGGATAGTAACATTGGGTCTATACTCAAACACATCACGTATTACTTCTTGGCCTTCACTTATTTCTACTTCTTCAATCAGTCGGTTTTCCTCATCATAATCATATATTTTTTCAAACGGAGGATCAGCTTCCAAGTCTTTGTAATAAATAACCAGTTCCTGATTGTTATAATAGCGCTCTGCAATAAGTGTTTCTTCCTCTTCCTCTACTTTAAAGGTGTATTTAATAAAAGCAAATGGAGACGTTTCTGGGTCAAATTCGGCTTTTCGAACTGGTATTCCGAGTGTTTGCACCAGTGCTTGCTCCTCAGAAGCCAGAGTTACTACCTCCTTCTCAATATCTTTTTTTGTTTGCGAAATGATTTAAATAGTTTCATAAAAGTATGTTTTGATTTCGTAAAGGTTAACTTGTTTTGGATATACAAAACGGAGTTTTCTTTCTAAATGTTCTCTTAGGTACCATAGGTGCAGGTTTACAAGATTCTATCTCAATTTAAATATTAAACTTTCAAAACTTTCTGAAACTTAAACTCAACCAATCCGTATTTTACCATATACTTACTCATCTAATTATGAACACGCAACGAAAAATAATTATCCCTGGTGGAAGTGGTTTTATAGGACAAGTATTAGCCAAACACTTTGTAACACAAGGCGATGCAGTGACGATCCTAACCCGTGGAAAATCAAAAGAAAAAGACGGGGTTCAATACTTACAATGGGATGGCGTACACTTAGAAGACCATTGGGCGCAAACATTTGAAGGAGCAGATGCAATTATCAATATGGCAGGGAGAACCGTGAATTGTCGATACAATGAAAAAAACAAACAACAAATCTATGATTCTCGCTTGTTCTCTACCGAGATAATCGGCAAAGCCATTGCGGCTTGTAAAACACCTCCAAAGTTATGGATCAATGCTGGTTCAGCTACTATTTATCGTCATGCATTGGATAGACCTATGGATGAAGCCACTGGAGAAGTAGGTAGTGGTTTTTCGGTAGATGTTTGTCAAAAATGGGAGGCTACTTTTCAAAGAATGGAAACACCAAATACCAGAAAATTGATGTTGCGTATTGCGATTGTCATAGGACGAGAATCAGGAGGTGCACTAGAACCTTTGATGAATTTGGTAAAATATGGTCTAGGTGGAACCCAAGGAAAAGGTAATCAATACGTAAGTTGGATACATGAGCACGATGTGGTAAATGCAGTGGAATGGTTGATGGAACACGAAGAGGTTACTGGAATTGTAAATGTGGCAAGCGCTAATCCATTACCCAACAAGCAGTTTATGAAAACACTTCGTCAGGTAATGAAAAGGCCTTTTGGCCTACCCGCTACCCGCTGGATGCTCGAGATTGGAGCCTGGGTAATTGGTACTGAAACCGAACTCATTTTGAAAAGTCGTAGAGTAGTACCTGGTCGTTTACAAGAATTAGGATTTGAACTACAGTATCCTACCCTCAAAGAAGCGCTGGTAGAGATTATTCACGGAGATCGCATCACGCAATCAGCCTCTACCCATTAGTTAGAATCGTTTCACAGATAAATATAAACACACTTACTCCCTGTTGGATTTTCCAAGAGGGAGTTTTTTGTAAAATTTCCTCCTATGCATTTGAATTATAGAGATTTAGGGCCATATTTAATAAAACAATGGACCAAATTAATTGTCAAACCTTATGCGAACCATCTCAAATATTCACCTAACGTTCAGTGCTACTTTATTGATGCTTGGTGTCTGGAGCTGTACCCCAAAAACGACCCCTAGTCAAAGCAAAGAACCACTTAGCAAAATTGTAGCAGGCTATGAAAAACTAGAAACCCCAGCACAGAAAGCACCTTTACTAAAAGCGGTTAAAGACGGTTGGAAACCTACCTCTCAGGCAAAAATTGACGCCCAAATCAATGCGCTTTCCAGTAAGCTGTTTGCAGTACAAGCCAATACCTTTTACTATAGTAAGTACGTGACTGGTTCTACCAAAACTCCATTGATCTTTTATCGGGTGTTTGGCAATCAAGCTCGTTTGGGTGGGCCTTATGTTTCTTCAAAACCCATTAAAAGCAAGGAGCAAGCTCGTAAAGAAAATGCTTTATTGAGCGAATGGGGTAATTCTATAGAATGGGAAGCCAAGATAGAAGTTCCTAAAGGAACTATCATTAGTGTAGGGGTGGTAGGTCCCCAGGCTGGCACCAACCCTCCTCAGTTTTTGCCAGGAGGTGCTGATCAAATTTTGCTACCTTTTACCTGGCTTAGTAATCCCAATTTTAAAGTTGCGGTGCGTAAATTAGACAAGGCTGGGAAACCTACTACCAATTTCAAAACAATCCAGGTAGGACAAAGAGATGCTCTCCAAACCGCTATTAAACAAAAGGATGCTGCTACTATTCAGAGAATCCTGGGAGAATAAAGAGTTGTTTTCACAGGTGATGAGCTATAAAAAAGAAAAAGCACTTGCAATGCAAAGTGCTTTTTACCAAAAAATATTGAGGGAATTATTGTTTTTTGCTCAACAACGAGCAATGTCTTTATAAAAATGATGTTTCTTCTTATTCACTGTCTAAATGATTACTTTCCGCCTTTGGTAAATTTACCAGTAAACAATACCTTTTCTGACTCTTCGTCAATCACCCGCCAATAATATAGGCCTTGGGGTAATTGTGTAGTATTTAGTTTGGTTTTACCAGAGTTACCCGGAAAGTTGTATGTATCTAACACCTGTTTATTACGATTATTAAATATCTTAACAACTATATTCTTTACAGAAGCATCGCTTGACTTCCATTCAATGTTCAATGCTTTGTCTACTTTCTTTTGTGGATTGACAATTTCAAACAATGTTGTCTCATTGGCACTGCGCGTCTGCACCGCCCGAGAGTACTTGTCTATATGTCGTTCCAGTGTTTCATTTACTTCAAAGTTTGCCGCCAAATAATCAGAAGGCTTTTCTTTGATAGCTTTGGGTTTAGTTGCTAATCCATTTCCTTTGGGTTTCACGATAATTTTTTCCCCAAGAGCTACATTGTGATTTACCTGAAGCGATTTAGGACGTTTTTTGACATCCGCCGTCAAACTCTCCGAATCAAGATGCGACAACATCAAACTAACTACCACGGTTCCTACCAAAAATAAAATGATTGCTGCCGCATAACGATGGTTGATTCGTTGTTGCAAAAATACAGGTTTAATGATGGCCCGCTTTCCTTTCGGGTCTACTGGTGCCTGTGCTTTTAGCTGATATTCGCTGGCTGGTTGGGAAGTGTTTGTTTGCCTGTTGGTATCTATATCTTTTAATAAGACTTTGTCATCCAAAAAATCGGTAAATGCTGTTATTTTACGATAATCACTTACGTCTTGGGCAAATTCCTGATTATTTGCCAATAAGCGATCGAAAGTCGCCTTCTCGGTAGTCGTGAGTCTACCTTCAAAGTATTTTTCGATCAACTCAAATTTAGTGTCGTTATCTTTCATTGTACCATCCGTAGTTTTTAAATACTCAACGCCGTT
>DMXI01000233.1 GCA_003483885.1 Microscillaceae bacterium
TTGAAGGTTTTGAAAGAAATACTATAAATAAATTACTAATTATGGCTTTTGATATAGATATGATAAAAGCGGTGTACGCACGCATGAGTGAGCGTATAGAAGCCGCCCGAAAAATCGTAAACCGTCCCCTTACCCTCGCTGAAAAAATATTGTACTCCCACCTTTGGGACGGCAATGCCAATACTGCGTTTAACCGCGGAAAAGATTATGTAGACTTTGCTCCTGATCGTATTGCTTGTCAAGATGCTACCGCTCAAATGGCGTTGTTGCAGTTTATGCAAGCCGGAAAGCCCCAAGTAGCGGTACCTACCACAGTACACTGTGATCACTTGATCCAGGCAAAAATTGGCGCCGACAAAGATTTGCAGGAAGCCTTGAACACCAGCAACGAAGTATTTAACTTTTTGGAATCAGTATCGGCCAAGTATGGCATTGGTTTCTGGAAGCCTGGTGCGGGTATTATCCACCAGGTAGTGCTTGAAAACTACGCTTTCCCTGGCGGAATGATGATTGGAACCGACTCACACACGGTAAATGCCGGTGGTTTGGGTATGGTGGCCATTGGAGTTGGTGGTGCCGATGCGGTAGATGTAATGGCCGGAATGCCTTGGGAACTAAAATTCCCTAAATTGATTGGGGTAAAATTGACTGGAAAACTTTCTGGTTGGACTGCTCCTAAAGATGTGATCTTGAAAGTAGCTGAGATTTTGACCGTAAAAGGTGGAACTGGCGCGATCATCGAATACTTTGGCGAAGGTGCCATCGCAATGTCTTGTACTGGTAAAGGTACCATTTGTAACATGGGTGCTGAAGTAGGTGCTACTACTTCTACTTTTGGTTACGATGATTCTATGGAGCGTTACCTACGTGCTACTGGTCGCGATGACGTAGCCGATGCTGCCAACGAAATCCGCGCTCACTTAACAGGAGACGCTGAAGCATATGCTGATCCTGATAAATATTTTGATCAGGTGATCGAGATCAACCTTTCAGAATTGAAGCCTCACTTAAACGGTCCATTTACTCCTGACTTGGCTACGGTAGTAGGCGAAATGACCGAAAAAGCTAAAGCCAATGATTGGCCAATGGATGTAGAGTGGGGATTGATTGGTTCTTGTACCAACTCTTCTTACGAGGATTTGTCTCGTGCCGCTTCTATTGCCCAGCAAGCCATTGATAAAAAATTAAAAACCAAAGCCGAATTCGGTATCAACCCTGGTTCGGAGCAGGTGCGTTTTACTGCAGAGCGTGATGGTATTTTGCAGGTATTTGAGCAATTGGATGCCCGTATCTTTACCAATGCCTGTGGGCCTTGTATCGGACAATGGGCCAGAACTGGTGCGGATAAACAGCCTAAAAACACCATCGTTCATTCTTTTAATAGAAACTTTGCCAAGCGTGCCGATGGTAACCCCAACACCCACGCCTTTGTAGGTTCTCCCGAAATGGTAGCGGCTATTGCAATTTCTGGCCGTTTGGATTTCAATCCATTGACTGACAAGCTGATCAATGCTGACGGCGAGGAAGTAATGTTGGAAGAACCGACTGGAATGGAGTTTCCTCCAAAAGGATTTGACGTAGAAGACCCTGGTTTCTTAGCTCCTCCTGCAGATGGTTCTGGAGTAGAGGTAGTAGTAAGCCCAGACTCTAAACGTTTGCAGTTATTGACACCGTTTGAGCCTTGGGATGGCAAAAACATCACGGGTGCTCGCTTATTAATCAAAGCTTTTGGTAAGTGTACTACTGACCACATCTCCATGGCAGGCCCTTGGTTGCGTTTCCGTGGTCACTTAGACAATATTTCGGACAACTGCTTGATTGGTGCGGTAAACGCTTACAACAAAGAAACCAATAAAATCAAAAACGTATTGACGGGAGAATTTGGTGAAGTACCTGCCACTCAGCGTCACTACAAAGCACAAGGAGTACCTACTTTTGTAGTGGGAGACCACAACTACGGTGAAGGTTCTTCTCGTGAGCACGCAGCCATGGAGCCTCGTCACTTAGGAGTGGTAGCGGTATTGGTAAAATCTTTTGCTCGTATCCACGAAACTAACCTTAAGAAACAAGGGATGTTGGGACTTACATTTGCCAACGAGAGCGATTATGACTTGATTCAGGAGGATGACACTTTCAACTTCTTGGATTTGGACAAATTTGCACCTAATACGCCTTTGAATATTGAGGTGGTGCACGCCGATGGCAGCAAAAATACCATTGTAGCAAACCATACCTACAATGAAGCGCAGATTGAGTGGTTCCGTGCGGGTTCTGCGTTGAACTTGATCAAGCGTCAAAACAACGCCTAAACGATTTGAAGAGCAAAGTACTCGCATCATTGTTTGATGCCTGCTCTTCATCTTTTGCATATAAATTTATCAAAAAAGGCTCATCTTTCGGTGGGTCTTTTTTTATGCCTTTTTGTTGGTGAAGCTATGCTTAAACACTAAACAATGGTTAAACAACACCAATAGATTGACAGATGTCATATTTTACCCTGAAGTTTATCATTCCTTTATACCTCCTCTCTGGTGCGCATTTGTAATGCGTTTCCTTTTTTTATAAGCATTTCTAATGCGAGCCTTCAAGATGTAATCATTGATATATTTAAGCTTGAAACGCATTACAAATGCTCGTAAATATTAGACACTCATTAAAAATGAGCGCCAGCTTTCGCAATGGTTAGTTGTTGGTGGCACTGCGCTTAAACACCAAACAACGGCGGATAACTCTCTGGCGCGTATTTGTAATGTGAGCCTTCAAGATGTAATCATTCATGCATTTAAGCTTGAAACGCATTACAAATTGAAAATCCTCGGCTTGTCGGGACGCTCGCAAATGCTAAACACTCATTCAAATGAACGCCAGCCTCCGTCACACGAGAAGTTGTTGGTGGCGCTGCGCTTAAACACCAAATAACGGTTAAACAACACCAATAGATTGACAGATGTCATATTTTACCCTGAAGTTTATCATTCCTTTATACCTCTTTCCTCTTTTTCTTTGTAGAAAAATAAACATCAATTATGAAAGACACTGATCACAACAAAGAAATATTAATTATTGGAGGAGGTATTGCGGGGCTATCTACTGGAATTTATGCTCAAAAGAATGGCTACCAAGCCACGATTTTGGAGATGCACGACAAACCTGGTGGGCAACTCACTGCCTGGGTGCGTGATGGCTACCGCTTTGACTACTGCCTACACTGGCTGGTAGGTACCGACCATGGCACATTCAACGACATATGGTGGGAAACCGGCGCACTCGATGAAGATACCATTGTAGTCAACCACAATACCCGCATCAAAATCAAAGACGAGGAACACGGTGATTTTTTTATCTACAATGACCTTGACGAATGGGAGGCTTATTTGATAGCAATGGCTCCTGAAGACGAGGCCTCTATCCGTAAGCTATGCCAAATGATGCGTGATTCTGATAAGTTAGATCAGTTTGAAGATGCTCCTGGTCTACGGGGAATTTCTGATTATTTCTCACAAGTGGTCAGTGCTGGCACTTTTTTGTTGACTTTATTTAAATATGGCAAAAAAACCACTCGCCAATTGGTAGAGCATCTAGGTTTTAAAAGCGAAAAGTTACTCAATTTTTTCCATACCTTTTTTGGTGGACAAGATTTCTCCGCGATGGGCTTTCTGATGATGCTGGGCTGGGCGCACGCCAAAAATGCGGGTTATCTGCAAGGAGGGTCTTTTGAAATGGCCCAACGAATGGAGCGAAAATTCCAAAAATTAGGAGGTAAATTCCAGTTTAACCATAAGGTAGTAGAAATCATTGTAGAGAATGGTCGGGCTACTGGGGTAAAATTAATAGATGGTACGATACTCAAGGCTGATTACATTATCAGTGCCTGCGATGGCCACACAGTGCTCTATGAAATGTTGAAGGGGCAGTACTTGCCTGCACAAATTAAAGAAGCCTACAATACCTGGCCGATGTTCTCTCCTATAGTGATGGTGGGCTTTGGCATCAATGATCAAATCATCTCGGAATGCCATAGTATGGCGTACATTCGAAAAGACATCCGGATGGTAGGCCGTACTCCGGTAAAAGAATACAATATTTGGAACCGCTCGATGTACGATGATGTATTTGCTCCAGCGGGTAAAACCACCATCTTGTTACAGTTTGAGTCTCCTTGGGAGCTTTGGGAGCATCTGGAAGGTACCGAATACATGGACGAGAAAGAAGCCATTCGTAAGGCTGCTATTGCGCTTTTGGAGGAGCAGTATCCAGGTATTAGTGCTAAAATAGAAACCATGGATGTTGCCACACCTCGGACCATTGTAAAGTATACAGGTGTATACAAAGGGGCTTATGAAGGATTTTTGCCCTCTACCGATGTGCTCAATGGCCTCCCGATGGAACTAGATGGGCTCGAGAATTTTATGATGGTAGGTCAATGGCTATTTCCAGGCGGCGGGTTGCCCCCTTCGGCGCAATCGGGCAAATGGGCTATCCAGAAGCTGGTCAATCAAGAACATAAAGATTTTGTTGTAATGTAAGTTTAATATAAGGTTAATTGAAAAAAACCTCGAGGTCAAAGATCTCGAGGTTTCTAAGGTATTCACAACTGCAAGTTAGGTTTTGACACCCTGGTGAAGGATTCCCATACAAACAAATCCCAATAGATGAACAATTCGGATTTTTGTCTTTTGTTTTGTGGTCAATTTGTGGTTTTGCTTTTTAGCAGTTGGCCCTTGGCTCCTCGCCAAAAGCAGGTAATTATTTGTAAAATAGATAGTTACGAAAAATAAGTATAGCTACGAAATAGTGTTGTATTAGAAAATTATTGGAAAGTCGATCACTTAAATTTCCTGAGGTCACAGGTTAAATCCACGAATTTTGTATTTCGCTCATTATAGTTGCGTAAACTTTGATTTCGTTTCGTAATTGTTCGTTTTCGGCTTTTAGAGAGTCAATTTCGTCTTCCAAAAAATTCATTCGATTTCGCATTTCAATTTTGAGTTGCACCAACTCTTCTTTCAAGGAAGAAAAATTGCCGCTCGTACTTCTTTTGGGAGTACTTTTTTTGTTGCGCTTACGAGTTGTGTTAGAAGAGTTAATTTCCCAGATAAACTCTGATGCTAAATTGTTCATAGTGCGAGTAAAATTATGAGTGTTCAAAATGTTAAAGAAAAAATTCAGTTTGATAATCACTTATTATCATTTCAGTTGTTTTTCATAGTATTTTTGTTCATTTTCTTCACAAAACTGCTTATTTTATGAAGGTATTTTGTTAGGTATTGATATTGAGTGTTCTATTGTTTGTTTTGGGTTAGTTAGCAAGTTTTTGTTAATATTATACTCTTTTGCTAACCCTTTATACAAATATACGCAAGTTTGTAGGGGAAAAATGAAAATCCCTGCTATTTATATGGGCAAATCAAATGAAAAAAATATTTTAAAGTTGGGGGCTTGAGCGGTTCAAAAGCAGGAGTTTTGGTGTTGATGGAGGTTTTCAACTTTATTTCAAAAAATATTTTAAAGTTGCCTTTCAATTGTTAACACAAATTTTTTGAAAGCACACTTTTGAGGAGTTTATTTGATGACGCCTGAGGCAAAACGTCCCCCTTAATCAAAAAAAAATGCACGCCTTTTATAGCGTGCATCTATTAAACATCTATCAAATTTAGAGTATAGTTGTCAAGTCTTTATGACTTGCTCTTTATAGGTTCATTTCTTCGTCAATATCAATGTCAATGTTCAAAGAAGGATCATCCAAATCAAGGTTTAATAAAAACTCCTTGACCGCCTGGGTACCCTGGCGAATAATCTCTTTGGGAACATTATTGATCTTGGGATATCTTATTTGTCTGAAATACTTCTCAGAAGCCTTGCTAGGCTCGCGCATTCCATAAATCAAAGCGCGCCCTACTCCCATATCATTCATCATTACTTTGGCCTCTTCGTCTTCTATGTTCAAAGCCATAGAAGTAAGGTTAGAAGTAGACATACTTTCGGGAAGTGTCGATATTGGATTACACAACAAATTGATCTGATCTATTCGCGGAAGCGCCATCAATTCGTCAGGAATTGTTGAAATGTCGTTGTACATCAATTGCAACTCTTTCAATCCTTTTACCTTTTTGATATCGCCGGGAATTTCAGTCAATAAGTTAAAGTTAGAATAAAGCTTCTCTAATTTTTCTAACTGAAAAACGCTCGCGGGGATGCTATCCAAATCATTTCCTGAGATATCCAATACTTTCAACTCGGTGAAAGCGCTCATATCTTCGGGAAAACTTTCCAATAGGTTACCTGCCACAGACAATGTCTCTAATTGGGTCATTTTCATTACCTGCTCGGGTACCTCAGTAAATAAGTTACGAGGTAAGCTCAATACTTTTAGGTCTTTCAATTCCAATATAGCATCGGGCAAAGTCGTCAGTTGGGCAAAGCCAAAGTGCAGTTCTTTGAGGTTTTTCAGCGATTTTATCTCATCTGGGATAACTTCGATAGTACAGTTTTCTTCAAAACTTCCGCCCACTCTAAGTACCTCTAGTTGTTCTAAGGCAAAAACTTCT
>DMXI01000452.1 GCA_003483885.1 Microscillaceae bacterium
ATTCTCGAAAGGTCAATATTTAGCAATGAAAATATGGCATAATATTCAAGGACTAACATCTAACTTGTTGGTGCGTTTCGATTAAACACTCAACAAGGAGCATCAGTAAACCTTTTACTTAAAACTTTTGATGATTTGTCTCGCTATTTTTTCATATCTAGGCCTTTGGCGTTGAGGATACCATAATAGCACCCGAATAATATGTTTTTTTCTAAAAAAATGCACCTCCCGGAAGGCCAAACCATTGTTCCTAAACACCACAAATTCACAATAGTCCTTGTACAAACGTGATTTGATCAAGCGATTAATTGTATCTGAAGGCGATTTGGAATAACCGTGATATTTGAAATACGCTTGATAGTCTGGTCTCCCTAATGAATCTTCATAATAAAATCGTTTTTTCTTAATCATCAATAGTGATTGCTGATCTTTAGAAACAAAGTGTTCCGAAGGGATTTCTTCTCCTGTATAGGTAGCATAAGTAAATACTTTGAAAGGTACATCTACGCAATAACCAATCTGCGAATTGCAGTAGGTTTGATAATCAACCCCTTGAATTGTTTTTTTTGCTTCTTTAAGGGGTAAAGTCAAAGCCTCAATAGAAGATTTTTTAAGGCGTTTGTAACCCAAATATTTTCCTACATTTACTCGATATTTTTGACCTCTACAAAGAAAATCTTCACCTGATGCTGTTTTTTCCACCACCAATTGATGGTTTATCAAGTGTAATCTAGATTGAAAATCTTGAAAGTACTTTGCGTTTTTATGTCCAGTTACCAAATCATATCCCAATGCTTCCCCTGTATTTGTATCAAAAAAACAAAGCAGTTGATAAGCGTGTATTTTGGTGGTGTAATAGTTATCTGGATCAAACAGCTTTACCAATACTGTTGTCATTTGATTCTGATCACCTGAAGAATAATTTAATCTACCCACATATAGCCCAGAAAGCCTCAATAAGGTGCCTTCTTTTACAAAATTAGTCACGGTATCTTCATCAACACTGTACAGCCTAATTGCTCGTCGTACAAATCTTCGCATATATATGGAATTGATGATTTGAGAGGAATCTGGTGGGGCATTTCTCTTAGTGATTTGGGGTAAATCATAAGTTTTATTTAAATGAATCACTGGAAATTTTTCCAAAAAATCAGTAAAGTCTTTCTTTAAAGGATTTGAGGATAGTTTTGGCTTCCGAGTCTTGGTTTTTTCAGTTTCACACTGTTTATCCTCTCTCGTCTTCACTATCATCTTATAATGCTCAATAGCCTCTCTTTTAAGTATTAAATTTAGCATTATAGAAGAGTCTTGTTTATTTACATTTCCCCTTACAAGCTTATAATGAAAGGAATGATCAATCGAGTCTGGTCGCCAAGTTCTTTTACTATCTCTAGCAATCCTCATTTCAGCTTCAAAAATTAGGTACAAATGAAGTGTATCTTCTGGTACTAATCTTTGTTTAGTCCATCTAATAGAGGGGTAGGGATGGGTTGAAACTAAAATACTCCCGTCTGGTAAATATTGCGTAGGATGGGCTCGCATAATTTCTTTTAGAGATTCAAACTGAATAGGTTGACTATGATGGTTCACTAAAGTAACCTTTCCATAAGCATTGAACCCCATTTGCCGAACCCCTACCTTTTCATCATAAGTCAACGACAAGCCCTTTAGAAACTGCCAGAAAGGCAATTTGCCTTGTTCCCAAATAATTTCCAGCCCTTCTTTTTTAGGCTTTTGTGGAGTACAACTCGCAAATATGATAAGCGATAAACCTAATAATACCACTAATTTTTTCATCCAATCACTTGGTTTTAAAGTTGTAATTCAAAAGCTGATACTCACCAAAGAGACTCCACTAGAGCAAAAAACCCGATTACTTCTCAAAAGAAATAATCGGGGTATATTTTTAGCTTGTTACTCCTAAAATAGTCAATCAGCGTTCATTAATCGCTCTTCGATTCTAATAATCATCTTCCTCGTCCTCATCGTCCTCAAAGGAGAAATTAGACGGGTTGAACATGCTGCTCAATAAATCTTTGAATTGTAAGCCTCGGCTTAAGATATTTTTGCTCAACATTGAATATTCGGCCAAGCCGTGGAGCGCAAACTCCATCAAAAACAACTTCATTTCATAAGATTCCTTCCCGTGATAATCTTCTATCAGGTCTTTTAACCCTTCTACTTTCATCAATGACTCCTTGTAGTCGGTATTGGTCGAGTCGTTCATTACGTCTACCGTATTACCCGCGCCAAACCAATCGGTAATGGGCTTGTAAGGGTTTTTGTCTTTTTGCTTTTTCATTTTTTCCGGATCAGGGAAAAAGTTCAAAAACATAGAGCGTACTGTCTTTCCAATGAGGTTTTGGGCCACAATCAAAGGTCCTTCTTGCTCTCCTTCGTATACGAGCTCTACTTTTCCAGTAATAGCCGGAATCACCCCCCACAAATCACCCAAACGGGCTTGAGTATTGGGCTCTCCGTTTTGCAAAGCCCGAAGCTCTGAGGCACTTACCAGATTTTCGTAAGCCGAAATAGTCAAACGCGCCGAAACCCCACTTTTAATGTCTACATATTCGTTTTGGCGGGCTTCCATCGCTAGTTGCTCAATCATGTCTTTCATCACATCGTTGACCTCTACCAGCGACTTTTGCTCGTCTAGTACTCGAGCCTCTTGCTGGGTGATCTTGCGCCCTATCTCAATAGACTTAGGATAGTGCGTAATGATTTGGCTGTCGATACGGTCTTTCAACGGGGTTACAATGCTTCCCCGGTTGGTATAATCTTCGGGGTTGGCCGTAAATACAAATTGAATATCTAATGGCAAGCGCACATTGAATCCACGAATTTGGATGTCGCCTTCTTGTAAAATATTGAACAAAGCTACCTGAATACGGGCTTGTAAATCGGGTAACTCATTGATTACGAATATACAACGGTGCGAACGAGGAATCAATCCATAGTGAATTACTCGCTCATCAGAGTAGGGCAATTTCAAACTAGCCGCTTTGATCGGGTCTACATCCCCAATCAGGTCAGCCACCGACACATCAGGGGTCGCCAGTTTTTCAGTATAGCGATCGTTACGGTGCAACCAGGCCACTGGAGTATCATCTCCTTTTTCGGCGATCAGGTCACGGGCAAACTTCGAAAGTGGCTGCATAGGATCATCATTCAACTCTGAACCCGCTACTACTGGCACTACTTCATCCAATAGTTTGACCATCAGGCGCGCAAGGCGGGTTTTGGCCTGCCCTCTTAGCCCTAGTAAATTCACGTGGTGACGCGACAAAATAGCGCGTTCCAAATCAGGGATTACCGTTTCTTCGTATCCCCAAATACCTTGAAATACCGTGTCTTTGTCTTTAAGTTTTTGTATTAGATTGTCTCGCAGTTCTTGTTTAATCGATATTGGTTCATAGCCAGCCTTCTTTAAATCACCCAAAGTCTGGATAGAAGATGTATCTTTTTCGGAAAATTTTTTACGACTCATCAAGATAGTTTTTAAAATATTTGTTGTTGATTGTAATTCTGCCAAGATAATTTATTGTTTTTAGCCTAATCTCGTACCACGCTGTTAATCAAAGGAATAATTCCCTAGCTTTATACTATTGGCCAAGATACCCTGCTAAACTTCAACACTTTATTTTTTAGAGATTACATAGTTGTAAATTAATCAAATAATATCTTAAATTAAAAAAAATAAAAACCAGGCAATGTTCAAGTGAACCTATAAGCATTATGTACCAATTATCAATCAAAAAATTAACCCCGGCACCTCGCCCTCAAATGAACAATTTATCCTACTGTAGAGTGGCAATACCCACACCCACTTCTATCATATCTATTTTCTTCAAATTTAGTTCAAAATGACTCCATATATGAAACATAGACTATGGTGGATACTGGGTATTATAACCTGTTTAACAGTTGTTTTGTTAAAAAACATCCCTAAGTCTCCCCTACTCCCTTCATCCAAGGTAAAACAAGTACCCGCAAGCGCTCAGCTCCCTCATATTCCCGCGATTAATGATGTTCGGGAAAATATCAGAGGTAGGCTCCAGTACCAGCAACGACGGCTGGAAGACCCAAAAACGCATCAAATCCCGCAAAACATCCGCAAAATAGAACTTGGTTTTGCGCAGGCTTTACAGTTTAGGCAAAAAAATAGCCACACGACGCTTCGGGTAACCGAGCAAGCCTGGTCGCCTCGTGGTCCTTATAATGTAGGGGGACGTACCCGCGCATTGGCCATTGATGTAGAGAATGAAAGTGTAATTTTGGCCGGTGGCGCTTCGGGTGGTATGTGGCGTAGCGAAAACTCGGGAGCTACCTGGACTAAAACCACTCCCGAAAATGCCGTACAAAGTACGACTGCTTTGGTGCAAGACACTCGCCCTGGCAAAACCAATGTGTGGTATTATGGCACTGGCGAACTAAGAGGTAATACTGCTTCAGGAGGTGGTGGAGCACTGTATCGAGGCAATGGTATTTTTAAATCTACCGATGGAGGGCAGTCTTGGCAAAGTTTGGCTACTACCACTAATACTACTCCTCAGGAATACGACAACACTTTCGAGTTTGTGTGGAACCTGGCTATAGATACATCTAATAAAACCCTAGATGAAGTGTACGCCGCGGGATTTGGCGCTATTACCCGCTCTACCGATGGCGGCCAAACCTGGACTAGAGTGTTAGGATATGACACTAATTTTGTAGCTCGGTATACCAATGTAATCGTTTCGCCACAAGGAGTGGTATATGCTACTTTAAGCAATACTTCTGTTGCCAATCGTGGAGGAAACGTCAAGGGTTTTTATCGTTCGGTAGATGGAGTAAACTGGACTGAGATTACTCCAGCTGGTCTTCCTGAAATACACGACCGCACAGTATTGGCTATGTCTCCCCAAAACGAAAACGAAGTTTATTTTTTGACCTCTACTCCCGCAACTCCAGGCTTGATCAAGTATAATTTGTGGAAGTATACCTATCTATCGGGCAATGGGAGTGGTTCAGGCGGTACCTGGGAAAATCTTTCGGACAATATTCCCGCTTTGGGAGGAAATTTGGGCAATTATGACTCTCAGGAGTCTTATAATATGCTGATAGCATTTAAACCCAACAATGCCCAAACCATGTTCATTGGAGGTACCAACTTATATCGTTCTGACAATGCTTTTACCAATACCGCCAGCACTCGTTGGATTGGAGGGTATGAAACTACTGGAGGTTTTGGTTTTTATCCCAACCATCATCCTGACCAACACGCGTTGGTTTTCTATCCATCGGATCCTAATCGAATGCTTTCGGGGAACGATGGAGGCGTATTTCTCACCAATGACAATCGAATCAACAATGTAAGTTGGCAAAGCTTAAACCGAGGTTATGTAACTACCCAGTTTTATTCGGTGGCAATTGATCCTCAACTGGAGTTTATTGTAGGTGGTATGCAAGACAATGGCACTTATAGTACTAACAATACTGACGAAACGCTCCCTTGGGAACGATTACTAGGAGGAGACGGAACCTTTTGTGCAGTGGGGGCACAGTCGGTATATGTATCGGCTCAAAACGGGCAAATTTTCCGGTTGGCATATGACAATTCAGGCGAGTATGAAGGTTTTGCCCGAATAGACCCTGCCAATGGGGTGGGCTATGATTTTGTCAATCCATTTATCATCAACCCCGAAAACCAATTTGAAATGTATCTGCCAGCAGCTGATACACTTTGGTATAACTCCAATATTAGCGATATCAAATTGGGAAGCAACGATAAACCTTCTACCAATTGGCGCATCATTGATCAATTGCCCAATCCTGACGATCGCATTACGGCATTGAGCTTGTCAGTGGTAGAAAAGAACACCCTTTATTATGGCACTAATAACGGTAAACTGTATAAAATGCAAAATACCAATGATGTAAGTAAACGCGCTCGCACTGATATTACAGGCAGTAGTTTTCCCATTGGAGGTTATATCAGTTGTGTTGCCCTCAACCCCCTGGACAAAGACGAAGTCATGGTAGTTTTTTCTAACTATAATATCCCCAGTATATTTCATAGCTCCGATGGAGGCCAAACCTGGACTATGATTGGAGGGAATCTAGAAGAAAACCCTGACGGCTCTGGTGCAGGCCCTTCGATTCGTTGGATCACCATTTTGCCCCTGGCTAACCAAACCAAAGCCTATTTGGCAGGTACCAGTGTTGGCTTATTCTCAACAAGTACCATCAATGGTTCAAGTACAGTATGGACTCAGGAAGGGCAAAACACCATTGGTAATGCGGTGGTAGAAATGATTCAGGCCCGTATTACGGATGGATTTGTGGCGGTAGCAACTCACGGCAGAGGGGTTTTTAGCACGCGTTATGCCAATCCCTTTGGTATTCCGTCTACTGATGGCTTTGCGTTGGAACAAAACTTCCCTAACCCCTTTCGCAAACTGACCTCGATCCGCTATCGCCTCGATGAGGACTCTCAAGTACGTTTAGCCATCTACAACGCCAAAGGGCAACTCATCCATATACTGGTAGATGCCTTCCAAAGCGCTGGAAACAAAACCGTTGTTTGGAGCGGCGAAACAGGATTTAACCGTCGAGTAGTAAGCGGCATGTACTATTATGAACTGCGGGTAAATGATAAAAAGCGAACCAAACGGATGCTGATGCTGCGGTAAATTGTAATGGTGGATGGTCTCAGTGATTATTTTAAAGAGATTTTCACCGTTGCGGGTGTTTAAGTGAAACGTCACCCACAACCTTTGCTCTTGGGGGCAATTTTTGTTGGCGACACTACGCTTAAACATCAACAAAAGATTAATGCAAATCTTTTTTGAAAAACTAACCATTGACCATCCACCACTAACCCTTATTTACTTTCCAAAAACTTTTGATGCGCAATGGCCATTTTGAGTTGAGGGAACTCGTAAGTGTGGTTGAGTGCTACTTTGAGCGGGTTGAGTTGATTATGGCCTAACTCTTTGGCCTTGGCAATGATAATTTCCACGTCTTTTTCGGGCATAAAATCGGTGACGGCGAGCTTCCCACTGGCTACAAACTTAGCCAAATGTCCTTCGATGGTGGTAGGGGTTAGTCCTCGGTCTATGGCAATTTCTTCTATGCTTTTGCCACTTTGATATAGCTCAAAGGTAATCTCATGGGTCGAATTTTTGGGCACGTTTTGGGCTTCGGCAAAGTTGTCTATTTGTTCTTTGTAAGCCGTGGCATTTTCCAGTGATTCTTTACTCAGCATTTCGTTGTTGGCCACACTGCTAAACAGCAATTCGGTTTTTACGATTTGCTTGTTGATCTCAATCAAACCTTGCTGGATTTCTATCAATTCTTTGACGTATTTTTTCACCTTTTTCTTTTGGTTTACCTCCTTTTTATGCAATTCAAATTTGTTAGACAGGTCTTTGATTTGTGGTAAAAAGTAAGCTGCAGCCTTGCCAATCCGCTCTTGCAAATGCTGATTGGTTTCGTCGGTTTGGGGCTGACGGGCTATTTTGACTACTTGTCGCATAAACTTATCTCCCACCTCTTTCATCGGTCTAAACTCCTCTAGGATTGCTTCGGTCCATCCTTGGTAGGCTTGCTTGGCAGAGCGGTTTTCATCTTTGTCAAACGAGGCCAAATGATCGTGGAGCATTTTCTCCCAGGCACTAAAATCAAAGGCTTTCATGGCAAATTGCTGCAAAAAACGCTGTCGTTCTTTTTCTAGGTTTTCACTCAGGGTATCAGCCGAAGCTTTTTGGCGCTGAAAGTTTTTGAGCACGGGGTCTTGGGCAATTTGGCGGCGAGGAATGGGCGAGGCTAAAATCATCCCTTCTAGTCCTGTAAGGCGAGAAAGGGCCACATACATTTGCCCTGGCGCAAAGGTTTTAGAAAGGTCCAAAATGGCTTGATCAAAAGTAAGCCCCTGGCTTTTGTGCACCGTAATGGCCCAGGCCAGTTTGAGTGGGTACTGGATAAAAGAGCCAATGATTTCTTCTTCGGTTTCCCCAGTTTCTTTGTTTACATGATAGCGTTTGTTCTCCCAGGCAAAAGGCTCTACATAAATTACCCGCTTCTTTTTTCGTTTTTGATCGCTATTTTGGTCGTTTTCTGGGGTATTCGCTTCTTCTACCTCTACCCCAATGGTATCTTTTTCCAGCACTACGATTTTACCAATCTTGCCATTGTAATAGCGAGGAGCATCGCCAGAATCATTTTTGATAAACATAACCTGAGCGCCCTTTTTGAGTTCCAGTTTGGCCGCACAAGGGTATAAGTTTTCCGGAAACTCACCTTCCACCTCAGCGGTAAACTTTTGCATAGACGACAAAATTCGTCCCAGTTCTCGTTGGTTAATCGTATCGGCCTGGTGGTTATGGGTAGTAATGTTGATATAGCCTTCCTTGGCATCTTTGGCAAAAGTGTCATCATAGTGTTCGTTGAGTAGGGCAATGTCTTCATCGTAAAGTTGATTATCGCGCAAGCGGTTGAGCAATTGCACAAAACGCTGATCTGATTGGCGGTAAATCTTGTCCAATTCAATATAGATAGGCGGGGTATTGGCCAAGGCCCGAGCACCAAAGAAGAACACGGTTTGGTAATAGTTACGCAACACGTCCCACTCTTCGGGGCGTACAATGGGTGGTAGCTGGTTGAGATCGCCAATAAACAGCACTTGCAACCCACCAAAAGGGCGGCTATCCCGGCGAATATTACGCAAAATAAGATCGGCACAATCCAGCAAATCGGCTCGTAACATACTCACCTCGTCAATGATCAAAAGTTCTAACTTTCGGAGTAGTTTGCGCTTTTCTTTACCTATTCTTTGTTCCTCGAGTACTGTCTTGGGAGTATAAAATCTACGGCGGGCACTTGCCGAGGTATACTCCTGGTTTTCAGGCACAAAACTTCCAATCGGTAGTTGCAATAGCGAGTGTAGGCTTACTCCTCCAGCATTGATCGCCGCAATGCCAGTAGGAGCAGCTACTGCGGTGGTTTTAAAAGTATTTTGGATGATGTACTTAAGCAATGTGGTTTTGCCCGAGCCTGCTTTACCCGTCAAAAAGATGTGTCGACTGGTTGTATTTACATAATGTACCGCCAAACGGGCCACTTCCGAAAGTTCGATGTTTTGCATAGTCAAAGAAAGAATTGTGTAAGGGAAAATGCAACCTATAGAAAAGTTTTATTTACCCACTGTAGGTGTTTAAGTGCAACGCCACCTGTAGCTTTTGTCTGCTAGGACAAGGTTTTGGTGACACTCCGCTCAAATACAAAAAAAGGTAAATGCGATAAATCAAGATGGTGATTTCTTCCACAGTCAAAAAGACGAACCAATGGAGTAACAAAACACAAAAAGATTTGAAATTCTTTCATTACAAACCTACCCAACAAGACTTATATATTTACAGGTTCTAACCTCCTTTCCTTCCCTGCTTATATCCTCATTTTTGAACACCCACGATTGCGAACACATTTTTGTAAATCAATAAATTACTATTATTTAGAAGGAGATGCCAGATTACACTCAAAAAGGTGCTGAGCATAGCAGCTCAAGCGGTACTAATAATGCCATTAGTCAACAATCTTCCATTTCATCAGGGCAACAACCTATTAAATCAAGACATCAAAATATTAATCGAGGACAACAACGTCATAAAGCCCGCCAACGCCCACTGATCAGGTTTAACCCTAATCGCAAAGATGTGGCTTCCAAACTTGCCCACGTACAAGACTTACTCCTTCAACTAGACTCAAACTTTCAAATTTCGGCAGTTGATTTACATGGGATCATTATGAAATACTTGGTGCAACAACAAGACCTTGATCCTAATACAATGGCTCCTTCTGATTTGGCCCTGAAAGTAAGGCCTTTTATGGCGCCTGAATATGTAGAGTTGCCCAGAAGTAGAAGAATGAGTGCAAGTAAAATGAATAAGACGTTGTCGCAAACAGTATACCCCGATATTATGCAGCAACTCGACGATAACCCGGTGCTTAAAGCAAAATACATTGACCAAATGAGTCGTAACAGGGTACGAGCCAGAAAAGATCAACGAGGCAAACTACACCAGGGGATTTCGCTTGACAGCGGTTTGACCGATGATGAAGCATTACAACAGCTTTTTATTCAGGCCAACCTGTCACTAATGGAGTTTGATCAAAAACTGGAAGAGGTAGCGGCTATGTTTCAACGAGGAGGAAAGTTTGCAAAAGCTAAAGCCTCTAGCATTAAAGGTTGGGAACGAGCACACGAAAAACAGCATGACAAGTATGGCCGTGATGCCAGTCGTATATTAGATTTGGTAAGAGGTACGTTGGTTTTCGATTCAGTAACTGACTTGGTACAAGGCCAAAAATATATTTCGCAGGTATTTGAAGTATACCGGATAAAAAACACCATAGGCTCTTCATTTACCGATACGGGTTATCAAGACATGAAAATCAATGTTCAATTGAGTACTGGGCACATTGGAGAACTTCAGCTTAACTTAAAAAGCATGGTGCACCAAAAGGGTGCAGGAGGGCACGGGCTGTATCGTTTTATCCGGGCGTTTGATGAAGGTAAACCTTATAAACCAGCCGATAAAGCCAAATCTGTTGAACGTTTAGAACCAGTGCTAGCGGCATTGGGTAGCAAAAGAGATAGAAGGATCGCTCAGCACGAACAAGGTTCTGGTATTAGTCAGCGTGGCACCCTCGACACAAGTTCAGTAGATGCTCAAATTGCCTTTATTGATCAATTGATCCGACGAATCAATAATGACGAAACTTTCAATATTACGCCTAATGAGGGTAAAATGCTCAAAAAAATTAGTCGGATCATTTATAAACCGGCCAAAGATGAAATTGATAGCGAGATTAGTGGAAAATCAAGCTTAGCCAGGGCGATTAACAGGATCAATTTAGCCGCTAACTAATTTTTTCAACAAACAACAATAAAAAGCGGCTAAATCGTGATCGAATGGCTGCTTTTTATTGTTGCTTTTGATGTCTGATACTCTCTTCTCTACCCCAACTCAAAGATATCTTTCAAATCTTCGTTACTCAGGTTTCCTATCCAGTTTTCCCCCGTACTTACCGTTAGGTCGGCCAACTCTTGTTTGTCTTTAATCATTTCGTTAACCTTTTCCTCAAAAGTACCTTCGGTGATCATTCGGTACACCATCACATTATTTTTTTGGCCAATTCGATAAGCCCGATCCGTGGCTTGGTTTTCTACCGCTGGGTTCCACCACAAGTCATAATGAATGACATTACTGGCTTGGGTAAGGTTAAGTCCGGTTCCTCCAGCTTTGAGCGACAAAAGCATCGTTTTTACCTGAGGTTTGGTTTGAAAATCTTCTACCATTTGGTCCCGTTTTTTGCGGCTTACCCCGCCGTGTAGCCAAAGCGGCGTACTATGATAGCGCTGCTGTAACAAGGGTAACAATAAATCGCCCATTTCGCGG
>DMXI01000148.1 GCA_003483885.1 Microscillaceae bacterium
TCTCAAATACGTTTCCTTATTTGGCTACACCTCACTAAAAATGGCTAAGGACATGGCCTTTGCCTTGTCCTTACCTTTTCCCTATCATCATCAAATTCCATCATCTTATGAAAACATTATTGTCGCTTACCTTGCTGGTAAGCCTGGGTATTTTATGTAGTTGCTCTACACCTCCACCAATTACTCAAGCGAATGATTATAAATCATATCTTACCAAACAAACCAAGGTACATGCCACATCGCCTGTAGAAACTTGGGATTTTTGGCAAAGAAAGCACAAAGAACAACCACAAAATCTAATTTATCAGGGAAAATTAGCCAGCTTGCTTCGACAAGATTTTCGTCTCACGGGCAATATTGCCAGCCTTCATCAAGCAGACAGTATCTATCATCACATTTTGAAATCTACCTATGTTCCTAAAGCTGGTACTTACCTGGCATTGGCTCAAAACTCTATTACCCAACACAAGTTCCAGCAGGCCTTGAAATATGCCCAAAAAGCACAAAAAATTGGCGGGCAAGCTTTTGAAACCCAACTACTTCTGATTGATATTTATTTAGAGTTGGGGTACGATTTAAATGTAGTTAGCATGTTACAAAGCATTGAAAACAAAAATACATTTGACTACCTCATACGCGCTTCCAAGCTCAAAGATCATCAGGGAAATCTTGCGGAAGCCATTTTATTAATGGAGAAAGCTTTTGAGCGAATCAAAAACAACGGCAAAGAATTGTATTGCTGGTCATTGGCCAATTTGGGAGATATGTATATGCATGCCAATCGGCCGCAAGATGCCTATCAGGCTTATCTCAAAGTACTAAAAGCCAATCCTTCTTATGCTCACGCACTTAAAGGTATTGCCTGGTTAGCGTATGTTTATGATAAAAATATTGCAGAAGCAAAAAAAATTATCCACTTCTTACAACAACAAAAAACTGCACCTGACTTGTACCTGCTTCTGGCTGAGTTAGCCGATTTTGAGGGCAATTTAGCCGCAAAACAAAAAAACTTACAAAAGTTTATGGCTATTACCAGCCAAGATGATTATGGTGCGATGTACGATACCTACCGAATAGCCCTTGAAGCCGAGGAGTTTAAAAATTACCCAAAAGCCATCCAATTGGCCAACAAAGAAATCAAAAACCGCCCTATTCCTGGGTCTTATGATTTATTGGCTTGGACCCTACTGCAAAAGGGCAATCCCCAAGAAGCTTACAAAATCATTCAGCAACAGGTCACTCCCAAAGCAGAGGGTTTGGAGCCTCATATTTTATATCATTTAGGAGAAATTTATTGGGCCAATAATCGCCCTAAGTATGCCAGAAAATACCTCAAAATGGCTGAAGAAGGTGCGCAAGAACTTGGGCTAGTTACTGCTCAACGGATCAAAGCTTTATTGCAAAAGATATAAACAGAGTAAATCATTACAAATTAACCCTTTCTATCTTAATAGTATGAAGTCAGCTCAAACTTTAGGATATAGCTGAAAGTGGTTACTTTTGGCTCATCATAATGCTAAAGCGATTATCAGGTTTACAGCTTTATTGTAGTGAGCTCTGTTTCGACTAATCAATCTCGAAATCAGCACTCAAAACCTGTTCTGTTAAAGATCTTGGCTGTAATTCATTATTCAACATCGCAATAACTTTCATTAGTAGAATAAAACTTTTAAAACTTTACCTGAATGTACTTTCTAAAACGCTGTTTAGTCAGCTTTTCACTTATTCTAGGATGTGTTGGGCAACTGCTAGCCTTCCACCAAGGTTCTATCAAAGGAAGTGTACGTAGTGCCAACGATCATTTACCGCTCACTGGGGCTACTGTTGTTATTCTGGAAACTAACCAAGGTGCTGTAACCGATATTTTTGGGAAATATATCTTTGACCAATTAGAGGCAGGGCAGTACACGATCAAAATTTCTTATGTTGGCTACGAGAGTCAACAACTGAAGGTCACCATTAAAGACAATGAAAGTGTCCAATTAAATACACAGCTGAAAGCCAGTAGCTTGATGCTCTCCGAAATTACGGTTTCTCCCCAAAAAGCCATGGGAGCCAAACAATTCAACACACTAAGCAGTGTAGATATTTTGTTGCGCCCTACTCAATCTTCACAAGATGTGTTACGCATTGTGCCAGGGCTTTTTATTGCGCAACATGCGGGAGGTGGTAAGGCCGAGCAAATATTTTTGCGTGGTTTTGACATTGACCACGGCACCGACATCCACCTTTCGGTAGATGGCTTACCTGTGAATATGGTATCACACGCCCACGGTCAAGGTTATTCCGATTTACATTTTGTCATTCCCGAAACAGTAGAGCAAGTACATTTCGAAAAAGGGCTGTATAACGCTGACAAGGGTAACTTTGCCACGGCTGGGTTTGTAGCTTTTCAAACCAAAGATGTTATTCAAAATAGCAGCGTATTATTAGAAGCTGGCCAGTTTGATACTTATCGTTTGGTAAGTATGGTAGATTTATTAGGGGAGAAAAGAAGGAAAGAAAACTTACAAAGTGCTTACCTGGCGACTGAATATATGGGGTCAGCCGGTTATTTTGAAAGCCCACAAAACTTTACCCGCTTAAATGTAATGGCCAAATTTCACCAATACCTAAGCGACGATAAAATATTGACGGTACAAGCTTCTACTTTTACCAGCCAATGGGATGCCTCTGGGCAAATTCCAGAAAGGGCTGTTCAGCAAGGCTTGATTACCCGATGGGGTGCCATAGATGATACCGAAGGAGGAAGCACCAGCCGTACCCAAGTATCGGTAAAACTCAAGCAAACCCAAGATAACGGGGGTATTTGGGAAAACCAGGCTTACTTCATCAATTATAATTTTGAGCTGTATTCCAACTTTACCTTCTTTTTGAACGATCCCATCAATGGGGACCAGATTCGCCAAAAGGAAAACCGTAATATTTTTGGTTACCAAACCAATTACTACCTGGAATCGGCCCTTGCTGGAAAAACCTTACAACACCACTTGGGCGCAGGTATTCGTCGAGATGACGTACGAGACAACGAGCTTTCCCGCTCTTTGGGGCGAAGTACTACCTTGAGTCGCATTGCTTTGGGCAATGTATTGGAGACCAATATTTTTGCTTTTATCAACGAAACTTGGCAATTCAATAAAAGCCTGTCGGCTAATATTGGAGTACGGGTAGATCATTTTGATTTTGAATATGTAGATGCGCTTAGTGCTGGTTTTCAACGCCAAAACCAAACTCAAAACATCGTAAGTCCCAAGCTTCAGCTCAACTATACGCTTAATGATCGGGTACAGTTTTTTGCTAAGTCAGGACTTGGATTTCATTCTAACGATACGCGAGTAGTCGTAGCTCAAGAGGGTCGCCAGATTTTGCCAAGGGCATTAGGAGTAGACGTAGGGGTTAATCTAAAGCCATTTCCTAATATGTATGTATCGCTCACGGGTTGGTGGCTAGATCTTGAGCAGGAATTTGTATATGTAGGCGACGAAGGGATTGTAGAACCCAGTGGAGAAACCCGTCGCTTGGGGGTAGATGTATCGCTGCGCTACCAAATGACACCTTGGCTGTATGCCGATGTGGATGTAAACTATACTCAAGCTCGTAGCCAAGAAGCGCCCGAAGGAGAAAACTTGATTCCTCTGGCTCCCTCGTTTACCAGCATCGGAGGGCTTACTTTTAAAACCAAATCGGGTTGGAATGGCAGTGTGCGTTATCGATTTATGGATGATCGCCCCGCCAATGAAGACAATAGTGTAGTGGCCTTAGGGTATTTTCTATTGGATGCCAACTTGAACTATACCCGCAAAAAGTTTGAGATTAGTTTTTCGGCCCAAAACTTATTGAACCAGGATTGGAACGAAGCACAGTTTGATACCGAGTCTCGCTTGCAAAATGAGGCCAATCCAATTTCTGAAATCCACTTTACTCCTGGCACCCCGTTTTTTGCCAAGTTGGGGGTTAAGTTATTTTTCTAGTAAACCCATCAAGCCCTTCTAAAGAGTTCCAAGAAAAAGAAGGGCTTGTTTTATCCATTACCCGACATTCTTCGGTAACGGCGTAAGGCATGCATACAATAAATGATCAGTTCTGGTATATCAAACAGCTTTGCTCCCGCAGAAGGCACCCGAAGATTGTAAGTAAAGTTTAATTGGGCGATACGCAAATTAAAATCTATCGTCAACAAACTGAGGGCTGGTTCTTGACATACCAAATCAAAGGTTTGCGAAAACATTCCTCGTCTTTTCAGAGATAAACTTTTTAAGTTTCCTGCCAAATCCTGCACACGAATCGTCGCATTAGCGTGCCACCAGTCTACTACAATTTCTGCAATCAACTCCCCATCTCTAAAAACCTGATGGGTTCGCGACAAAGAGTCTTGTTTCCTAATCTCGATGTGTTGGCCCAGATAATAGGCTTCCGAGGTACTTGAGAGCATTTTACCTGCTTTGAACACAAAGATTTCCTGATCACCTTGGATGAGCGAATAGTCGCCCTGAATAGAAGTTCGTTTGATATCGTACATATAAATTTATAAAGTAATTTTCTCATAGGTAGGCAAAACAGAAGATTTATTACAGATTAGAACAACTAAAAGTACGATGAACTCCTGCATCAGTGCTCCTCAGTTTAACCCTACTGCTTTACTTAAAATAGGCACACATCCCAGAAAAGGATTTTTATTAGGCATTGGATACATTTCGCCGATAACGACGTAACGCGTGCATACAGCAAATGATTAATTCGGGCATGTCAAACATTTCTTCTCCAATAGGGGCCACATCCAGGCGATAGGTAATGTTCATTTTTTCCATCCGTAGTTTAAAATCCATGGAAAGCAACTTGATGGTTGGATCGGTACATATCAAATCAAAAGTTGGGGTAAAGAAGCCTCGCCTCTTGAAAGACAAACGTTTTGGATTTCCGTCCAAATCTCGAATATGAATGGTCGAGTTATAGAGCCAATCTACTACAATTTCTGCGATCAACTCCCCACTTCTAAACACCTGATGGGTTCGCGAAAAAGGGCCTTTTTTATTGATCTCGATACGTTGGCCCATATAATAAGCTTCCGAGGTACTTGAGAGCATTTTACTCGCTTTGAACACAAAGATTTCCTGATCACCTTGGATGAGCGAATAGTCGCCCTGAATAGAAGTTCGTTTGATGTCGTACATATGAATTTATAGGGTGGTTTTCTCATAGGTAGGCAAAATGGGAGATTTATTACAGGTTGGAGTAATTAAGTCCTAAAGTCCTGACAGTTTACAATTTCACATAGTAGGGGTTTTGAAAACTTGTCAGGACCAGAAATATCTATAAACCTCGCAAAAACGCACAAAGTTTTACTTCATTGATCAAGTAAGCCACCTCATCGTGCAGCATTTGCAAACGCGCTTCTAGCTGTTGAGCAGCGGCTTTGTCCAAGGGTTTATAAGGTTTGGGGTAAGTATTGAGCGGTTCTTCAGCCTCAAAGACCAAGCGCTCGAGCCGAGCATGGATGCTTTTTTGGAGCATGACCAGCTGCATTGAGTTGGGGGTTGGAAAAGTTTCTTTCGGGGCATAGGTTTCCTGCCCATTCAAGTTTTGACTATCTTGCATGTCATAAGCATTTATGTTTATACAAGCCCTTGAGGTGTGAGGTTCCAATTCAAGCATCTCTTGGGCTATATTTCACTCGAAATACAAGGTAAATATAGGGATTAAATATCAGTTATTAAAAATATTTATGATGTAATTCTTACTAATTTCCTAACCGAAAAATCACTTTAAAATTCCCATATTCGCTCATAATACGCTTCATTCGCTTTTCGGACACTTTTTTTCCTTCTTTATAAAAGCAATACTTTGCATCTCTCAATTTAATTTTATCCTCAGTAGGTAACTCAGGAAATTTATTCTCTAAAAACCAGCGAAAAGCATCTTCTACCGATTCAAATTCTTTCATTTGCAGGATTTTATTTTTTTATAAAGATAGGCTTATCCATTCACAATTCTAAACAGGTAAATCCTAAAGTCCTGACAGTTTACAATCCCGCAAGGCGGGGGTTTTAGAAACCTATCAGGACTAAACCGCCACAAGTTTTTGGGTCTTACTGTAGGGAGACCCAAAAAAGCCAATCACAGGTTGGAAACCGTTTCATCCTAAGATAAACGTAATGCGGGAAAGTTGTTCAAGCACCTTTGGTCTCCTTTCAGTAAGACCAAAGGCCAGCAAGAGAAAATTACGCGATTGCACTACAAACCTGGAATGGTAAGGTAAAAAAACAACTCAAGATCAACGTTGATAAACTAATAAAGCCTCCACTAGCCACTCGCCGCTGCTTCTAGGTTTCTATAGCTTTTTTCCAATTCTATACAGAACAAGTGATCCACAAAGCGATCTTTGAGGGTTTGACGTAGCTCTTTTACTTGTCTTTTATCTTCAGTCACCAATTTATACATACGCCCCATCACCATCAACACTAACAATGATACCATACTTTCGTCATCGGGATAACGCTGATTGACCGCTTGCTTAAGGCCTTGCAATAATTGTCGTTGTTCGTTTTCTTTGGTAAGATAAGCCTGCCTATATTTTACAAACCAAGTCTTTTTGTGTTCAATTTTCACCAAGCCTTTTGACTCTAATCGTTCCAATAAGCCAAAGCGATAGTTTTTGACAGGCTGATGTAATTTGAAAAACCAAGTAGAAAGTTTTCGCTCTTTAGAGGAAGATGCAATGCGTTCTAATATCTGTTGATGTATAGGAGAAAGGCGAGTATTGGGATTTAACACTCGAATTTTTTTGTCCCTCAATTGGATGTGCTCTTGTGCCTGTAGGTCTAACAAAACACCTGCAATAATGCCCGCATTTCGTTGCATGTCAGATACTTTGTAGGTAGGCTTGTCCGTTTTTAGAACCAATACTAAAAATTTTTCGGCAATGGTTAAGTTCATATATTCACTCATTTGTATGTTGTTTTTATCCTATGAGTCGCAAAACTTACAGAATATTACAGCGAACCGACATATTTCGTTATTTCCTTCTCTAAAACCCTAAAGACAACAGTATGCTTCTTAGCCATTACCCATCCATCCACTCCAAAAAAGCGGATACTTTGGCCCTACTAATCAATATATCCTCTGGAATAGCCAATTTAAGTTTGAGCTTTAAACGACTATGAAAATATTTAGAGACTTTTTTGATAGAGCGGATATGGACAATGTATTTGCGAGAAACCCTAAAAAATTGATGAGGGTCAAGTTTGGTTTGTAGTTCATTGAGTGATTGGTCTAACAAAAATTTTTGCTGACTATGTACTACTGCATAGGTAGTTTTTTCATCCGAAAAAAAGTAAGCAATTTCGTCCACAGGTATAGATTGATAGGTATCTCCAATTTGGATCATAAAACGGTCCTTGTATATACCTCTGGCCGAATGAAGTAATTGTTGAAGATTGGGCAAAGAAATATCAGTGGTTCGTTTGGTGACTTTTTGGTATTTTAGGAGTGCATTCTTCAATTCTTGCTGGGCTATAGGTTTCAACAAATAATCGATGCTATTTACCTTAAAAGCCCGGATTGCGTACTCGTCATAAGCTGTTAAAAAAATTACCGGATGTTCTATGGTTATTTGTTCAAAAATTTCAAAACTCTGCCCATCCGACAACTCAATATCCATCAGCAATAGATCGTACTCATCAGCATGAGTTTTTAGCCAAGTTACACTCTTAGTCACCGATTTTAAGCAAGCAACAACTTTTATGGCAGGGTCTATTTCAGCAAGTATATTCATCAGCTCTTGCTGGGCTAGCCACTCATCTTCTATAATAACTACTTTCATAACAATGGTAAACTAACACAGAATATATGTTCATCTTTGTATATTTCTACACTTTTGTGATACTGTTTGTATCGTGATTGGATCGTTTTTAGGCCCACTCCCCAGGATACCTGGCTTTTTTTGGGTTGTAAGCTGTTTTCTACGATGATATAATCCTCAGTAGAAAAGATACGTACCTTCAAAGGCTTGTGCTCAAGCACCATATTGTGTTTTACAGTATTCTCTAACAACATTTGCAATGCCATAGGTATTACTTGTACTTGGGGAGAAACCTGCGGTATATCCAGTGATACTTGAAAATTGTGGCCAAACCGAATTTGCAGCAAAAAAATATAATCTTTGAGTACCTCTAACTCTTTTGTTAAAGGAATCAACTCTTGTTCACGGTACTCGAGCACATGGCGATAGATATGAGACAACTTCCGAACAAAGTCTTTTGCCCTCAATTGATCTATCGTAATCAAAGATAAGAGTGTATTTAGGCTATTGAATAGAAAATGAGGATTGAGTTGATTTTTGAGCAGCTCATATTGAAAATACGCATTTTCTTTTTTGAGCCATTCATTGTCCAAAGCAGTTTCGTAACGACGTACATACTGAAAATAAAACTCTACTGCAGGTAAGAGCACCAGATTAGCAATCGCTCCTATAACCACACTATTCAATACAGCATTAAGGGTAATGGTTTCTGACCCACTTATCAAATAAATACCTACATTGACTACTACCACCAATAGCCCTACAATAAGTGCTCCTGTAATAATCTCTGCCACCACACGCACTAGTACCCATCGCTTGAAATGCCAAGGCCAGTACTTGTCCAGGTTTTTCACTAACAAATAATCTAAATAACACAGTAATAATACATTAGGGTAATTGACCAAAAAATCGCGTAGGGTTTCTGATATAGCAAATCCTGATTGATTACCATTAATCCAACTAGAAAAATCTATTATCAGTTGCAAACCAATGGCATACAGAGCCAGCAATAATAATAATTTAGGGGTAAAAAAACGTTTTATCGGGTTCAAGCTCATGATACTAATTCTGGAGCGTTAAAACTCTAGTTTATAATACAGATTGGGAAGCAAAAACAAGACTTTCCTTTCTTGTACACTATTGGTTACAAAATTATATTCATACCCCTGTCGTTGTTCGGTAAATATGCCGTTTTGCATATCCAGCCCCCAGGTAACAGTGCTTTTTTCTTTATTTATTTTGTAAGTAATACCGTAATTTATCCATAACTCGGGTGGGTTTTGCCCCGTATACAAACGCCTGTAATCCAACACTACTCGTTCTTCTCTTATACTTTGATCTTGTATAAATGGCGTATTTCTTTGCCCTGCCATATAAGTTGCATTAATATTCAATCCCAAGAACTTAAGACGCTTCTTTTTACGACTACGAATAACAAACTCTTTACCCGCCGTCAAGGTAGTCACATATCCTCGGTTGAAAAGCGTATTTCGCTCAACCCCATCTCCTCCTATATATTTTGAATCAAAGAAAGATGTAGTGATTAAATAGTAATAATTGTTATGAAAAGATTGCTCAAATGTCACATCAATGCCATAATTTTCACCAGTTCCATCGTTAGTCAATTGTCGATCAAGTTCCCAAAGTTGGGTATAATTAATCAACGAATAAGAACTATCACTGGCTACAGGTACATCAAACAATCTTTGGTAATAACCTTCTATATTTAACCTTAAATTGGGAGTAATCTGCCAATTGAGGCTCGCCACATAATGATCTGCTTTCAGACGTTTGAGCGGTTCATTGGTTTGTATACTTCCATCAGTTGCCTGATAATCAAAGAAATACACCTTAAGTTCTTCTCGCCGGGTATGTCTTCCGTAGCCAAATCCCAAGGTAAACGCAGGTAAAAATTGCCAACTGAGACCAGCCCTTGGCTCTAAAGTCACTTCCTGATTGATGCCAAAATACCCTAGATTAACCCCTACCTGAAAACTTAAAGCAGAAGTAAGTTGAAAATCGGACTGGGTATATGCTTGTAAATAATAAGTGTTGCCAGTAGTATTCACAAATTCTTGTAATGGTTGTTCAGGGCGATTGGCCTGACGGGCTACTGCCTTGTAAGTAAGATAATCAGCAATGATTCCAGTAGTATTGCTAATGCCTCGCGAAAATTTATACGATAAATTGCTGGTGAATGTAAATTTAGACTCACGGTTTTGTAAACTTGTATAGGGCGAAAGTATACCATTATTAGAGGTCGGACTTTCGGGTGTAAACCACTTAGCTTCTGATTGGTACCCATTAGTAGAGAAAGCCAATGAACTATTGAGCAACAACCGTTTACTCAATAATAATTCGTGCCTCACTCCCACAGCTGCCATATCAAAATCAATATCATCTTCCTGAAAATCACTTTCGGTTTCACGTTGCTCGATTTCTATGGTTCCATCTTCTTCCTCCTCCTCTTTATACCTCTGATAAGGACTAAATAACGAGCTTAATCCACCAATTCCCCACACAGAAAAATTACCCGCCTGTGCTGTAGGTAAATTTAATTTAAATGATACATCCTGATAATCAGGGGCTACTCCTCCTGCCAAACGGCCATAATACCCAATAAACCCATGTCGGTAGTTAACCAAATAAGAGGCTTTACTATTTTTTTTCAAAGGCCCCTCTATCGCCACATCAGCCGCTAAAACACCCAACTGAAGCGCGTACTTTGTTTGGTCTTGACTCCCCGCTCTAAAATTAACATCAAAAACTCCCGAGGTAGCATTCCCATATTCGGCTGGAAAAGCCCCAGTAAGAAAGTCTGAAGTTCCCAAAACATTTGAACTAAAAATGGTAATCAAGCCTGCACCTGCCAAGTTACCTCCTCCAAAATGTGAGGCCCCGGGTACCTCTACCCCCTCTATCCGCCATAAAACTTTCGTGGGCGAATTTCCACGGATTACAACCCCATTGTCTTGAGCCGCACCAAAAGTAACTCCGGCAAAGCTATAGGCTACCCGCGAAGGGTCACTCAAACCTCCCGCAAAACGGGTAGATTCTTCAAGCGAAAACGAGCGGGCACTTACTTTTGCGATGGTATTCAGTGCTTCCTTGTTTTGTCCAGCTTTAATCGTAATCAACTCTAGATTTTCGGTTGTTTCTTTCAGCAACACGTTTAAGTTATACACCCGAGCAGAGGTCACCAATATACTCTCTTGGACTACGGTTTCATAACCAATGTATGATACTTGAACATCATGACGCCCAATGGGGACATTTGCAATAGTAAACCTTCCATCTGCCGAAGTTACTCCACCCAACAATGGTTGAGTATTTAACACAGTAACTGTAGCCCCGATAATGGGCTGTCTGGATACTGCATCTACAATTTGCCCTGAAATACGCTGAGTAAGGTTTTGAGCAACCAGCTGATTCGAGCAAAAAACAGTTAAAACATAAATCAATAATAAATAACGACTTTGCATGTTTTTTTGAACCAAAAATAGGCAAGGTCGTAAGCGCCCTGTAGCAAAAAAAGATGAAGCACCTATTTGACAGGATGAGTTTCAGAATGTGCTTGCTGAATTGCCTCAGAAAACTCCTCTAAAGCCAGGGTTAATGCATAGGTTAGGTTTTTTCTCGCAAAAAAGTTAAATTGACATTTAAAAGTTTTGTAAAACTTAATCTATCCAAAATGTATACATCTCAATCAAACAATCAGGTGTAGGGTATGAGGAGTAGCCCCTACACTACTTATAATCCCAAGGATTATACAGTGAAAATTCAACAACTCTTACAAACTGGTGACGAAAATAATATCAACCTTGCCTGTGAATTGATGAAAGGGCAAGGCATTCCCAAACCCCTTCAGGAAGTACTTAGCAAAAGCCAGGGCCAGGTTATTTTACAATGCTTGCGCAATCGGTTAATCACTCCTTTTCTTACACTACAACAACTAGATCTCAACAACAACGAATTAGTCGAGATACCACTGGAAATCACCTTTTTAAAAAAACTTCAAAGCATCAATTTAGCTTTCAACGAGATAGAAGACTTTCCACCAGTATTGGCTCAACTTACCCAATTAACCAACTTAAATCTGAGCGAAAATTACTTGAGCGGCTTATCGTTTGATATCGTCAACCTACAAAAGCTCAAAACACTCAATCTTGGGTGGAACGAGTTTGAAGAGTTTCCTCTTGAAGTACTTGGATTGGGCAAGCTCGAAAACCTTTACTTGAACGAGAATAAACTGGATAAGCTTCCCAAAGAAATTGCTGAGTTACCTTGTTTGTCATACCTTAACTTGCGCTGGAACGAGTTTGAAGAGTTTCCACTAGAGTTGGCACGTATACCCAATCTCAAAAAGCTCAAACTAAGTGAAAATTGGATCAATGTATTGCCGCCAGAAATTGAGCAGATGGAAAAAATAGAGCAACTCTACCTCTCCAAAACCAATCTGCAAGATATCCCGGCAGAACTAGCTGAGTTGCAAAACCTTAGAGTACTCGATTTATCGGCCAATCAGTTAGATTTTTTTCCAGAAGAAGTGCTTGACCTGGCCAATTTGGAACGGCTCAATTTGGCAAATAATCACATCAAAAATCTACCCGATATTTCGGCTTTATTTCACCTACAAAGTCTAGAGTTATACAATAACTTCATCAAAGAATTACCCCAAGGTATTGGTCAACTAAAACAACTCAAAAAACTATCGTTAAACGAAAATGAACTGACTTATTTGCCAGCCAGTATTTGTGAGCTAAACAACCTGGAATATTTATCTTTAGAACAAAACCAGTTACAAACCATTCCGGTAGAATTATCAAAGTTGCGTAATCTCAAGCAGATCAATTTGGCAGGTAACTTTTTCTCCAAACAACAAAAAGAGCAAATCAAGGCTTTGTTTGCCCATGTACCACAGGTGAATTTTAGCAATCAGGTAGATTTGAATGCAAATTAATCTTGGTTTATACTTAATTCATTCGGTTGCCATAAGCAAATGCTACCACGCAAACCAACAAAGGAATTATAATGGATTGTGCCGACCATACATTGTGGTAGAGTGATACTATTAGCCCTACAATTACATACAAGGCATATGCAGTAGGTGCCCATTGTCTCATTCTCCATAATCCCAGCAAACATACCAAACCAACTAGACCGCTGAAGATCAAATAAGGACGATACCAGGAACCTACTTTTAGTGAAAGCGGAGAATATAGTATGGGGATCAATGTTAAAAGGCCTAAAAAACCAAGAATGCAAATGATAGTAATAATGATGGGTCTTTGAGAACGCCTAGGTTCAGAGATATTTTTCATACAGTTATTCTTTTAGATCACGTATTGAATTCATCTTTTTTGAGACTTATGAGCCTTCCAAAAATCAAGATGTATTTATAAAAAAAACGGCAAAACCCACATTTGAGTTTTGCCGTCTATTATTTATAATTTGGTTACTTTATTCAAAATCTGCTGAAATAGGGTTTAAGTCTACCCCCAATCGTTGCATCACCAATTGCTCTAAATAAGCTCTTAATGGCTCCAAGGTAATCTTTTCAATAATTTCATTACCAAAAGCGTGGATTAACAATGCGTGAGCTTCATTTTCAGCAATTCCGCGAGAGCGCAAGTAAAATAGGGCCTCTTCGTCTAAATTACCCGTAGTAGCTCCGTGAGAACATTTTACATCATCGGCCCAAATCTCTAATTGAGGCTTGGTATTGATAGAGGCATTGTCAGACAATAAGATGTTTCTATTTTGCTGATAAGCGTTGGTTTTTTGCGCATCTTGTCGTACAAAAATCTTCCCGTTAAACACTCCCGTACTACTCTCATCCATAATACCCTTGTACAACTCATTACTCATTGAATGCGGCTTCAGGTGATCAGCAATACTATGATTGTCTACGTGGGTATTACCCGTAAGCATATACAAACCAAACATGTGCGTTTCCACATTAGAACCATCCAGCGCAACGTTTAAGTTATTACGTACTATGGACCCATTCAACGAAATAGTGGTATTGGCGTAGTAGCTATCCTGCGCTTGCTTTACTTGGGTAGTCCCTATATAAGAAGCTTGCGCGTGGTCATTTTGCACCTTATAATGCTCTACACGGGCATTAGGCTCTACCACAATCTCGGTCACAACATTGTTAAAACTGGCATTCTCTCCCAATGTATCGGTCTTGTCTACAAAAGTAGCTTTAGCACCTTGCTCTACTACAATCAACGACCTTGGTTGTGCTCCCTGATTTGCAGTACGGGTATCGGTAATGAAATACATTAGCACCGGCTCTTCCACTACTTTATTGGCTGGCACGTGAATAAAAATGCCATTTTTGGTAAACGCCGTGTTCAACGCAATCATTGCTTCTTCCGAAGTCTTGGTTAATTGACCAAAATAAGGCGCTACCAAAGACTCGTGTGTATCATAAGCCTCTTCAAGCGTCTTCACGATCAATACTTCTTCCGAAGACACAATGTTTGAGAGCGTTGGTTCATATGCTCCATTGACAAATACTATGGTGTTGGCATTGGGTATATTTGGCAACAAAAATTGCTGAATGTCAGCCATTTGCAATTCTGAACGCTTACCAAATGTATAGGCTTGTTTAAGTACTTTTCCTAAGTTAGTATACTTCCATTCCTCGTGTTTGGTAGTAGGAAAACCCAAACCATCGAAAGTCTGAATAGCTTGCTGGCGAATTTTGTGGATAGGCTTTTTACCTTCTCCATTCAATTCATTCTCAAAGGTCTTGAATTGTTCCAGCAAGGTAGATTTAAGATTTAATTTATCTATGGTACTCATGTTGATTAATATTCAAAAGTATAGGATCAAGTTTTTAAGACTGCTAAAAACTCATAGGCTTATTTATTATAAAAACCTCATTTATCCATCTTGGCATCTTTCAGAATCGCATTTTTAAAACTTGTCGTAGTGTCAATTCTGGCTCCTCGAAAATCTGCCCCAGTAAGGTCACAATCCTCAAAATCGGTTTTAAATAAATTGGCTCCTTTAAAACTACAGTTACGCATTTCGGAACGAGAAAAATCAGCTGCATATAAATCAGCTTCATCAAAACTGCTATTATTCAAAATAGAATCAATGAATAAACAGCCTTCCAGATCGGAATTGCTCCAGTTTTTCTTGATAGCATATACAGCGGCACAGTCTGCATAAGGCAATCTTATTTGTTCCAGGTTAATTTCCTGTAGGCTTTTAAAGCAGAGTTTTGCTTGTTTTCCTCCTTTTATATTATCAGTATTGACGCCTTTGTACACGCCAAAAATCAGATTTTTGATATAAAAAGTAGCCCAATGGCCTCCTGCCCCTCCATTTTGTAAAAACATATCGTGATCCAGCAATATTTCTTCAAACTCCTGTCCCAGAATCGGTTTTGCCTCTTCTACCAGGTTTTTCATCGACTGACGGGTTTCTTCAAAGTTATCTGCCATAATTCAAGTTCAAAGTAATCATTGTACCTATTCAAAGATACTAAATTATACTATTGCCGACGATATATCCCTACATTATTGAGCAGCGGCAGCCACTTCTTCCTTGATCCAGTCATAACCCTTGGCTTCTAGCTCCAGGGCCAACTCTTTGGTACCAGATTTCACGATACGTCCATCAAACAACACGTGTACATAATCGGGCACAATATATTCTAACAAACGCTGGTAGTGAGTTACTACGATGGTAGCATTGTCGTTCCCTTTTAGCTTGTTCACTCCTTCGGCCACAATACGCAAAGCGTCAATGTCCAATCCTGAGTCAGTTTCATCTAATATAGCCAAACGAGGCTCTAGCATAGCCATCTGAAAAATTTCATTACGCTTTTTCTCTCCTCCAGAGAAACCTTCATTCAACGATCTTTTCAAAAGCTCCTGGTTGATGTTTACCAACTGAATTTTCTCTTTCATTCTTTTCAAAAACTGTACAGCATCCAAAGGCTCTTCTCCGCGATATTTGCGAATCTCGTTGGTAGCCGTTTTTAGAAAGTTAATCGTGGTTACCCCAGGAATTTCTACTGGATACTGAAACGCCAAAAAGATACCTTCACCCGCTCTTTCTTCAGGAGCCAATTCTAACAAATCCTTGCCCGTAAAATCAACACTTCCCTCTTCTACCTCGTACTCTTCACGGCCAGCAAGTACTGAAGCCAACGTACTTTTACCTGAGCCATTGGGGCCCATAATAGCGTGTACCTCTCCAGCTTTTACTTCCAGGTTAATTCCTTTAAGGATTTTTTTGCCTTCGATGGAGGCGTGTAAGTTATTTATTTTTAACATGACTATTCCTATTTTAAGAATTAATAGATGGTTTGCCTGCTTGCCAAGCTTTAAAAACCTATCTTAATACTTTCTTTCTCTGAAAACTTTAACTCTTCTTGGTTATAAATGTTTGCCAAGGTTGTAGCCTTCGTAATATTTGTTTTATAACCTAATTTATTAGAAAGCAGCTGTGCTTTTTCCGCTGCTAATTTTTCAAACTCATACATCGCAATCAAACGCCCTTTACGCAACAGCGCCTTGTCTATTTTGCTGATGTGTGCATTAAAGGTGCACAAAATCTGAATGTTCAAACAATCAGACAAAAGCCCATCTGCCACATTCAACAAATTGGCTACTGAGGCATTTCGGTAGCCGTCCCTTTCTTCTACAATATTTTCTGCATCTTCTATAATCAAAATAGAGTTTGGATTGGCAATTAATAATGTAAGAAAATCAGGAGAGGCAATTTTATGCGCGTATTCAGGTGGAATGTAAATCATCTTCTTATCAATCAAAGAAGTGAGATACCTAATATAACTGGTTTTACCCGTGCCAGGGTCACCATGTAATAACACCAACCCTTTATCGTCAGAGGTATTGAGTCTCTTTACCACCAAATCATGAATTCGCCCAAAATCGTCATTATAATTACTGGTAATATCTAGCTCACTCTTCTTTACCTCAAAATCTTTGAGATATAGGTAATTGTTATTTTCATACAACAAAAATATCTTACCCTCGGCTTTGGTTTCTCCAAAGCTATCTTTGACATGGCGGGTAAGTTCATCGAGTGTAGCCTGAGCTATCTGGTCGCTATACAAAATCTTGAGATAATTGTCGTCTTCGTCATAGCACAACAATAAGTCTCTCTTAATGTGAAGAATAAAATTGGATACCGCAATTTTATCTTTCTTGCGAGAATAGCTCTCATATTTCCAGATTTGACTGGCCTCTAGACCAAAACTATTTTTTACCTTGTCCAATAGTTTGTCTATGTCCAGATTTTCATAAAAGGCAATAACATTTGGAATGGCGTTGTTGACAGCTACATAATATTTAGAAGCTTCCAACTGACACTGGTAATCTATAATGTTGGCATAATCATAATTAAAAGATACCGGAGAAGAATCATTTTGAAAAACATAATTTTTCATGTGCGAATCCTATTAGTCTAAATTTTGGAATTTTTTGAGTTTACCTTCAATTATAATGATTAATGCCAGCTATACAGAAAAACATTGCTCAAATAAAACTCCGAGGATGCCTCAAATTTAATTTTGTGACATCCTCGTTGTTTTTGGAGTGTATTACAATTTGTTAAATTTTATCCAACGCTACCCTCTAAACTAATGGCTAATAGCTTTTGGGCTTCTACTGCAAACTCCATCGGTAGTTGTTTCAAAACCTCTTTCGCATATCCGTTCACAATCAAGGCAACGGCTGCTTCGGGGTCTATACCTCGTTGAGTACAGTAAAATAGTTGATCTTCGCCAATTTTAGAAGTAGTAGCTTCGTGCTCAATCACCGCTGTACGATTATCGGCTTCTATGTATGGGAAAGTATGCGCCCCACACAAGTCACCCATGAGTAATGAATCACACTGAGAATAGTTTCGAGCGTTGGTTGCTCTCTTCATTACCTTTACCTGTCCACGGTAAGAGTTTTGGCTATGTCCAGCCGAGATACCTTTGGAGACAATACGACTTTTGGTATTCTTACCAATATGAATCATTTTGGTACCGGTATCGGCCTGTTGGTAATTATTAGTTACTGCCACTGAATAAAACTCTCCAATAGAGTTATCCCCTTTTAGGATACAACTTGGGTATTTCCAGGTAACTGCTGACCCAGTTTCTACTTGTGTCCAGGAAATCTTAGAGTTTACCCCGTCACAAATTCCACGCTTGGTTACAAAGTTGTAAATACCACCTTTACCTTCTTTGTCACCAGGGTACCAGTTTTGTACTGTAGAATATTTGATTTCGGCATTGTCCATAGCAACCAACTCTACTACGGCAGCATGCAACTGGTTTTCGTCACGCATAGGTGCGGTACACCCTTCCAGGTAACTTACATAACTTCCTTCGTCTGCTACAATAAGCGTACGCTCAAACTGACCTGTTCCGGCAGTATTGATTCGGAAATAAGTTGAAAGTTCCATGGGGCAACGTACTCCTTTTGGAATATAACAAAAAGAGCCATCGCTAAATACGGCTGAGTTTAAGGCCGCAAAATAGTTGTCATTGGCAGGCACTACCTTTCCAATGTATTTGCGTACTAATTCAGGGTGATCTTGAACTGCTTCACTCATTGAGCAAAATATGATGCCCAATTCGCCCAGTTTTTCTTTAAATGTAGTAGTAATGGATACACTGTCTACTACAGCATCTACTGCTACACCGGTCAAACGCTTTTGCTCTTCTAAAGAAATGCCCAACTTTTCGAAAGTTTTTAATAACTCGGGATCTACTTCGTCCAGGCTATCTAATTTTGCTTTCTTTTTAGGAGCTGCGTAATATATTATGTCTTGATAGTCGATTTTCGGGAAATCTACATTCTGCCAATTGGGTTCTGTCATTTCTAGCCACTGAGCATAGGCTTTTAGTCGCCACTCGAGCATCCACTCTGGTTCATTCTTTTTGGCAGATATAAATCTGACAATATCTTCACTAAGACCCTTGGGAGCCGACTCGGTCTCAATTTTGGTCTCAAATCCATATTTATAATCAGAATTTATGTGTTCTTCTAGTATATCGGTTTCTTTACTCATGCTACCCAATTTTGCATTCGTTATTTAGAATGATTATAATCTTTTACAAAATTACAAGTAATTGTACTAATTTTCAAAGTTAGTCGATCATAAAACTCCAAACGTCTCTTTTTTGTTCAAAAAAAAGAAAAGTATTCATATTAAACTAAGAAAGTAATACTATCATTTTAAAGATAATCTTGCTCTAAACAAGCAAACACAACCAAAACAGGGTAATCTGAATCATTTATACACAGTATTTTTTATAAGCATCATTCACAATATCTATCCCCATTGGGTGTTGGGTAAGATCAAGTTCGATGGCTCTACTCCATTGCTGACAGGCTCTTCCCATATCCCCTATCTCCTGATACGCTTTGCCCTTCATATACAGTATGTACCCTTTGTCCAGATCAGACAAAGGTGCCCGTAATGACTGACTAAATAAACGGATTGCTTTACGGAATTGCTGCAGTTCAAATGCCTCATCGGCTTGACTCATAATCTTCAGTGCTTCAGCACGAGAAATCTTGGGAAACAAGTTTTCAGTATAATCGCTCATTTACTCAAAGTTTATATATCAAAACATCAAGCATGACTTATTGAAATATGGATGAGCCATAAGAGTATGATTGAAAGCGAATAAGTTGATTTGAAGATTTGGTTTAGGAGTGTGGGCTATCAATGAGATATAAAGATAGCTCTGGAAGATAATATAGGTGAAAGGAATGAAAGTTACAAGGATATTGCCTCTAAAAATGGTTGGCAAAAGTACGAAAAAAAAATAAAATGTAAAACTATCAAGGACGGTACTTCTCAAGAGACATATCAATGATATCGATCCCCATGGGGTGTTCAAAGCCTAAAGATTTGGCTTTTTGCCAATCATCACAAGCACTTTCGATTTCGCCTATTTCTTCGTAGGCGCAACCTCGCATATACAATGCATAAGTAAGGTTAGGTAACCCAGGATTGTTGTGAATTACTTTGGTATAATGCGTAATACACTTCCGATATTCTGCCCGGTCGAATAGGTTTTCGGCCAGATTCATCAATTCATCAATAAGAACAGTAACATTCTTTTGCGCAGGTTTTTGAGATTTATCTTGCATCATTTGTTACGAAATTTGTTATATAGCTATAATGCATAGTGTAGCAATTTAGTTAAATAAATAACTAAATTATTGCACTTTAATTATAATAATCAAGCCAAATACCAAATTTCACGAAAATACATCTGATATAAAGTTCAGAACAAATAATTTAGATAAAGAAATTAAGAAAGATAAATGTTGAAGGAAGTAATGAGGAATAGATTCCTCATTTATTAAGCCTCATATTTGGCTAGTGCTTGTTGAATAAAGTCTACTCCAAGCGCATGTATTTGGTTTAGCTCTTGTGCTTCATTCCAATCAAGGCAGGCTTCTTCGATATTGCCTACTGCTTCGTAAGCACATCCTCGCATATACAATGTATAGGCTAAATTATTGAGTGTTGTTCCTAAATCTATTACTTGGGTATAGTATTTTAAGGCTTGATTGTATTGTCGCGATTCAAAAAATCTTTTTGCTTGTTGCATCAAAATAATCGCTTGGTGGCTTCTGGAAAGGGCTGTCTTTTTATTTTTCATGATGCTTTCCTTAATATAGCTTGGGTTAACTAGCGTAGTCATAATCATTTAATTTAGATATTTTATAAGGTAAAATGTAATAAGTGTTTCAGGCAAAAAATCAATTTTTCATTAACATTAGCTATTTCACCAAACGTGTCGAATTATCGAAGGTTTCACAATTTTATCTTATTGTGAAATATTTTACCTTGGGTGTAATGAATAGATCGTTTTTAAAATATTCTATGCATATGATCGTTGATCGAGGTTTTTGACGTACTAACGTACCTCCTCCCGTTGTAGCTTTTCTTGGGTTCGCCAGTTTTTTAGTCTTTGTTCATCTTGGCGAAGCGATACTTGTAATTGCTTGATTGCTTTTAACCGGCTATCGATTTCGAGTTGTAGGGCCTTTGCCAATGTTTGATCCTCGTTGATGTGTTTTTTTGTTTGCTTTACTTCTAAAGCATTGCGATAACTAAAGTTATTAACTCGCCTTGCAAATTTGCTATACCTTACTCCTAGCTCTCTAAATGTTTTCAACACTTTGCCATATTTGGCCAACATACCATCAGCCAACTTTATAGGTTTTTCCTTTTGTTCTAACCTCGCTTGCACCAAACCTTTGATATGATTCATCACTAATTTATTGGTTCTAATGACTCGTTCTTGTTTCCAGACTTCAGAATGGCCAATTTTCTTTAACTGTTGTATTTGTTTTCTCACCTTACCAATATGCCACAAATAGCGACGTAACTCTATAATTTGTCGATAATGACGATGCATTCCCTTTTTTAAGCGCTTGATGTATTTTAGGTTGTCCTGCGTATTTCTTTCCAATTGTTGTACAATTTGTTGGCTCTGGGTGTTGAGGGTTTTGTAGTAGGCTACTTGTTGATGCTTTTCTAAAATTAATTGTTCTATCTGTTGACTTACCGTTTTCTTTCGAAAACTGAGCGCATTGATCACTTTTTTAGGCGCTAGCCCAAAAATTGTGGCCATTCCCAAAGCAATGAGATTTACCTTGAGAATTTGCCCATGACTGTACCATTCAAATTGTTTGAGAATTTTTCGCTTATCTCGGGGAATGACAACTGTTTGCTGGTTATTCTGGATTTTAAGTACCTCTTCTAAAAACCTTTGATAAAATTGATTGCCTTGTTTGCGGAAATACATAAACAACAGCACACAAGAAAAAAAGATCAGTAACAAGCTATGCAGTATAGGCAACCATTGGGGTAATCTTAAAGGAAAGAAAAAAATAAAAATAGTAATGCCAGTGCCTATCAAAGCCACTACTGCAAGTACTGCTACCAAACTCCGTAAACGTTGGGTAAGTACATAAATAGCTTGCCAGGGATTGATATCAGGAGCAATCACGAACCAGTTCTGTAAGGTTTTTCGCCAACCTTGAGATTTTTTGTGATGATGTAAGCGACTTGCCTTCATTTTTTATTTGAAAGTACCCAGAGTAAATTGATAACGGTTTGCTAAAACACTGACCCTTTGCTGGTTTCAATACAAATCGTTTTTTTTTCTGTTTTATCCAACGAATATTACTTTTATTTGCAAA